>JAVHOS010000245.1:0-10413 GCA_036170205.1 Ignavibacteriaceae bacterium | reverse complement strand
AAAACAAGAAAAAAATACAAGACAATTTTGCTAACTGCAAAAAAACCGGCAAGTTTAATGGAGAACTTTGTTCAAAAGTATTCATCTCAGAAGATCAAATATTTCTTAACTCCCCCGACGACGAAGATTAGTCTCTCTTTTTAAGTTCCCTTCTCCAAATAAAATTCATCCAATTCTATTTGATATTTTCAATTCAATCTCTATTTTACAAACACAATTAAGTTATTTCAAAGAGGAGCCGAAATGAAGAATAGTTCTCAGTCCCAATCACAAGAAAATATAACATCCGTGATGGACGAAAAACGTGTGTTTTATCCAGATAAAGAATTTACAAAAAGCGCCAACATCAAATCAATGGCGAAGTACAAGAAGATGTACAAGGAATCCATACTCAACCCAGAAAAGTTTTGGGGAGATGTTGCAGGTGAGTTGCATTGGTTTAAATATTGGACAAAAGTAAAACAATGGAATCCGCCTAACGCTAAATGGTTCGTCGGCGGTAAAACAAATTTAAGCTACAACTGCCTTGACCGCCATTTAACAACGTGGCGAAGAAATAAAGCGGCAATAATCTGGGAAGGTGAACCGGGCGAAACCCGAATCCTTACTTACCAGGTTATGTATCGCGAAGTTTGTAAATTTGCAAATGTTTTGAAACAATTGGGAATTGGAAAAGGGAACCGCGTTGCTGTATATATGGGAATGGTTCCCGAACTTGCAATTGCAATATTAGCCTGCGCTCGTGTTGGCGCTGTGCATACTGTCGTATTTGGCGGTTTCAGTTCCGAGGCTTTGAAAGATAGAATTAACGATGCGCAAGCTAAACTTGTTATTACACAAGATGCTGCGCTGCGCCGCGGCAATTTAGTTTATTTGAAACCTGCTGTTGATAAAGCTCTGGAAGGAACGCCAACAGTTGAAAATGTTATAGTGTACCGCCGAATTCCTGATTCAAATATTTCAATGTATCCTGGACGCGATCACTGGTGGCATGAAATTATGCAATCGGTAAATGATATTAATCAGGCTACTCCGGTTGATTCCGAGCATCCTCTTTTCATCCTTTATACTTCAGGCACAACCGGTAAACCAAAGGGAATTCTTCATACTACAGCAGGTTACATGGTTAATGCCTATTTAACGACTAAAACAGTTTTCGATTTAAAAGATGAAGATATCTTTTGGTGTACTGCTGATATTGGCTGGGTAACGGGTCATACATATGTAGTTTATGGTCCGATGCTTAATGGCGCTACATCGGTTATGTACGAAGGCGCTCCGAATCATCCTGAACCTGATAGATTCTGGCGCATCATAGATAAATATAAAATCAATATTTTTTATACGGCGCCGACTGCCATTCGTGCCTTCATTCGCTGGGGAGAACAGTGGGTACTGAAACATAACTTATCAAGTTTGCGATTGCTTGGAACCGTTGGCGAACCGATAAATCCCGAAGCCTGGATGTGGTATCATAAAATTATCGGAAAAGGAAAATGTCCAATCGTTGACACCTGGTGGCAAACAGAAACCGGTTCAATTATGATTTCTCCTTTACCTGGAATAACGCCAACCAAACCGGGTTCTTGTACGCTGCCGATGTTTGGAGTTCTGCCAGAAGTAGTTGATAGAAAAGGAAAACCGGTTCCTCCCGGTTCAGGCGGATTTCTTATCATTAAAGATACCTGGCCTTCAATGCTTAGAACAATTTATGGCGATAATCAAAGGTTCAAAAAACAATACTTCAGCGATTATAAAGGATACTACTTTACCGGTGACGGCGCACGAAAAGATAGTGACGGCTATTTCTGGGTGATGGGAAGAGTTGATGACGTTATCAACGTTTCAGGTCATCGTTTAGGAACAGCAGAAATTGAAAGCGCACTGGTAAGTCATCATGATGTTGCCGAAGCGGCTGTTGTCGCTCGTCCCGATGAAATTAAAGGTAGCGCGATTGTTGCCTTTGTTACTCTCGAAAACACAAAAGTTCCTTCGCTTCTTTTAAAAGAAGAATTGCGTAATCATGTTGCGCAAGAGATCGGGCATATTGCCAAACCTGATGAGATAAGATTCTCTGAAGGCTTGCCGAAAACAAGAAGCGGAAAGATTATGCGCCGGTTGTTAAGAGAAATTGCAACAAGCGGAACGGTTGTAGGCGATACTACCACGCTTGAGGATTTTAGCGTGCTTGAACAGCTACGGAGCGATGAAGAGTAGAAATTAATTAGGAATTACGAATTACGAATTAGGAAGTATTTATAGGAATGGAAAGATGAAAACGGAAATTAAATTCGGACTTTTATTTTCGGCAGCGCAATTATTTTGGCTGTTGTTTGAATTTGTTTTTGGATTGCAGACCACATACAAAAACTTTCACGCGGTGATTACAAATTTCTTCGCAGTTCCCGCAATTGTAATTATGACTTATTCCATTTTTGCTAAAAGAAGCGATCTGGGAGGGGAGATAACTTTTTTAAAAGCTCTACTAACCGGTATTTATGTTTCGGGTGTTGTGGCGGTGTTAAGTCCGGCAGTTATTTTAATATTTCACTATCTTATCAATCCTCATTTCTTTACAGATTTTCAGGAATATTCAGTTAGGATAGGAAAAATGTCCGTGCAGGAAGCAAAAGATTATTTTAATCTGAAAAGCTACATCCTTCAAGGTATCTTTGGCGCGTTGATGATGGGAACGGTTACTTCGCTCGTTGTTGCGGCGGTGATAAAGAAGAAGGTACCGGTCTAAAAACCAGTTTAGAGTTTTTTAATCACGGTATTTTTTTTCTTAAATCTGAAAAACTCTTTCTTTGTTATAATGAAAACCACTCCCAGAATAATGAAGAGAGCGGCGAAGAGAATTCGCGAAGTAATTTCTTCTCCGCCGATTATCCATCCAAGCAATACTGCTATTACCGGATTAACGTAAGCATAGGTTGATGAACGCGCGGGACCGGCAGCATCCAACAGCCAAATGTAAGAGGTAAACCCAATCACCGAACCAAAAGTAATAAGATAAAAGAACGCGGAAACGGAGGATGAAGTAACATTTGCAAAATGAAAATAATTCCACTCGCCGGTTATCGTTCCGGCTAAAACAAGAAGCGCTCCTCCGGTAAACATTTCCATCGCAACGGTAAGAAATTTTGATTTAGGCAGATCGGCTCTTCTTGAATAAACAGAACCGGCAGCCCACGAACATGTAGCAATTAAAAGCGCAACTGCACCCAATGGATTAACATGTTCTCCCTGGAAAATCGATGTTGGACTTATCATTATCAGTAATCCTACAAATCCCAAAACTAATCCGCTGACTATTTTTAAAGTAGGTTTGTTTCCGTGCGGATGCATCCAATCGAAAAGTACCATCCATATCGGAACCGTCGCAACGATTAGTGCAGTTAAGCCGGAAGGAACATACTGTTCAGCCCAAACTACTCCGCCGTTTCCGCCAAGGAGCAATGCGCCACCGATGATGAACGCGTCTTTCCAATAACTTAGTTTTATTTTTTCTTTGCTGAAGGATCTGGCGATGGCAAAAATTATTAAGGATGAAATAAGAAAGCGTACTCCCGCCATTAAAAACGGGGGGAACGATACGATAGCAAATTTTATTGCCAGGTATGTCGAACCCCAAATAATATAGACCGATGCAAACGCAGCTATTAGTTGGTAGCGGGAGGGAGTTTTTTTATCCAAGTATTTTTTCGGTTGAATTTATAATGTTATCAAAACGAGTGACTAAAGCCGACAAATATTCTGTTCGACGTTATTCTTTTTTCTGAAACAAATTCGTAAACAAAATTCAAATAAAGAGATTTGAACATCATCCAGTGGAGATCGGCATCGACTATGTTTTGAGCAATGCCGTCGGATGTATTACGCGCAAAAAGATAATCGACTCTCCTTAACCCCAGTCCCGCAGCAAGAGAATTTATAAGAAAGTTTTTATTGACTTTTACTCCATATGAAAATCCATTCAGATAATTGCTTTGCAAGTAAGTGAAATCAGCTATCAAAGTAAAATTTAGTTTTGTAAGTTCACTTAATGCAACGGAAGTTCCGGCATTAAAAGAAGGATGTATGTCATCATTTTGTTTTGCGAATCCACCGTTGAGTCCTACCGAGAGAGTGCGGAACCATTGATAATACGCCCCCAAACGAATGCCCTGTCTCATTCGTGAATCAAGGACGCTATCGATCACAGACTTAAATGATTCGAAATAATAAATTGTTTTGCGCGCATCATAACTAAGATCTATCGAAAGTTTTTTATCAAATCGGTAAACGGTTGAAGCATAAATGCTTGTTGGTTTAAAAACAGATTTAGCCGAATGCATCGCAACTTCATAAAGATCAAACTCAGACGAAAGCGCAAAAGAAAAATTTATTAAACGTGTCCGGTGAAGGAAATACAAAAATCTGCGATCGGTTTTGCCGGAGTTAGTTTGATTTGCAAAAGAGAGATTATTGCTCATGCGAAGTTTGCCGAGCGAGTCCTCGCGCGAAAGGAACGCGCCGTACTGCATCAACTTGACGTTCACCCCCATATTCTGCCAGTCGGGATGCGAGCCGACAAATGTACCGAGCGTGAATTTTGAAAAAGAATAATCAAACAAAACACCATCAAAGGTGGAAAGGGAATAGAGAATTTGATTTCTAATTCTTCCCGCTTGAAGAGTGAATGATTCCGTAGGTTTGTACGAAAAGAAGAAGTCGTAAACTTTCAGATTGTTCCAAACGCTTCCAGAATTTTTCCAATTATCGGCGCGGTAACCATATGTTGCTGAAGATTGGAATTCCAAATGCTTTATATAAACCTGATTGCTTCGCAGCGAAAGTCCATACCGCCAGTATTGATTTTGCGCGCGCGTAGTTGTTGTGGTATAATTCGTAAATGAGCGAACAGAAATTCTGCCGCTGAAATCAAAATTATTTTCTGAAACTACATTCAAAGTTTTTGTTGTGTTAAGATCATTCCAAAGTGATGGGTCGTTCACATCGGTATTTCGATTATTGGTTTGGTTGTCAACATCTTTTTTAGCCGATAAGACATAAACCTGAGCATTTATATCGATCCCGGTTGCGGAGAGATACGAACATGCTGCAGATTGAGAAGACGAATACTTTATTATTCCTGCGTGTGTTCCGGTTTCGGTAAGATAAATTGTATCACCAACCGCAACAACAGCGGTGTTCTCAAAACGGACATAAAAATTTTGTGAAGAAATATATGTTACCGTTCCAAAAGTTTTCTGTTCCTTCTGAGAGAAAAGAACAGCAGTACAAACGGCGAGAAGAAAAATTATCTTTTTCATCAACCACCTTCTCCACTGCCTTGCGGATGGCACGAATAACACGCATTACTCTCATAAACATAGCCGCTAACTTCTCCATCATGCTTCGAATCCATTTTGCTCTTTGAATGTTCGTGACAATCAATGCAAGTAAAAATCAGATAACTTGTCGCAGAAGTATGACAATCGCTGCAAGCATTCCACGTACCCTGATGTGAACCGGAATATATCGGAAACATACCGTCATGATAAAAACTCCAATCGTTCCCTAAAACGTGACAAGTTTCGCAGCGTGTATTGAAACCTCTTGCTAGATGATCTTTAGTAGAATAATATTGCGTTGCATGGCAATCGAAACATTGCACACCGATAATATCAAACTGATAACGAGCATAATTTTTATGGCAGTCTTCGCAGGGAACAACAGAGTGCATTCCGACCAAAGGGAACCGGCTGTTTTGATGCAGAGCTCTGACATCTGTTACAAGCCAACTTTCAGGTGTATGACATTTTTCGCAAACAAATGAAGTTGTTGAATTGTGAACATCAAAATGGCAAGCGTTACAGTTTTGGTCAACTTTATTAAATACTAAAGTTCGATGACACGATTTACAAGGAACAGTTTGATGCTGCCCGATGAGAGCAAAGTTTGTTGATTGATGATCAAATTTTAAGTCGCTTTTTAAAGGACGCCATTCTTTTGGCGAATGACAATCGCCGCAATCGATCTTTAACAATTTACCATGCGGAGATTGTGCAAAAAAAGAAGACGATAAAATTAAAAGGAGAATAAATGATAACTTACACTTCATAGATCTTTCGGAATAAAATTGGAAAACAATTTACGAAAAAAAATCAATATTGAATTTGGTCTTTCGTTCCGCCGAAGACAACTTCTTTTACAACTTCAGATTTCAGAAAATCATGCGGAAAGCCAAGATCAATTTTGCTTACTTCATTCAAACGATTCATTTGTTCTCCGGTTAAATCAAAATTCAAACAATTCAAATTATCTTTTATTTGTTCTTCTTTTCTGGCGCCAACGATCGGAATAATTGTTCCCGTTTGTTTGCGAATCCAATTCAGCGCAACGTTTCCCGCCGTGCAACCAATCTCATTCGCAACGGATAAAACTTCTTTTGCGATTGCAGTATTCCGTTCATTCAAGCGGGCGCTTTCCGGTTTTAGTCGAAGAGAAGAGTCGGTTTGATTTAAATATTTTCCAGTAAGCGCTCCGCCAGCCAAGGGAGCCCATGCCGTAACGGCGACGTTGTTTGTATTGCACATCGGAATTATGTCGCGTTCAGGTGTTCGTTGTGTTAAACTATATTCAGATTGAACTGCAACAAATGAACTCCATCCGCGAAGTTCTGCAATTGCGTTTCCTTGCGAAATGATCCACGCAGGAGTGTCGGAAATTGCGATGTGCAAAACTTTTCCCGATTGAACAAGATACTGCAGGTTGCGGAGGACTTCTTCAATCCCAACGGTAAAATCCCATGCGTGAAGATAAAGTAAATCGATGTATTCAGTTTGTAATCTTTTTAAACTTCCTTCAACCGATTGGATTAAGTTTTTCCGATGATTCCCGCCGTCATTTACGTTGCCGCGGTTCGTGTAAAGTGTATATTTTGTTGCGATGACAAGATTGTTTCGTTCTGCCTGGATAAATTCACCAAGATACTTTTCACTTGAACCTTCAGTGTAACGGTTTGCGGTGTCAATAAAATTTCCGCCGCCATTTACGAAAGCATCGAAAACTTTTTTACTGCCTTCTTTATTTGCACCGTAAGTCCATGCCTCACCAAATCCCATTGTGCCGAGACAAATTTCTGAGACGCGCAATCCGCTTTTTCCAAGGAGTTTATATTTCATTTTGCTTCTTTCAATAATTCAATAAAAAATATTTTACTTTACAAATAACAACCGCGAATGGAGAATAATTCCTTTTAAGCTTTGTTTACTCTCAAGTTAAATGAATCTCTTCAGTTAATTATACATCCAACCAAACAAAAATCAGAAATCATTTAATTAAAAAAAGGTGAAAGAATGTTACACACAAACTTAACGCATATTTTGTCTGAACAAGAACATGTAAAGTTACTGCAAGAAAATGAAAATGTAATGGTTTGCTGCGGAAGAATGGGACCGATGTGCATCCCGGTTTATTCTGTTATGCAGGAGTTAGAACCCGAATATAAAAATGTAAAATTTGCCGATATGGAATTTGATATTCCCGATGCACATGTGATCCGAGATCTAAAAGAGTGCGAATCATTCCGCGGAATTCCGTTTGTTATTTATTACAAGAATGGAAAAGTAGTTAAAGCTACAAGTAGTATTCAATCGAAGCAACAAGTGACCACTATTCTTGATGAGCATTTCGGGGAATAAAAATTAGACGTAAATCCTTCTTTTCTTTTAGAAAAGAAGGATTTAGTAATCATTTAAGAAGTCTCATCATTTCCTGAACAGCTTCTTTAAGTCCGACGAACACAGCGCGAGCAATTACAGCTTGCCCGATGCTCACTTCATCAATTCCTTCAACTTCGCGGAAGATTTTTATATTTGAATAATTAAGACCATGTCCGGCATTCACTCCAAGTCCAAGTTTTTTTGCATGTTTCGCGGCTAATCTTATTTTTTCCAACTCGTCAAATTTATCTGCTTCAGTTAGAGCGTTAGCAAAAGTTCCTGTATGGATTTCAATATAGTCGGATTGTATTTCGGCTGCAGCATCAATTTGTTCAATCTCAGGTTCAATGAAAAGTGATACTTCGATTTCACGTTTATGCAAATCTTTTATTGTTGATTTTAAAAGACTGATCGAATCGATAACATTTATGCCCCCTTCGGTAGTAAGTTCCTGGCGCTTTTCCGGAACGATGGTTGCAAGTTCTGGTTGCACATCACATGCAATGCCGATAATTTCTTCAACCGCAGCCATTTCCAAATCAAGTTTAGTTGTAATTAGTTCGCGAAGCAGACGCAAATCGCGTTCGTTGATATGTCTTCTATCTTCACGCAGATGAACGACAATTCCGTCAACTCCTACTTGCTCAGCCAATAATGCGGCTGTAACCGGGTCAGGTTGTACTTCTCCGCGCGCATTTCGTAAAACCGCGATATGATCTATATTCAATGAAAATCTCATGCTCATCCTCAAGTTTCTTTTAATTCAAATTGAATTTCGGTTTAGTAATTAAATCGATAAGCAAACATAAGAATGAATTCAGTAATTTGGAACAGTTGGAAGGAGTTTTCGTCCTAAGGTTAGCAATCTACAATTTGCGAAAGACCGAAAGTTCTCAACGACCATTGAGGAATGACCAAAAGCCGAGATTTCGGTTGTAAAATCTTTTTGTGCAGAAAATTGATGAAGTGTACAATTCATTACACACTTTTAGTAAAGAAGCTTCTTTTTTAATATATTTTTTTCGGCACGATGATTGATTAATTAAAAGAAACATTTGAGGTGTATCATGAAAAAGTTAGTTTTATTTACCGCAGTTATTTCCCTCTTTTTCTTACTTGAAAAAGTAGAAGCCAACCATTATCAAGCAGGAATTGGTTTCAACTATTTTTATTCTAACCTTTCTCCATACGGAAGATGGATTGAAATAGACGACGGATTGGTTGTTTGGAAACCAAGAATCCATAACCGCCACTGGCAGCCGTACGCGCAGGGAACTTGGGTTTGGACGAATGACGGCTGGTATTGGGATTCTTACGAGCCATTCGGATATGTTGTTTATCATTATGGTCGCTGGCATTATGATGATTATTACGGATGGATTTGGGTTCCGGATTATCAATGGGCGCCGGCATGGGTAGAATGGCGTTATGATGATGATTATATCGGCTGGGCTCCGCTTCCTCCTTATGCAGTTTTTAACATTCATTCCGGAATTCATTTTTCGATTGACTTTTCTTTACCTTTTAACCATTGGAATTTTGTTAAATATAGATATTTCGGGCATCAACGAGCATATGATTATTATGAAGCTCCGTTATACAAAGAACGAATTTTCGGGGGAACAAAAATGCGCAACGATTATGGTTATGAAAGAGAAAGAGTGATCAATAGAGGAGTAGATTATCGAACAGTACAAGAACGCGGTGCAAGAAATCTTCAGCAAAGAGAATTGGTACGAAGCTCTGTAGAGGCAACTGATAGAAATTCGATAATTAAAAATGGAAACAGAATTGAAATTTTAACTCCGAGAAATCAAGCGCAGACCGGCGAGAGAAACTTTTTAATCGAACGTGGTGATCGACAATCAACACTTAATGTCTCTAAAGTTGAAGTTGGTGAACGGAGACGAAACTTGGATAACACTCAACCTGGAAAAGTAGATGAACGGAATAAAGTTAGAACGAATGAAAGAATTATTGAAGACGAAAATAAAATAGATAATCGTAAACCGGCAGTTGAACAACCTGCCAAAAGTGGTGAAAGAAAAAGAGAAGTACAAGTGCAGCCACAAACAGAAGTTAAAAGGAACAAACCGGAAGAGATGAGAAGTCGTGAAGTTGTAAAAGAAAAAACGGTTGAATCAAAACCGGTTGAAAGAAGACGTGAAGTACAAGCACAACCACAAGATCGTCAGATTGAAAGATCAGTCCCAAATTCCAGCAGAAGAACTGATCAACGAGAGGCGGCACCATCGCGTAAAAACACCAATCGTGGGAGTGAAGACGACAAGGTCAAAGAACGTAGAAGGTAATTGATGTAATTAGAAATGAAAGCAAAATGCCGGTCTGAAGATACAAAATGAAGAACGGCATTTTTATTAATAACTCACCTTACACAAAACAAATTTTTTTCTTAGTGTTTCCTTGTGCACTTAGTATCTCAGTGGTGGGAAAACTTTTACCATTTAGACACTTAGCTAACTCAGTTTCACTAAGAATTAAAAAATCATCTATTTGTAAAATCAGCTAATTCGGTTCTGCGTAAGGTAATTTAATAAAGGATTGTATTCCGATTAAGAATAAGATTATGATTAAGAAATTATTAAAACTTTAAGCCGGAAGTGAAACAGTAAAAGTAGTTTCTCCGTTTGGAATTGATTCCACAGAAATATTTCCATCATGCCATTCAACAATTGATTTTACA
>JAVHOS010000244.1:0-2081 GCA_036170205.1 Ignavibacteriaceae bacterium | reverse complement strand
AGTACAACCTTTTGATTCTTCTTTACAAATTTTTTCATTCCTCCAAGAGAAGCGATTGCTTTATCGAACATTGCCTCCGGTTCCCCGCCTTTAATTGCAACAAGATCATAATTGGAAGAGAGAGAGGAAGAGAGGAAAGGATAAAGATTTGAATAATTTCCAAGTGCAAGCGCGCTTGAAGTAAAGAGACCGGCTTTAATAAATTTTCTTCTATCCATTAGAGCGCCTTATCAAGTTAGTTAACAAGAAATAATTTGTGCGGAAATATAAAGAAATTTTCAGGAAAGAAATTGTGAGAGAAGTAAATTCTAATGTTGTTATTCTTCTTTCATGTCTCGGGACATTAGATCGGTTGTTGCCTTAATTGCGTCTTTATCTTCAAAAAGAATTTTATAAACTTCGTTGGTAATCGGCGCATCAACTCCAACTTTTTTTGCAAGTTCAGAAGCTGAGCGGCTTGTTTCAACGCCTTCAGCAACAGCGTACATGTTCTTCAAAATCTCTTTCAACTTTAGACCGCTTCCAAGTTTCTCACCGACGTAACGGTTTCGGCTGTGCTGGCTCATGCAGGTAACAATCAGATCTCCGATGCCGGATAAACCGGAAAACGTTTCAGGTTTAGCTCCCATCGCAATTCCCATGCGTGTAATTTCCGCAATACCGCGGGTCATTATTGCGGCTTTTGTGTTATCGCCAAACTTTGCGCCGTCGATAATTCCCGCTCCGATAGCCATAACATTTTTAAAAGAACCGCCAAGTTCAACACCTAAAAGATCGGTTGAAGAATAAACGCGGAAGTAGGAATTCATGAATGCCGCTTGAATAGTTTTTGAGGTTTCCCTAACTGTTGAACCGGCAACCACGGCCGTTGGAATTCGTTTACAAACTTCTTCGGCATGGCTTGGGCCCGAAATAATTCCCAATTGCTCATCTTGAATTAACGGAAAAACATCTTTCAACATTTGCGACATGGTCATCAATGTTTTATTCTCAATTCCTTTTGCCACATTAACAAAAATTGTATTCTTAATATCAGCGAAGGAAATTTGCTCCACTACACTTCGCAGAAATTGAGAAGGAACAGCAAGTACTATTAAATTTTTATCGGTAACGACATCTTGTAATTTATAAGAGATTTCTAATTCTTCGGGGAGTGGAGTGCCGGGGAGGTAAGTTTTGTTTTCGCGTTTTTTGATCATCTCTTTGGCAAAACTTTTTTTATATTCCCAAAGAGTAACTTTGTGTCCGTTGTAATGAAGCAGAACGGCTAACGTAGTTCCGAAAGCGCCTGCTCCTAAAACCGCAATTTTCATTTCAATTTAGCTTTTCTTTTTTGCAAAACTTATTTTGTTTTCAACGCCGTTTTTGATTCTTGAAATATTTTTTCTGTGGGTATAGACGACCAGAACTGCAAGTCCAATTAAAAATGGAAGCAGCGTGCCGTAACCTTCAACATGCGCATGAAAAACATTTTCTCTAATGATCATGGTTAGAGGAATTGAGATAGCGGCAAGTATGGAGCCGAGTGAAACATACCTGGAAATAAAAATTGCGAGAAAGAAAATTCCAATACCTACTAAAAGATCGATGGTTGCAAGCGAGACTAAAATGCCCATTCCCGTTGCAATTCCTTTACCGCCTTTAAAGCTTGCGAAGACAGACCAGACGTGTCCAAGCACCGCGGTAATTCCGGCTATTAATTGAACGAGTGTAAAATCATCAAACGGAGTTAGATTGTTGAAGGGAAAATTTCCATAATAAATGCGGGAGATCAATACAACGGCAAGGACTCCTTTTAACGCATCTAAAAGAATTACTAATAATCCGTATTTCCAGCCGAGGATACGCCATACATTTGTCCCGCCGGCATTTCCACTTCCGTGTTCGCGAATATCAATTCCTTTTGCCGCGCGGCTAACTATCAAACTTGTTGGAATAGAACCAATCAAATATGAAAGTACCACAACTATTCCAAGTAAAACCATTTTGTGTTCCGTTTAATATTAAATTTATCTACAAAGAAAATATAATCTGCATTTGTATTGCGTGCAAGTTAAAACTTTCTTAAAAGAAATCAAATC
>JAVHOS010000243.1:0-2100 GCA_036170205.1 Ignavibacteriaceae bacterium | reverse complement strand
TAGGTGTTTGAACCTCTTTGAGTAAGATATCCATCTGGTCTAAAAAGATTAAAGGTATCCGCTTTTCCTAAGGCAGCTAATCCCGGATCATAAATATTTTTAAAATCATACCCTTTGTAAAAACCTGCCGGGCTACGAGAATAACTATTATTTGCAGCAACAAAAAATTTCAATTTGTTGTAAGAGGGGATTAGAGGACCACCCGCAGTAAAAGAGTATTCACTATAACCATAAGAATACCCGCCAAGGAACTTGCTTCCAACTTTTTTAAAATTATCTGTGATAACTTCAAAGCTAAAATCATAATTTTCTCTCCCTACTCTGCTTTGAGTACTAACAATTCCACCATTAGCTCCACCAAATTCAGCAGAGTATCCACCCGCTTGAAATTGCACTTCTTCAATTGCATTATTAATCATCTGAATTTTCGCATTCCCCAAAAGTGGGTTATTTACTAATACGCCATCAACATAGTAAGCAATCCCTTCAGATCTGCTTCCACGAACATAGATGTTTCCATCTTTTGCAACGGCGCCAGCCTGCAAACCAACAATATCAGTTACGGTTCTAACCGGTAAATTGGTTATATCATCTCTGCTTATAACACTAGTAGAATTCGTCGTATTTTTTTCAATCAAAGGACGTTCAGCTACAATAGTAATTGTTTGTAATTGAACAGCTTCAGAACTTACTTTAAAATTCACGTTAGTAGTAATATTTGTAGAGACTCTGATATTTTCAATTTTTGTTTCCGAATACCCGATATAGGTAGCTTTCAAAGTATAAGCGCCAACGGGAACATTTAGAATAACAAACTCACCATTAAGGTTAGTAGCCGCTCCAGTATTAATTCCAATCACTGAAACACTAGCGCCAATCAGCGGCTCACCGGTTTGTTTATCCGTTACAACTCCGCTAATTTTTCCTGTTTGTGAAAAAATAAAAGCAGGAATGAAAAGTAAAAGTGTGAAAATTTGTATTTTATAATTCATAATTATTCTCCCTAATTATTTGGGTCTAACTTCGAAAGGAAGTCTTTTTAATTCCGTTATGACTATTTTTTTAGAAGTATCACTAGTAATGTAATAAGAATACATGAAACCGTTTTCTAAATATTTAAACCCTGCCAAAGGGAATCCCAAAGCATCAGAATATGTCTTTTCCGGGAAAACGGCTAAAGTGTCTACGCTTGTAGCGCTTGTATCATTAATAACAACTATTCGATAATCTTTTTGACCAAAATTTTTACCTTTTGAAGCTTTAAACGCTAACCCAGTCACTAAAACTGAATCTTTTAATACCATTGTATCAGTTTTGGTTGAATACTGTAAAATTATTTTTAAGTTAATTGGGTTTTCATTTGGAGCAGTTGAAATCAAATTATAAAAGTAAAGCGACAAAGAATCCTTCTGTATAAACTCTTGGATGTAGGTATTTCCTTCTTTTACCGCAGTAACGGCAAAAGTGTTGCTATTCGCATTCGTTGAATAATATCCACTTAATATAAAAGTTGTTTCTTCATACGATATAAAAGAATATAATCTATATGAAATAACTTTTTTACTATCTGCATCATATATCATAAGATATCTGTCTCCAGATGGAAAGTCAAGATAGTCTGTGTAATTACTTTGCGTGAGATTCGTAATTTCCTTTGACCATGAAACTACTGTTAAAGAATCTTTCACGTAATCTTCAATAGATACAGTTATTCTGGAAGGAATTTTTTTGTTAAATACAGGATCAACTAAGATTCTAACGTTCTTAACGTTATTGGTAAAATTACCAAATTTAGCTACTGTAAAAGGTTTACTTACCGGTGTTATCGTTGGTTCTTCAACGCAGCCGTAATAAACAATCGCTAAGAAGAGAAGTAACACGGGAATCCTAAAAAATTTACTCCACATTAGTGACCTCATAGTTTTAATTAAATTATAGGAGTTCCTCTTGTAAACATTATTTAGAGGAAGTAACGATTTCAATCATAAAAAAAAGAAGCGTTGCCCTTCTTCAGGGCAACCTTCTTTATAAAGAACAGAGCGCGTGAATTACTTCATCAAGATCATTTTCTTGGTTGAAGTGAAATCATTTGCTTTAATT
>JAVHOS010000242.1:0-2102 GCA_036170205.1 Ignavibacteriaceae bacterium | reverse complement strand
ATTTCCGGAATTATGCTTGCAAAATATCGTTTGACAAATGATAGGTCACAAACAGATTAGCCGAAATGCTCAAAACATTATACATAAAAGATTACGCTCTGCTTGAACAAATTTCAATTGAATTTGAAAAAGGTTTAAATATTATCACAGGGGAAACCGGCGCCGGTAAATCTATTTTGATAGATGCGATGAGTTTGCTGCTTGGTGAGCGGGCTTCAAATGAGGTTATCCGTAAAGGAGCGGAGAAGGCGATTGTTGAAGGAATTTTTTCTACCGACAACAATAAAAAAATCGAACGGCTGCTTGAACAAAATGAAATTGAAAAAAATGACGAACTGATTGTCCGCCGTGAACTTTCGGTTAAAGGTTCAAACCGATGTTTCCTGAATGACACACCGGTAGCGTTAAATATATTAAAAGAAGTTGGTAATTTATTAGTTGATCTACATGGTCAGCATGAGCATCAGTCGTTATTAAGAACTGAAACGCACATTGCGTTTCTCGATGAGTTCGGAAGTCTTGAACAACCTCTCGTTGAATATAAAAAAGAGTACGAACAACTCAACAAACTTCAAAGAGATATAACGGAATTGCGGGCAAAGGAAAATCTTTTAAAAGAAAAAAAAGATTTATATGAATTTCAGAGGAAAGAAATTGAAATTGTTTCTCCCGTTGAGAACGAAGATGAAAGCATTGCCGCGGAATTACACATTCTTGAAAATTCAGAACAACTGCTTGAGCTTACCACCGGAGTTTACCAACAGCTTTATGATTCTGAAAAATCAATTTATGATTCACTGATCAGCGTCCAGCAGAATATAAATGCACTTGCAAAAATTGATAAAACATTTGTGGAAACTTCGGGCGAACTGCAATCGGTAGTCGCAGTAATAAATGATATTACAAACGTTGTCCGCAAATATAACACGCAGATTGAACTTGAGCCGCAAAAACTTGAAGAACTTCGTTCCCGGTTTCAGTCAATCAATCTTTTAAAGAAAAAGTATGGTGGAACTCTCCAAGCGTTACTTGAACATTATGAAAAAATTGTCGGAGAAATAAAACTTGCCGAATCTTTTGAAGAAGAAATTGAAAAATTAGAAAATGGTATTCATCAACAAAAAGAAACGCTTGCAAAACTTGCTACAACATTATCTCAAAAACGGAATGAGCTGGCGAAAAAAATTTCTAAAGAAGTAAAAGAGGTTTTAAAAGAACTCGGAATTTCTCAATCGATCTTTGAAGTTAAAATCACACAAACGGTTGGAGAGCAAAATTCACAAAAGAACGGAGTTCCTTTTCGGTTTAACACGCGCGGCTATGACGAAGTTGAATTCTTCATTTCGACAAATTTAGGAGAAGATGCAAAACCGTTAAGCAAGGTTGCTTCCGGCGGAGAAGTCTCACGAATTATGCTGGCGCTAAAAACCATTTTAGCCAAGAATGACAAGCTTCCTCTCCTCATCTTTGATGAAATTGATACGGGCATCAGCGGAAGAATTTCTCAAAAAGTCGGACAAGCATTAAAAAATCTTGCCGCGTTTCATCAAGTCATTTCGATCACGCATCAGCCGCAAATTGCAGCTCTTGCCGACATACATTTTTCGGTTGAGAAAAAAGTTGTTGAAGAAAGAGTTGTAAGTTCAATTAAAAAATTAAAAAACGAAGAACGCATCCGCGAGGTGGCAAAACTGCTAAGCGGAGAAATTATTACAGAAACAAATTTGCAAACAGCAAAGGAACTAATGGGCATTCAAAAGTAGAAAGGGAGACTTATGAAAGCTTACGAATATCAAGTGCAAGTTGATCAGAACGGCAGATTGATTTTGCCGGATCAGTTAAAACATGTGCTTCCTAAAAATGAAACTGTACGGGTTTTATTTTTAGTTGATGAAGCAAAAGACAAAAAAATAAAAGCAATATCGAGCGATCCGAACTCGCAGGAGTTTTCTTACTCGCTTCTGCAAAACGATGAAGCGGTGTACGATGATTTTTGACAAACAATAAAGTTTTTCATTCTTAATCTTTTTCTTAATCATAATCTTAATCCTCACGGAGAAGAGATTGCGATTAAGTTTACGATTACGATTAAGATATATTAT
>JAVHOS010000241.1:0-2120 GCA_036170205.1 Ignavibacteriaceae bacterium | reverse complement strand
ACTAGATCGGGGAAATTAATTAAACATCATAGTACAAAGTAAATTCATACGGATGCGGCTGAAGCGCCATCGGTTTAATTTCTTTATCGGTTTTGTATTTTATCCAGGTGTCAATTACATCTTCGGTAAATACATCGCCTTTAAGTAAATAATCGTGATCTTTTTTCAAACATTCCAATGCCGCGTCAAGACTCCCCGGAGTTGACGGAACATTTTTCAGTTCCTCCGGTTCCATATCGTAAATGTCCTTATCGAGCGGTTCACCCGGATCGATACGGTTGATAATTCCATCCAAACCAGCCATCATAATTGCGGAGAAGGCAAGGTAAGGGTTTGTTGATGGATCAGGGCAGCGGAATTCAACACGTTTTGCCTTTGGACTATTGGAGTACATCGGAATTCTGATCGATGCGCTTCTGTTTCTTTGTGAATAGGCTAAATTAACCGGAGCTTCAAAACCCGGAACAAGTCTCTTGTAAGAGTTTGTGGTCGGGTTCGTAATCGCTAACAAAGAAGGAGCATGTTTTAAGATACCGCCGATATAATAGAGCGCCATTTCGCTCAAGCCCGCGTATCCGTTGCCGGCAAAAAGCGGCTTCCCTTTTTTCCATAAACTTGAATGAACGTGCATACCGCTTCCGTTATCGCCGAAGATTGGTTTAGGCATAAACGTTACGGTTCTGTTATTCTTTTTAGCGGTGTTCTTAATAATATATTTGAACATCAATAATTGATCGGCAGCCAAAACTAACGACTGAAAACGCACATCAATTTCGCACTGTCCGCCGCTTGCTACTTCGTGATGCTGGGCTTCAATATCAAGTCCGGCGTTCATCAAGTTGAGAACCATTTCGTTTCTAAGATCAACAAGCGAATCGGTTGGCGCAACCGGAAAGTATCCTTCTTTGTATCTCGGTTTATAGGCAAGGTTCGGACCTTCGTCGCGGCCGCTGTTCCATTTGCCTTCAACCGAATCAACAAAATAAAAACTGCTGTTCTGTGAAGAATCAAAACGAACATCATCGAAAACGAAAAATTCCGCTTCAGGTCCAAAGTAAACCGTATCAGCAATTCCGGTTGATTGTAAATATGTTTGAGCTTTTTGCGCGATGTTTCTCGGGCAGCGTGAATATTTTTCTTTCGTCGCCGGTTCGTACACATCGCAAGTTAAACTTACCGTTGGCGCGTTAACAAAGGGATCAAGCCACATGGTATTCGGATCGGGAATAATTAACATATCGCTTTCATTAATTGCTTTCCAACCGCGGATGGAAGAACCGTCAAAGCCGAAACCATCTTCAAAAGAACCGGCATTGAATTGTGTAACCGGAAAAGTAATATGCTGCCACTGTCCCGGCATATCCATGAATTTCAAATCCACAAACTGTATCTTGTTATCCTTGATATATTTGAGAACGCTGTCTATCGCTGACATTTCCTTAGCCATAACTAACCTCTTATTTATTTTTTTATGTTTGTTTTGTTGCTTATTTAAGCTGAATTACTTCAGCGCAATTTTTGTTGATTCTTTAACTGATGTAAGCACGAAAAATGATTTTGTGCTCACTACTCCTGGCCATGATTGAATTTCCGCGAGAAGTTTTTCCAACGCTTCCGTATTTTTTGCAATCACTTTAAGGATGTGCGAACCTTCACCAAGAATTGAGTGACATTCAAGAACATCCGGATGCTGTTCCACCTTCGAGCCTAAAATTTTGTAATGCTTTGAAGAATCCATCACCAAAAGAATGAACGCCATAATATCATACCCAAAAGCTTTCCGGTTGATCTTGGTATAATATCCTTCAATAATTTTCTTCCCCTCAAGTTTGTGAAGTCTTTCGCTAACAGAAGGAATTGACATACTTACGGCTTCCGCGAGCTGGTTTCTTTTTGTTCTTCCTTGTTCTTGAAGAAGTTCGAGAATTTTAATATCTAAGTTATCTATCATGCCGCGCCTAATTTTTTTAGGGAAAATTATATTATTGGTTGCAAATATAAGATATTATTTAAATAAGAGGCAAATAAAAAAGAGGATTTTTTGGAATATTTATAAAAAGATTCCGGTTTTTAATAAGCGGAGTAATAATATTCCGATTTTTGTGTTAAGATTCTCCCCT
>JAVHOS010000240.1:0-10641 GCA_036170205.1 Ignavibacteriaceae bacterium | reverse complement strand
CTTCGCCGTTATGAATAACTCCGATGATGGTTGTTGATCTAATATCTATTGGCATGGTAATCCTCTAAAATCTTTTAACAAAATTAACTTTTTTGTTTAGTGTGTTTGAATAATTTTAAGCAAAAACAAGGCGACGTCCCTTCGGATCGGGAATAGGATCGTTAAATTCTTTGGCGGTTTTTATCCAAAGCCGTACCGCTTCTTTGGCATTTTTTAATGCTGATTCGTAATTCTCTCCGTGCGCCATACAACCCTGTAACTCCGGAACTTCTGCTATATAAGCCTTGTCTTCATCGCTCCAATATATTATAATTTCATATCTGTCCATCACTCTATACCTTCAATTTTATATTTCAAAATCAGTTGTCGAACTTGTTTTACCTGATAAGGTTTTGCCTTACTTCCATCTTTCTGTAAATTAATTTTCTCTTCAATACCTTTCTTTCTGAATATGTGATGACTTCCACTGACTCTCATCTCAAAGCCGAAATGAATCAGTAGATGGCTCAAATCATTAAAAGAAATATTTGCATCAGCCCTACCGCCAACTATTTGTTCTATCAATCGTTCGTATTTACCCATTTTATTTTCCTAAAACAATGATCAGTCGGTTAGCTTTTTAAGGTCTGCCGGATTGATTCATTAATTTTGTAACGGTTGTAACTCCAATATCTATTGGCATTGTAATCCTCTAAAATCTTTTAACAAAATTAACTTTTTTTTAACTGAATAAGAATACCGCCGGTCATTTCCAGACGAATCTTTCTATAAGAAACCGGAACAGCGGTTTTACCGGAAAAATCTTTGAAACAGTTTTTTGATATGAGACGTAATCGCTGCCGAATCGTTCTACCAATTTCTTCTCTTCATAAAAGGAACCGATTGAAAAATAGAGAAGCGAACAAAGAACAAAAACAAAATAGAAAAGATTCATCGTCGGGCGAAACAGAAGAAAAAGTATTGAAAACAAATAAATCGGATGACGGCTGAATTTGTATGGACCTTCAATCCGCAGAGAAGATGATTCATCAAGCTCTTCTTTTTTATAAGTTCCGGCTTTCCATCGTTGTATTTGGCTGATACCGAGAAACTCCTTTCCGTCAACAAACTTGAGAGTCCAAAGCAAAGCAAACAAACTTGCTAATTGAGGAAGGAGAACTATAATATCGAATGGAGAAGAAAGATCGTAAAGAATAACATCCGGTTTGGGTGAAAGCTCCCAAAACAAATAGAAAGTGAAAAGCGAAACAAAATTATAGGTAAGCCGGTAAAAAGGAAGAAACTTCGGAAATCGTTCTCTCGCGAATTCTTTTATTTTATTGGAAGCGGTTAATGAATGCAGCCACCCGAAAAGCGCAAAAAGAAAAATGATGAGAAGAATATTTCCCAAAAGGATCATAATGTTTTACGCAGCCGCGCAACCGGAAGCCGTAATTGTTCGCGGTATTTTGCAACGGTGCGGCGCGCAATGTGGATTCCTTCTTCGTTCAATATTTCTGCAATTTTATCATCGCTTAGCGGCGACTGTTTATCTTCTTTAATAATAATTTCTTTTATCCGCTCTTTGATATGCTTGTTTGAAACCTCCTCTCCGGAATCAGTTGCCAATCCTTCGCTGAAAAAATATTTCAGTTCGTGCACGCCTTGCATGCTTTGCACAAATTTTCCATTTACCACACGGCTGATGGTGGAAATGTCCATCATAATTTCTTCGGCAATATCTTTGTAGATCATCGGGCGGAGAAATTTTGGACCTTTCTCAAAAAAAGCGACTTGCTTCTCAAAAATTGCGCGCATCACTTTTAGAAGTGTTTCGCGCCGCTGCTCAATGCAGGCGATAAACCATTTAGCCGATTCAAATTTCTCTCGTAAAAATTTATACGTATTTTTTTCCCGGTCTGAAATTTTCTTCTTCCCTTTGTTTGCGTTAAGCATTTCGATGTATGCTGCGTTCACCGTTACAGACGGCATGGCGCGGTCGTTGAGTGTGATGATAAAATTGTCATCAACTTTTTCAAGAAGAAAATCGGGAGTGATCTGGTTCAATTCCGCAATTTCAAAATTTCCTTCGCCCGGTTTTGGATTTAATTTCTGGATCAGATCAAGAACTGCGCGAAGCGTCTCGGAAGTGAGAGACATTTTTTGCATCGTTGCATCAAATCTTTTTTGAACAAAATCATCAAAATGATTTTTCAACATTTCTTCGGCTAAATAAGAATAATAAGGGTCAAACGTTCCGTGTTGTAGCTGAATGATCAGACATTCTTGAAGACTGCGTGAAGCAATTCCTATCGGATCGAGCACTTGGATTTCTTTTAAAACATTTTCGGCATCTTGTAACGTTACATTTGTGTGGTCAAACATTTCAAGGTTGCTAACAATGGTTTGCAGATCTTGTTTCAAATATCCGTCTTGATTAAGATTGCCGATAATTTCTTCACCAAGCAACACAAGCGGTTCATCGAGTTGAAGCAAGTAAAGTTGATTTAGTAAATGTTCTTGAAGAGATTCCCGCTGCGGCGCGGTTGGATGAAAGGATTCCTGATCTTTTTGTGCATTGCTGTTGTATGAAGGATCATCGAAATATTCTTCGTCATTCATATAATCTTCTAAACCAAACTCATCTTCTTCACTGTAATCGGACTCCTCCGGTTCCTCGCCGACTTCATCCGGTTCTTTTTCTTCTTGTTTTAATTCCAAATCTTCTTCAAGAATGGGATTCAACTCAAGCTCGGTTTTTATCCGTTGTTCAAGAGCCATCGTATTTAATTGCAGCAGTTTTTGATATTGAATTTGCTGTGGAGAAAGTTTTTGCTGCTGCGATAAGCGTTGCGAAAGAGAAAGCATAGTTATTTACCGATCGTTTCTTCTGCTTTTTTGTACCATTTATTACCGTATTTGCGTTCTAAACTGCTTTTACAAAATTGAAAAGCCGTTACGTTTTCTACCGCTCCTTTTTCTAATGCGTGAAAACAATCTGAAAATTTTTCAAACCGAAGCACCTCTCCGCCGAATTCCGAAACGCGGATGGGGAAAAGATGACATGAAATAGGTTTTTGAAACGCAATTTTCTTTTCGAAGAAGAGTTTTTCGAGTGAGCACTTGGCGATCTGCTTATCGAAATAAACAAACACACAGGCTTTATTATTAACGCTGCGGGTTAAAAGTTCGCCATCTTTTACTTCATAAAAACCGAGTTCTTCAATTTCATCCCAATGTTCTTCAGGAACAATTTCCCTTACCAGGGGAAGCGCTTTTTCCATTTCGATTAACTCGTCTTCGTTAAGCGGAGCGCCATATTCGCTATCGAGCGTACAGCAGGCTCCTTTGCATTTGCTTAAGTCACACGAAAAAGGTGTTTCCACCACTTCTTTGCGAAGCAAAACGTCGTTTATCGATATAAAATTGTTATTAAACATTGGAATAATTTTTGTGCAAAGATAAGAATTTCTGAAGGAATTGTAAATTTTTTTAGGAGACAAAAATGTTGTATTGCTAAACGTGAGGAAAAAGTTCTTCTATTCTAAAATTTTTGGTTAAATTTCTTACAATAAATTTGGGAACTTACTCAATGAATTTGACCGGTAAAAATGTTGTTATTACAGGAGCTTCCAGCGGAATAGGCAAGGCGCTCGCGCTTCAATTTGCTAAAGCTGGATGCAGTTTAGTTTTGCTCTCAAGGAGAATCGAAGAACTTGAGGTGGTTGCTCAGGAAGTTTCAAAGTATCATGTGATCGTTAAAATTTACAAGTGCGATGTTTCAAATAAAGAGGAAGTTGAAAAGGTTTTTGTTCATATAAAAAAAATTTTTGGCTCAATTGATATTTTGATACTTAACGCCGGCGTCAGCTTCAGAACCGATGTGAGAAAAGATGAATCCATAAAAGCCGTGCAAACATTCGCTGTAAATGTATTAGGGATGATCTTCTGCGCAAACCAGGTAATCCCCGATTTTATTCATGCTAAAAAAGGAATGATCGTTGGCGTTTCTTCCCTTGCCGAGAGCCGCGGTTTTCCGCGCAGCGGATTTTATTGCGCCAGTAAAGCCGCCGCATCTACTTATCTTGAAAGTTTGAGGATCGAATTACAGAAATACAACGTAAAAGTTTTAACTGTAAAGCCGGGTTTTGTTAAAACTCCCATGACGGATAAAAACGAATTCGATATGCCGTTTATTATTCCTGTTGAAAAAGCCGTTAAGATAATTATTGAAGGAATTAGGAAAGAGAAAAAGATAATTCAGTTCACGTTCGGCGCGGTACTGGGAATAAAAATTATGAAGATACTCCCGAATTGGTTATTTGACCGCCTATCTCAAAGACAATTGAAAAAACCGTTGAAAAAATGAAAAAGATTTTTGCTCTTTCATTAATTACTTTTTGCCTGATTATTTTTTCTCAAGTCGGAAAAGCCCAAAGCGATTCGCTTATCACTTTTTCCGAAATAATGTTTAATCCGGTTTCCGGCAACAACGAGTTTATCGAACTTTACAACACCAGCGAAACCGATTCAATAGACCTTGTTAACTTTAAAATAAAATATTACACTTCAAACCCGGACGTACTGCTTTCAACCGGAAACGGAACAAAACTTCCCCCGAAAGGTTTTGCCATTATTGTTGAAGGAGATTATGATCTTGCAAACGGTATTTATAAAAATCTTATTCCTTCTTCAGCTTTAATTTTAAAGATTGCAGACAATTCTTTCGGCACATCGGGAATGGCAAACTCAACCGACCGCGAATTAAGATTAATTTCCTCCGCCGGAGATTCGCTTGAAACGTACTTCTACTCATCAAGCAACGCAACAGGAATTTCAGACGAGAAGAAAATTTTAACGAAAGATAATTCAACCGCAAACTGGGCAAACTCGCTGCAATCAAACGGAACGCCGGGATTTAAAAATTCCGTCGCCCCGTTATCAATTAACCTGGCTGTATCTTCAATTTCTATTTCTCCTTCTCTTCCTTTGGTTGAAAGTGATATTGATGTAGGTTCGGTTCTTAAAAATTTAGGAATTTCAGCGGTACAAAATTTTTCTGCAGAGATGTTTTTAGATACTAATAAAAATGGTTCGGGTGAAGTATCGGAAAAATTTTACGGACAGAATCTTTCGCTAAACGCGGGAGACTCGATCTCGATTTCCTCACAGCTTCAAAATTTGGCTGCGGGGAATTACCAGCTTATCGTTTCAATCGCCCTTCTTGCTGATGAAGATCAAACAAACAATAAAAAGATTGCTGCGTTCACTGTCTATCCAAAACCAAATTCATTTAACGATTTGGTGATCAACGAAATTATGTATGCGCCAATCAGCGGCGAGCCGGAATGGGTTGAGCTTTTTAACCGTTCTGATAAAGAAATAAATTTGAAGAAGTGGAAAATTTCCGACAACACAACTACGGTTGCAATAAGCGCTGTGGATGTTTTTGTTCAGGCAAAAGGATACATTGTTTTAAGTAAAGACTCAACTATTTTAAGTCGCTATTCCGTTTCTTCTCCGGTTATAACGTTGAGTTTACCCGCATTAAACAACACCGATGATGCGGTTGTGCTAAGAGATTCACTTAACGTTTTGATCGACAGTCTTTATTATTTTTCATCGTGGGGCGGCGGCAGCGGAAGATCGCTTGAAAGAATTGAAGCGGAACTGCCAACAATAAATCAAGCGAACTGGAAAACTTCAACGGGAAGCGCAAAGGCAACTCCGGGGAAAATAAATTCGGTTACTCGAAAAGATTATGATGGAACCGTGACCGATATTTTTTTTTCGCCGCAAAATCCGGTTGCGGGAGATAATATTTCTTTTTCCGCGAAGGTGAAAAATCCCGGCAAGTATAATCTCTCATTTCATCTTGAACTTTATCTCGATGAAAACCTCGATTCAATTTCCGACGCCGGCGCAATAACCTCCGATTCGTTTACGCTTACTCCGCTTGATTCACTTACCGTTCCCTTCAATTATGTTTATGATAATATTAAAGGAACAAAAGGCTTTTTTGTTAAAGGGATTTTTGCACAAGATGACGACACGACAAACAATTCTTTTTACAAAACACTTTCAGCGGGATTCCCACCTCGAAGCGTTTTGATAAACGAAGTTATGTTTACCCCCGTAAACAGTGAGCCGGAATGGGTTGAAGTTTTTAACGCTTCGAATGATACAATCAATTTAAAAGATTGGACAATTAACGATGTTTACACAACTCCCGCGTACGGAAAAGTTCTTGGAGATTTTATCCTGCTTCCTCAAACATTTGGCGTACTTGCAAAAGATTCTTCAATCATAAATTATCATCGGGCAATTCCTTCCCAAATTGTAAAAGTAAATTTGCCCGTATTAAATAACGATGTGGACGGTGTTGTGTTAAAAGATAATCGCGCGGTTGCGATGGACTCCGTTTTTTACAACAGCAGTTGGGGCGGAACAAACGGATCTTCACTTGAACGAAAAATGCTTTCTGTTTCGGCAAATCAACCGGACAATTGGGGCAGCTCATTGGATATTGAACAAAGCACTCCGGGAAGAATTAATAGTCAAACTCCAAAGGATTATGATTTAACCATTTCAAGTCTTGCTACAAACCAACCTACGTTTGGTGAAAACGAGGACTTTCCAATTTACGCAGTTGTAAAAAACATCGGCACAAAACCGGTTGATAATTTCTCGATACAATTTTTTATTGATACCGATTCAAACCATGTTGCCGATAATTTGCTCGATACGCAGACTATTGTAGCGCAGCTGCAGAGCGGAGATTCAATTAAAGTTTTTGCAGTAATTAACGGTTCAATTCCAAAGCGGACTTTATTTGCTGCAAAAGTTCTTTTTACTGCTGATGAAGACACGCTTAACAATTATGTTGAAAAATATTTTGAACCGGGTTACCGCCAACAGTCGGTTATAATTAACGAAGTGATGTACAACCCGAATGATAACGAGCCCGAATGGATTGAACTTATGATGAATGATTCCGTCAACTTAAAAAACTGGTCGATCGCCGATTCCCTTTCAACTCCGACAAAAACAAAAATTACGTATAACGATTTTTATCTTTCGCCAAACGAATTTGTTGTTCTCGCAAAAGATTCCATTTCGTTTTTTAATGCGTATCATCCTTCTGCAAACATAAAATTTATTCCGGTTAACCTTCCTTCGCTTAGTAACACGGAAGACGGCATTCAGGTTTATGATTTTCGCGATGCGTTAATTGATAGAATGCATTACAAATCTACCTGGTCGGGCAAAAAAGGTTTTTCGATTGAACACATTAGCGGCAGTAACGACAGCTTGAGTTGGGTTACCTCTCTCGCTCCAAACGGAAATTCTGCCGGTGAAGAAAATCTTCTTCCGAATCAAAATATAGCGCGTAGTTCAATTGTTATAAATGAAATTATGTTTGATCCCGATGTTGATAATAGTGAGTTTATTGAGTTTCAAAACATCTCGAATGACTCAATAAATATCGGCGGTTGGCGCGTTGAAGATGAGAAGGGAAATTTCTTTAAACTTTCTGAAACGGGATTTGTTGTTTCACCGAATGAGTTTTTCATTCTTGCAGCAGATTCCATCATTTTAAAAAAATATCCTGAACTGATTTCATATCCAAACATTTCAATTGCAGATGGATCATCGCTTGGTTTTACAAATACCGGGGAACTGATCCATCTTAAAAATATTTTCGGGGCTGCTATCGACTCGGTTGTTTATTCCGATTCCTGGCACAACAAAAATATTGTGAACACAAAAAACAAATCGCTCGAAAAAATAAATCCAAACTTAGACGGCAACTTGAACAGCAATTGGAGCACTTCGGTTGCGGTTAGCGGCGCTACTCCCGGAAAACAAAACAGTATTTTTACAACAAATACAAACACAGCAGCAAACATTTCGGTATCGCCGAATCCCTTTTCTCCTGATAATGATGGCTTTGAAGATTTTACAATTATCAATTACAATTTGTCGCAGGCAATCTCACAAACACGAATTAAAATATTCGATTCAAAAGGACGATTGGTGAGAACGTTAATTAATAACAAGGCAAGCGCTCAAACCGGCTCCGTAATATTTAATGGATTGGATGACGGCGGCAACCCGCTTCGCATTGGCATTTATATTGTTTATTTGGAAGCGATGAATGACGCTTCCTCTGTTGTCGATAAACTAAAAACCGTTGTTGTAGTTGCAAGAAAATTATAAAGATATTTTGCACAAATTTGTAGGGCGAAACTCTGTTTCGCCAAATTGTTCTACTTCAATTCGTTCTTGTATTGGTTCTCATTGACCGTTCTCGAAAGCGTTCGTGAGCGACACGCAAACAATTTGCATAAAGTGAATTATAAAAATATCATAATAAAAAAAATGGCAGACGTAAAATATTTTACTCCGAAAGAAGCGGTTAGAACGCTTCCGCTGGTAAAAAAAATTGTAGCCGATATTCTGCGTGAAGGAAAAGAGATACAATTTTTGATTGATCAAGTCGGCGGCGATGTTCAGTTGAATCCTGAAATTTCCGAACGCTTAAAAAGCATGCAAGTCTATTTAAAAGAATTGCTTGATGTCGGGTGCTTTTATAAAGATTGGGACTTCTCTCTCGGTCTGGTTGATTTTCCATCAGTGATTAACGGAGAAGAAGTTTTTCTTTGCTGGCGCAGCGATGAAGAGACGATCAGTTATTACCATCATCCTGCAAGCGGATACGCCGGTAGGAAGGTTATTCCGCAAGATTATTTTTTATAAAACCGGAAACTACTTTATTGATAAAAAACATTGAACTTTTTGTATTTGATTTGGATGGTACCTTAACAGAATCGTCCGAAACTATTTACAAAACAACACTAAAGACATTTGAGCATTTCGGTCGCGCCGTGTTTCTTCCGAAAGAAGAATTAGATAAACGGATCGGTGAGCATTTTCAAACGATCTTTGATGACTTGAACATTCACGTTGATGATGTTGAGGAATTTATTAATATCTATAAAACCATTTATTTTGATTTTATTATCACAACAAAACTTTATCCTTACGTGGAGGAAGTTATTTCAACTTTGAAAAAAAAGGGAAAGAAAATTGCGCTGCTTACAACAAAGGGTCAAGAGCAAGCGCAAAAAATTCTTCATCATTTTAAACTTGAAAAATATTTTGATGAAATTATGGGAAGACGGAACGGACTCGCGCACAAACCCTCACCGGAGCCGCTGCTGTTTATTTGCGCCGCCCTCTCCGTTTCGCCCGGGCAAACGTTAATGGTTGGAGATACCGAAGTTGATGTTCAGTGTGGAAAAAATGCAAAGACAAAAACTTGCGCGGTAACGTGGGGATACCGGTCGAAAACAATTTTAGAAAATGAAAAACCCGATTATATTGCGGAAAATATTAATCAACTTTTATCAATAACGTAGATAGGTGTCATGAAATCGAGAATCTACTTCTTAACAATTATACTTGCAGTTAGTTTTGTACTTAATACTACTATTTTTTATTACGCTGAAATCGGAAGCAACCCGCATGTCCATTCTTATTTTGATGTAGTCTGGTGGTGGATGGTAAGCTCAACAACTGTGGGCTACGGCGATGTTTATCCAATTACGTTTGCCGGAAGAATTGCCGCCATTGTTTCTATTATTGTCGGCGTCTTTTTTTACACGAATATCATCACCATCATAGCCGAATCTGTGCATGTGGCATTCGAAAAACATATTCGGGGATTAGCGCAAGTTGAATGTAAAAATCATATCGTTATTTGTGAATACACGGCTTTTGCCGATGAGTTGATACAGGAAATTCAGAGTTACGAAAAGTTTGCCGGAAAAGAAATGGTTATTGTTACCGATCTGGTGGAAACCAATCCTTATCCCGAACACTTTTTTGTTAGAGGCGTTCCGATTAATCCGTTAAATTTAAAAAAAGCGAACATCAAATACGCCGATTACGTTTTTGTTTTTTCAAACATTCGCTTTAAAGACCCGGATGTAAAAACACTTCATCTTCTTTCGCGTATTAAAAAGTTGAATGATCACGCAAAAATTTTTATTGAATTAGAGAATCCCGAGGATGAATTAGTTCACTATTTAGATCCGTCTATTACGGTTATTGAGAGCAGAAGAATGCTTGAAGACTTGTTAAAGTTTCAAACAATTAAGTTTGAGGAGTTGTTTAAGAAGAGTTGATTGAATGGGATAAGAAAAATATTTTACTTTCCTTTGTTGGTATAAAAGATACCGGCAAACCCAAAGAAGAAAATAACGGTGCGATACTTACCGCGATTTCTATTGAACCGCATAAACCTTGTAGGTCGCACCTTGTCCGGAAGTAAAGACCTTCAAGGTTGCTTAACTTAGTTTTGCGTAACGTGACTTGCTAAGTCACCTTACGCAAAAGTTATAATTGAATAGCCACGTCCTTTAGGACGTGGATGATAAATAGCATAAATATCGGCTTTAGCCACAAAAAATAGCCCAATTTTGGCTAAAGCCATAAGTTTGGTGTACCATTTATCCCACGAGCTAAAGCTCGTGGCAATGCAAAAAATTATTTTGCTTAAGGTGACTTACTAAGTCACCTTACGCATAACTTGTAATTGAATTGCCCCGGCATTTATGCCGGGGATTAAAATAAGACAAAACATTTGTGCTTTAGCCC
>JAVHOS010000239.1:0-2145 GCA_036170205.1 Ignavibacteriaceae bacterium | reverse complement strand
TTTTTCGAGAAAGAACTTCCTGCCGGAAATTATGTTACCCGTTGGGATGGAACAAATGAAAGCGGTTCGGCAGTTCCAAGCGGTGTTTATTTGTATAAAGTAACCGCCGGAAATAATTTTGTTACCGGCAAGATGAGTCTGATAAAATAAGTTTAGATAAAACCTCCAAGGTTTTGAAAACCTTGGAGGTTAACTTTTTCATTCTTATTTCTGAAAAAACATTTTTCTTATTCATTCTACTACCACCGTATCACAATATTCCTTAATTTTACAATAAAAATAATTCAGAGGAGAAAAAATGGATTACAGAATTGAAACCGACAGCATGGGCGAAATTAAAGTTCCGACAGATAAATATTACGGAGCTCAAACCGCACGCTCACTAATGAATTTCAAAATCGGCGGAGAACGCATGCCGGGGGAATTGATCCGCGCATTCGGCATCTTGAAAAAAGCCGCCGCATTGGTAAACAAAGATTTAGGAATTCTTCCCGCAGAAAAAGCCGACCTGATCGTTAAAGCGGCAGACGAAATTATTGACGGAAAACTTCATGATCATTTTCCGCTTGTTGTATGGCAGACAGGAAGCGGCACGCAAACCAACATGAATGTGAACGAAGTAATTTCAAACCGTGCAATTGAACTTACCGGCGGAGTAATGGGAAGCAAAAAACCGATCCACCCGAATGACGATGTGAATAAAGCGCAATCTTCAAACGATACTTTCCCGACGGCAATGAACATCGCCACTGTGGAAGAAATTTACCGTCATCTTATTCCCGGCGTTACAAAACTTCGCGATGCTTTTGCAGTAAAAATGGATGAGTTTAAAGACATCATCAAAATAGGAAGAACCCATTTGATGGACGCTACTCCGTTAACGCTCGGTCAAGAATTCAGCGGTTATGTTCAAATGTTAACGAATGCATTAGAAAGAATCCAATGCGGAACCCAGAGATTGTACGAACTTGCACTCGGCGGAACGGCTGTAGGCACAGGCTTAAATACGCATCCGGAATTCGCAGTAAAATCTGCCGCTAAAATTGCCGAACTTACCGGAAAACCGTTTATCACCGGAAGAAATAAATTTGAAGGATTAGCGACTCACTGCGCGCTGGTTGAATTTAGCGGAGTATTAAAAACTATCGCTACTTCATTAATGAAAATTGCAAATGATATTCGCTGGCTTGGCTCCGGTCCTCGTTGCGGATTAGGCGAATTAAATTTACCGGAAAACGAACCGGGCAGTTCAATTATGCCGGGAAAAGTTAATCCTACGCAATCCGAAGCGATGACAATGGTTTGCGCACAAGTTATGGGAAATGATGTTACTGTTAATATTGGCGGCGCAATGGGAAATTTTGAACTCAATGTTTTCAAGCCGGTAATTATTTTTAATGTGCTTCAATCAATTAGATTACTTGGCGACGCTTGCAACAGCTTTACCGATAATTGTGTGGTCGGCATCGAAGCAAACATGGAGAATATAAAAAATCACTTAATCAATTCCTTGATGCTGGTGACTGCGCTTAATCCACATATCGGTTATGATAACGCAGCAAAGGTTGCTAAGAAAGCTCTTCAAGGAAAGAAAACTTTAAAGGAAGCGGCAATTGAACTTGGCTTATTAACAGCGGAACAATTTGATGAATTTGTCCGCCCCGAAAAAATGATCGGACCGAAAGCTTAGTTAGTGCAGTTCTAATAATGAATGTCGAATAGGGAATTTCGAATAATGATTTCACAACGCTACGTGTATTTACTTAGAAATTCGTTATTCCGTGTTTGTTATTCGATATTCATTTAGACTTTTTGAACTCTCAATAAAAAATTTATCAATTCATATTTTAAAGGAAGTAAAATGGAAGAACCGGTAATTGCTCAAAAAGGTTCGTATGGAATTAAAATGGAACCCGGCAAATATGCGTGGTGCGCCTGCGGAAAATCTTCTAAGCAACCATTCTGCGATGGAGCCCATAAAGGAAGCGAGTTCAGACCGATGATCGTTGAAGTCACCGAACAAAAAGAAGTTTGGTGGTGCGGATGCAAACACACAAAGGATAAACCTTTCTGCGACGGCACTCATAAAACTCTTTGATAAAATTCTTTTACAGAAATAATCTTGAGTAGAGAACTATTATCAAT
>JAVHOS010000238.1:0-2154 GCA_036170205.1 Ignavibacteriaceae bacterium | reverse complement strand
TCAAATGCAAAAGCCGGATCGTACGTAACTAAGTTTGGAACTGGATACGCAAGCAAATGTGTATTGCCGTCTTGATGTTGCAAGCCTTCTCCGTTCAGAGTAGTTCTTCCGGCAGTTCCGCCAACAAGAAAACCTTTTACGCTCATATCTGCGCTTGCCCAAATCAGATCGCCAATACGTTGGAAGCCGAACATCGAATAATAAACAAAAAACGGAATTGTGTTTACACCGTGCGTGGCATACGCAGTTCCGGCTGCTATAAATGAGGACATTCCGCCTGCTTCATTAATTCCTTCTTCAAAGATTTGTCCATTCTGCGCTTCTTTGTAAAAAAGAAGACTGTCCTTATCAACCGGTTCATAAAGCTGACCGACGTGGGAATAAATTCCGACTTGTCTGAATAACGCTTCCATTCCAAAAGTTCTCGCTTCATCGGGAACAATCGGAACAATAAGTTTTCCGATTTCTTTATCGCGTAAAAGTTTTGCAAGAATTCTTACAAATACCATCGTTGAAGAAACACCTTTTCCATCGGTTCCTTTGTAGAATTCTTCAAAGAGTTCTTCCGAAGGTGTCTTCAACGGAGCAATATCCGTTCTTCTTGAAGGGACAAATCCACCGAGCGCAGCTCTTCTATCTTTTAAATATTTTAATTCGTGACTATCTTCTTCCGGTTTGTAGAATGGAGCTTTTGCAACTTCATCATCTGAAATCGGAATTCCGAAACGTGATCTAAATTCTTTTAATTCATCTTCATTTAATTTTTTTTGTTGATGGGTGATATTTTTCCCTTCGCCGGCTTCGCCTAAACCGTAACCTTTAATGGTGTGGGCGAGAATTACGGTCGGCTGTCCTTTATGTTCTGTAGCTGATTTGTACGCTGCGTAAACTTTTTCAGGATCGTGTCCGCCGCGTTTTAGTTTTCGTAATTGTTCGTCTGAAAGATGACTGACCATTTCCAACAATTCCGGATCGGCGCCAAAGAAATCCTGGCGGAAATATGCGCCCGACTCAACTGAATATTTTTGATATTGTCCGTCAACCACATCCATCATTCGTTGTACAAGTTTGCCATGTTTATCTTTGGCAATGATCGGCTCCCAATCGCTTCCCCAAAGGACTTTAATAACATTCCACCCTGCACCGCGGAAAGCTGCTTCAAGTTCCTGTACAATTTTTCCGTTACCGCGAACAGGTCCATCGAGCCGTTGTAAATTACAATTGATGATGAATATTAAGTTGTCGAGTTTTTCGCGTGAAGCAAGAGTGATAGCGCCGAGTGATTCCGGTTCATCGGTTTCACCATCACCAAGAAAAGCGTAAACTCTTCCGGTATTTTTCTTTAATCCGCGATCCTCCAAATACCGGTTAAAGTAAGCTTGATAAATCGCCATGATCGGTCCGAGTCCCATTGATACCGTTGGAAATTCCCAAAAGTTTGGCATCAACCAGGGATGGGGATAAGAGGAAAGTCCACCGTTAGGTTTTAATTCTCTTCTAAAATTTTCTAATTGTTCAACGGAAAGTCTTCCTTCGAGATAAGCGCGAGCATAAATTCCGGGAGAAGCATGTCCTTGAAAGAAAATTTGGTCGCCGTCGTAATCTTCTCCTTTTCCTTTAAAGAAATGATTGAATCCAACTTCATATAACGTTGCCGCTGAAGCGTATGTTGAAATATGTCCGCCAACTCCGGCATCGCCTTTATTTGCGCGGACAACCATAGCCATTGCATTCCAGCGGATCAAACTTTTTATTCTTCTTTCAATTTCTCTATCGCCCGGATACGGAGGTTGTTTTTCACGCGGAATAGAATTGATGTAGGGAGTGTTAGCAGTAAAAGGAAGTTCAACTCCGGCTTTTTGAGCGCGGATTTGCAATTGTTGAAGAATTTCGATCACTCTTTTGGGTCCGCCGTGCTGCAGCACGTAATCCAAAGAATACATCCATTCTTGGTTTTCCAATTCTTCAGTTAATTTATGATTTATTTTATCGTTAGTCATTTCCAAAGCCTTTAATGAATAGAATATTAGGAGAAAACGTTCACTCACATATTATAACACAACAAATATGAATTTTGTTCACTTAAAGTTGTCCCGGAGTGAGGTTTTTTTATAAAAACAACATCAATTTAAAAATTTTGGGGTATAAAAACAA
>JAVHOS010000237.1:0-10974 GCA_036170205.1 Ignavibacteriaceae bacterium | reverse complement strand
AGTATAAAAAACTTTTTGCGATGGAAGGAATTGAATTGGAGTTTGATCCGTTTGCATTGGATGCAATTGTAAAAAAAGCAAAAGAGAGAAAGACCGGCGCTCGTGCATTGCGCTCGATCCTGGAAGATTTTATGATCGATATTATGTTCGACATTCCTACAAAAACCGGAGTTGAGAAATGTATCATCACCCGGGATGTTGTGATGGAAAGAGCCGAACCGATTTATCTTGAAGCCGGCAGAAAATCGGCGTAATCATTTTTGCTCTTTTTATAAACGCAACTCTATTTATTTTGAGTTGCGTTTTTCTTTTAAACAGATTTGTAACTTATTTAGTCACCTTACGCATAACTTGTGATTGAATTGCCCCGACATTTATGTCGGGGATCAAATCAACGACACGAACTGGGCTTTAGCCCAATTTTAGCAGTTATTTTGGCTAAAGCCATTTGCATTTTTTGCTTATTATCCCACGTCCCGAAAGCTTTCGGGACGTGGCAATTCAAAATACTATTTTGCGTAACATGAGTTATTTACTTATTCACCTTACACAGGAATGGACTTTGAATTGCCACGACTTTTAAGTCGTGGGATAGATTTAATCTCTAACCTATTGGCTTTAGCCAAAAATGAGCTTTTATTTGTGGCTAAAGCCAATTTTGTAAAACTTATTTATCCACGAGCTAAAGCTCATGGCTATTCATTTGAATCTTTTGCGTATCATAACTTACTTATTAAAATGCCGATAAAAAAAATATTCTTACTACTGATCTTTTCATTCTCTCTTCTTGCTCAAAACAAGATGCTTATCCAAATGGATCTTACGCAAACGGATCATCTTAAAGCTTACGGAATCACTTTCCATGCGTTGGAACAAGGATTAAAAGCCGATTGGCTGCTCAATTACCGTGGTGGTTCCTTTCTCTTAGATTACTCTAGACAGATTGAAAACGAATGCCGCATCGAAGGAGTTTCTTTTACCACACTTACAACTTCGGAAGCAACCACAATTTATGCCCTCGTACAAAGTGATGATCAAAACATGGACGTAGTTCGATTAGAAAAAGCCCCAAAGATCGGCGTTTATGTTCCACCAGGATTTCAACCGTGGGATGATGCGGTTACGCTCGTTCTTGAGTATGCGAAAATTCCATACGACAAACTTTGGAACGATGAAATGCTCAACGGTTCGTTACAAAAATATGATTGGCTGCATCTTCATCACGAAGATTTTACCGGACAGTATGGCAAATTTTACGGAAGTTACAGTAACGCCCAGTGGTATATCGATCAACAATTACGCTACGAAACGAATGCAAAAAAATTAGGTTACAAAAAAGTCTCCGATATGATGAAAGCCGTTGCGCTTTCGATTAAAAATTTTATTGCAGACGGAGGATTTTTATTTGCGATGTGCTCTGCTACCGATTCTTACGATATTGCTCTCGCCGCTGAGAATGTTGACATTTGTGATAAAATGTATGACGGTGATGCACCCGATCAAAATGCACAATCGAAATTAGATTTTAAGAATACCCTTGCTTTTGAAAATTTCAAATTGGAGATGAACCCTTTCGTTTATGAATACAGCAACATCGACATCCAACCAACAGAAATTTTAGATTTTCAAAACGACTATTTTACACTGTTTGATTTTTCCGCCAAGTATGATCCCGTCCCTACTATGCTTACTCAAGACCACGCGAATGTTATCAGAGGATTTATGGGACAGACCACAATGTTTAGAAAAGAGTTGATAAAAAAGTCGGTGCTAATATTAGGCGAGCGAGCGGGAACAGATCAAGTGAAATATATTCACGGCAATTTTGGAAGGGGAACGTTTACCTTTTACGGAGGGCACGATCCGGAAGATTACCAGCATGCAGTTGGAGATCCTCCTACTGAATTAACGCTGCACAAAAATTCTTCCGGTTACAGATTAATTTTGAATAATGTTCTCTTTCCGGCAGCGAAGAAAAAGAAACAGAAGACATAACGCGGAAAATTGTCATTGGTCAGAAGTCAGTGGTAATCACTTTTTTAGTTCCAATTTGTAGCGCAGATTAATAATCTGCGTTACGATAAACTATTTCAAACTGTCGAAACATGTTCGGCTTACCATTATTTTAGATCTCTTTAAAACGAAAAAGGCGTCCAAAGACGCCTTAAATCAGCAAACCCGAACTTGTTTAGCCTTTCGGTTTAGCTTCGTTAACAATGATATTTCTACCATTGACTTCAGAACCGTTAAGAGCTTGCATCGCGTTTTGAGCTTCGGTATCTGTAGACATTTCTACGAAACCAAAACCTTTTGAACGACCGCTTTCACGATCTTTTACAACTTTTGCTGATACGACGCTGCCATGTGCGGAGAATGTTGACTTTAAAGCATCGTCATCGACTGACCAGGGAAGACTCCCAACGAACAATTTAGTACTCACTAAAGAACCTTTGAAATAATGAAATATGAATTAATTACAGCCCTAAAGTAAACCTTTTTTTAATAAAAGCAAAGGAATATTTACTTTCGAGCATTTTCTCAGGAGAGCAGCAAGGTAAGCGCCTCCGAGAGATTCCCTACGCCAACTACTTTAATTGAAGTTTTTGTGCGCAATAATTTTTTGTTCGCTGATGGAATAAAGATTCTGCTGAAACCGAGTTTTTCAGATTCAACAATTCTTTTTTCAATTTGACTAACGCTTCTAAGTTCACCACCCAACCCAACTTCGCCAACCACTACGGAATTCGGATCGGCAATTTTATCTGTTAAGTTTGAAGCAATCGCACAGCACACGGCAAGATCAATTGCCGGTTCGTCTATTTTTACGCCGCCGGCTAAATTAAGAAAAACATTGTGAGCGGAAACTCTGATGTTCGCTCTTTTTTCTAATACGGCAAGTAAGATCGATAATCTGCGGTAATCAAATCCTGTGGTAACTCGTTGCGGATTTCCAAAATGTGAAGGAGTGACCAACGCTTGCACTTCTATCAACAGTGGACGCGTCCCTTCAATGCTGGCTGTAACTACATTTCCGCTGATAAGCGTTTCTCTATCGCCAAGAAAAACTTTGCTTGGATTTGTTACTTCGGCTAAACCTGTATCGTGCATTTCAAAAATACCGATCTCATTGGTACTGCCGAATCTGTTTTTAATTGCGCGAAGTATTCGGTATGAATTTTTTACATCTCCTTCAAATTGAATCACGGTATCAACGATGTGTTCCAAAATTTTCGGACCTGCGATGGTTCCATCTTTTGTTACGTGCCCAACAATGATGACCGAAAAATTATCATGTTTTGCGCTTTCCAAAAGCGTTGCAGTGCACTCACGAATTTGTGTAACTGTTCCTGCAGAGTTTTCGTAATTTGCATTCACCATCGTTTGGATGGAATCGATGATTACAACTTTTGGATTTTCTGTTTTGATTACATGTTGAATAGTATGAAGATCAGTCTCCGCTAGAATTAAAAGTGATTCCGAATTTATTTTTAACCGTGATGCTCGAAGTTTGATCTGTTGCGCCGATTCTTCGCCGGAAACATAAAGCACCTTTTTGTTGATCTTTGCTGCCGCTTGCAAAACAAGCGTTGACTTTCCAATTCCAGGATCGCCAGCAATTAAAACAACTGAACCGGAGATAAGTCCGCCGCCTAAAACTCTGTCGAATTCTTCTATCTTGGTTTTTATTCTTTCTTCTTCAAACGCAGAAATTTCATTTATGGTTTTTGGAAGCGAGTTTTTAGTTGGAGAACTGATTTTATGTTTTGCGGTTTCAACTATCTCCTCTTGAAAGGTGTTCCAGCTTTCGCATTCGGGACATTTGCCAAGCCAGCGAAGTGATTCGCATCCGCAATTAGTACAGACAAATTTAACTTTGGTTTTTGCCATAAGATTTTCCTTCTTTTACGAGTTGCAAAATTTGAGGAAGGATTTCCCCCGCTTTTCCGATTAATGAAATATCTGCAACGCCGGACAATTCCGTTCGTTCAATATTTATTTCTACTAAAATTTTTCCGCGCCTTTTTGCCAAGTATGCAATGTTCGCGGCGGGATACACAACCGCTGAAGTTCCAACTACAAACATAACATCGCAAGTCTCTGCCGCAAGTTCGCTTAACGAATAAGCTTCTTCCGGAAGGAATTCCCCGAACCAAACAATATCGGGACGAATTAAACCGCCACAGTTACATTGGGGAACTTTGTCTTCAACTAGCAGATTTTCAAAATCATATCGCTTACCACAATTGATGCAGTAATTCTTCTCAATATTTCCGTGCAGCTCATAAACTATTTTGCTTCCGGCGCGGTTGTGAAAATTATCTACATTTTGTGTTACAACTGTAACTTCATCAAAATAATTTTGAAGTTCGGAGATGGTTAAATGTGCATGATTCGGAGATGCTTCGTGTACAATCTTTTTCCGGTACTGGTACCATTGCCACACAATTTCGGGGTTGCGAACAAACGAATTAAAGTTTGCAAGTTCTTCCGGTTTCATTTTATTCCAGATGCCGTCTTTACCACGGAAAGTCGGAATTCCGCTTTCGGCTGAAATTCCGGCTCCCGTAAAAAAAACAATTTTCTTTGCCGATGAAAGAACGTTCTTCAGTTTTTCATATTGTTGAAGCAATGGAAAAACTTTCGTTATTTATTTTTAATCGAATCCAGCAATTTTTTCGATTCAGCTAAATAGAGATCATCATCCTCATCAACTTCTTTGATGTAAGGGATTTTATAAAGTTCTTCTTTAGCTTTTTGATATTCGTCTTCTTCAATTAACGCTTTTGCGTAATCGAGGTGATACATTCTAAAGTTGGGACGAAGTTCGATTGCCTTCTTGTATTCAGCAAAAGAAACATCCATATCGCCCCAACCCAAACCAAGCGGTAAACGGACTAAGTAAGGTTTTTCACAAACCTTTGCATGCGATCTTCCTAAAACATAGTGAGAAGAAGCTTGAACATCATTTCCGCCGTTGCCGAGTTTTATCGCTTTTTCACAATCTTTTTTTACATCGTTTACAAGTCCGATAACTTTAAAAACACCTTTGAACAATGCAATTCTTCCTTTTGCAATTGCACGGCGTAAATAGCCGATGGAATTATTTGGCGCAACTTTCACGGATTTTTCGGCATAATCTGAGGCAAGTTGATACTTTGCCAGTTGCGCATCTTTTTGTTCGTCTGAACTGCCCGGCATATGTTCTGCGATATCAACATAGGAACGACTGATTTTCCAAAGCACTTCAGAGTTATTCGGCTCCAATTTTTCCGCTTTCTGAAAAACTTCAAGCGCTTTTTGATTATTAAACTGCTTCGTAGAATAGTCATCGCCTTCTTTTATCAACTCATTAACGGTTTGAGAATATGCAAGTAAGGAAAAGAAAAAAAAGAAAAAGAGTAGAACTGATCGCTGTTTCATAGACACCTCTTTAGTTATTGGTTATTGACTTCTTTTTTATATAACTGCGTAGAAATTAACGAAATATATTTTGTCCAATCGGATTGCGCATTCGCATCATTGATGATAGCGCTTTTGTACGCGTTGGTTTGAGCGCTTAGTTCATCTGCGTGATAAAGAGCGATTGCTTCCAGCGTTCTCGGCACAACCGGTGACGCATTTTCTAATTTTCCTTGATGACTTAAAATCAAATGAAGAAGCTGATTTTTCAACGCTTCGGGGAATTCGGGAATTTCATTAATTGCTTCACTCACTCTAATAGAAGCAAGAACAATGTGCCCGAGCAATTTCCCTTTATCAGAATAATCAAAAGCTGAATCGAAAACAAGTTCATCAATTTTTCCGTAATCATGAAGCATAGCGCCGGCGACAAGCAAGTCTCGGTTGATTTCTTTGTGAAATGTTGCCATCAACTTACAGATTTTAATAATTTCTAAAGTATGTTCCAAAAGCCCATGAATATAAGCGTGGTGCCATTGTTTTCCCGCCGGCGCTTTTGAAAATCTTTCAAAATTTTCATCATCGAAAAGTGATGAGAGTAGTTTTTTCAAATCTGAATTTTCTATTTCCGCGATAAAAGATTTAAACTCATCCTTCATCTCTTCAAAATTTCTTTTTGATTGTGGAAGAAAGAATTCAGCCGAGATATTTTCCGAGGGTTTCGGAAGTCTTACTTTTTCAATTTTGATCTGGGGAGCGTTTTGATATTCTTCGATTATTCCTTCAACGTGTAACACTGCGCCAATAACTAATTCCGGAAGAATTGAATTAAAACTATCCCACAAATTTGCCGGAAGCGAAGCGCTTTTGTCGCCAAGTTCAAGACTCACGAAAGCCTTGTTAGTCTTCGTTTGTTTCAGTTCACTCCGTCTGATCAATAAAAAATGATCGACTTGTTCTCCTTTTTTAAGGGAAGAAAGATCAGATTGAGATAGCATTTACTTCCTCTTTTGATGAAAGAACTTCCAATTTCACATTTTCATGAATTCTTGCTACAACCGTTCTGTTAAGCAGTTCAATCGAAACTGCTACGGTTTTCCCGCATGGTTCTTCAACAATCACTCCGGTTACACCGGCGAACGGTCCATCTTTCATCAGCACTTTAGCTCCTTTAACAATTCCGTTAATTACAAAATAATCTTCTTCGTCTTTAATAAAATCAATAAAATTTTGCATCTGATCGTCGGGAATTTTAGCGGGTCTTCCGCAGTCAAAAACACACCTTACAATCGCCTCCTCTTCAAGCGCGAGTAATCGTTCCTTTTCTGAGGAGCGGATAAAAATATAACTATTGATGAGCGGTTCGGTTACTTTTTTCTTCCGGTCGCTCCACTGCTTCAGCCTTGTAATTTTAGGTAAATAAACTTCGATACCAATGGATTTAAGTTGAAGTTCCGCTTTAAATTCATGTCTTGGTTTTGTGTACAAAGCAAACCAGAATTTATTTCCAATTGAAGTTTCCATACAATATTTATTGAATACTAATACTTTTTTTAATGAAATTAATTTAACGTTGATTTCAAAGTATATAAAAGTTCTTCTTCCTGCAAAGGCAAGTGAAGAAAATGTTTTACGCCCTGTAAAATATATGCTTGCCTTTGTTCCATTTCGGTTAGATGAAGCATAATAATCGTTGGGAATTGAATAGCAGCAGTCTCTTTTTTTGTTGATTCAATAAACTGCAAGCCTGTCATTAACGGCATTTGATGATTAGCCAACACGAGCGTAGGAATTTTATCCGAAATAATATTTAGCGCTTCGTACCCGTTCTCTGCATGAATAATTTCAAATTCATCAAAATTATTTTCGAGAATAGCATCAAGCTGTTTGTTTGTTGCCGTCTCATTCCCGATTACCAATATTCTGTTTGAAGGAAGCGGTAAAGTAAAATGGAATTCCGTTCCTTTCCCTTCTTCAGAATACAACCAGATTTCTCCGCCGTGCTTTTCAATAATTTCTCTTACCAAAGCTAAACCAAGTCCCGTTCCGGTTTCACCTTTGGTGCCAACGCTTGAAAAGGAAGATTCGATGGAGAAAATTTTTTGTTGTTCTTCGCTTGTAAGTCCAACGCCGGAATCTCTAATAATAAACTCAACTTGTTTATCGTTAAACTCTTCGGCAGTAATTTCAATCGATGAATTTTCAAAAGAAAATTTTATAGCGTTGGTTAAAAGATTTAAAAGAACTTGCTTTAACAATCTTTCATCAGCTTGTACAAAAAGATTTTCGGAAGCGATAACTTTTATATCAATTCCTTTTCTCATTGCGTTGCCGGTAAGCGTGGAGACACAATTATAAATTAGTCCGGTAATTTTTAAACGCTGCGGTTCAATTTTGAGAGAGCCGGTCCGCAGCCGCGACCAATCGAGCAGATAGTTAATAAACTCAAGTTGATTTTGCGAGGCTTCTAAAATGTAATTGAGATATTCGTTTTTATCTTTTAACGGAAGATTAGGCTCGTTTATTAAAATTTCTGCAAAGCCGAGAATGCTTGTAAAGGGAGCTCGAAGGTCGTGCGAAAGAATATTGATGAACTTATCTTTTCCTTCGCAAGTTTCAATTAATTCAGCTTGAGATTTTTTCAGATCCATTATTTGAGAATATATCCCGGTCACGTCTGTGAACAGAGAGAAGAAAGCCGCAACACTTCCCTTCTTATTTCTTTCAACCGAAATTCTTTCCTGGATCCACTTTTCCGTTTTTCCCGGTAAAATAATGCGGTAATAAAATTCAGCGGAAGTGTTTTTAGAAAAGAGAAACTCGTTATTTTTTTTAATTATCTGAACAGCGTCATCTCTATGAATAAGTGAAAATAATTTCCCTTTTTGTTCAATTACTTGCTGCTCGTTCCAGCCGATGACCTTACTAACTTCTCCGCTAACAAAAATTTCATCACGATTTTTTCTTTTAATAATCACAATATAAAAACTATCTCCAAGCAGAGAAGCTTTTTTATAATCTTCTATTTTTACTTCTGATTGAAGCAGCTTTGGTAAACCGGTTTCTTCCAATTTTTTCTATCTTTAGTTGAATAATCTTTTATCAAATATACAAATCTTGAAGGAATTAGTCGAATTTCTTTTGCAGCAGTTAGGAAACTTTTTTGCATATTTAGGTGTTAAATTTATAAAAAGTTAAGGGATACTATGAAAACTCTTTATCTATTCGTTACCATAATCTTATTTACCATTTCAATGTCAGCTCAAGATGCTGCTGGAATAATATATGGTAAAATTGTTGATCATTCAACAAATCAGCCGATTCCTTTTGCCTCGGTGGGAGTAGTAAATACCGCAAAAGGCACGCAATCGGATGTGAACGGAAATTTTAGAATCTTGAATCTTACGCCACAATCGTATCAATTAAAAGTTTCAGCAATCGGATATGTTTCAGAAATTAAAACCGACATCACGGTAAACACAGCAAAACCAACAGAGGTTGATTTTGCTCTTAAAGAATCCGTTATTGAACTTGAAGGAGTAACCATAACTTCAGATTATTTTTTGAAAAATCCATTTGAGACAAACAGCGTAACCTCCTTTAGTTATGAAGAAATACGTCGAGCTCCCGGCGGATTTGAAGATGTGTTGCGAGCTCTTTCGGTACTACCAGGTGTGGCACAAGCTGATGCCGGCAGAAATGATCTGATTGTTCGGGGCGGCGCTCCTTCTGAAAATCTTTACCTGATTGATGGGATTCCGATTCCAAACATTAATCACTTTGGAACTCAAGGTGCAACCGGTGGACCGTTAAGTTTTATTAATCTTGATTTTGTTAAGGGAACAACCTTTTCAACCGGAGGATTTCCTGTGCTTTATGGAGATAAACTTTCTTCCGTTTTGCAAATCAATTTACGTGAAGGAAGAAAAGATAAATTGGGAGGCAAGGCAACTATTTCAGCTTCTCAATTCGGACTAAACTTGGAAGGACCGCTTTCAAATAAATCTTCTTTTCTATTTTCTGCAAGAAGAAGCTATCTCGATTTTATCTTTAAAGCCGCCGGTTTTGGATTTGTGCCGGAATATTACGACGTGCTTTCTAAATACAACCTTGAACTTGACACCAAAAGTTCGTTGTCGTTTCTCTTTATCGGCGCTTTTGATAATGTAAAATATTTTAATGACACTCAGGAGCAGCGATATGATAATTCTACTGTGTTGGGTAGTGATCAAATACAGTACGCCGCAGCGCTTCAATATAAACGATTATTTGATAAGGGATTTTATACTGTGTCGCTAAGTAGAAATTTTGTTGACTATAATACGGTTCAGCAAGATTCCCTCCTTAATCCAATTTTTCTAAATAAATCTCGTGAAGGCGAAAACGTTTTAAAGTTCGATCTAATTTACAAAACTTCAAAACTTACAGAAATAAATGTTGGTGCCGAAGCAAAACTCATCAGTTTTAAAGCAGACATCTTTTTCCCACCTTTCAAAACATCTTTCGGAGAAACATTACCGATTAATTCAGCAGCTGTAAAGACAAGATATTATAAATACTCAACCTACTTTAACTTCAACCAAATGTTTCTTCAAAGATTCACGGCAAATGCCGGTGTTCGTTTCGATTATTTCAATGCTCTAAATTCTAAATATTATTATAGTCCCAGATTTTCACTGTCTTATATGTTGTCGCCATTAACAAACATAAATTTTAGTTCAGGAATCTTTAATCAATTCCCTTCTTATATTTGGTTGAGCGGTGATGCCTCGAACAAAAATTTAAAAGCGATTCAAGTAAACCAATATGTTATTGGGTTCGATCATCGGGTGCAGGAAGATTTGCTATTGAAAAATGAATTTTATTATAAAGACTACTCGAATTATCCGACCAGCGTCATCCGACCTTATTTAAGCCTAGCAAATACAGGCGCCGGTTTTGCAGGTTCGGAAGATAATTTTTCTGCATTTGGATTAGAGCCTTTGGTAAGCGGTGGCAATGGATTTTCGCGTGGAGTAGAAGTTTCTCTTCAAAAAAAATCTTCTGATATTCCGCACTACGGAATTATAAGCCTCACTTACAACGAGACTAAGTTTATTCCGCTTGACGGAGTGGAACGGTACGGAAGTTATGACCAGAGATGGATTTTTAATTTAAGCGGTGGATTCATCTTCAGCAATAGTCTCGAAGCTAGTTTTAAATTTCGCTATGCAACCGGGAAACCTACAACTCCATTTAACATTGACGGAACTCAAAGTGTTTCAAGCTATAATTCGGGGCGCATAGTCCCCTTGCACAGTTTAGATATTCGTGTAGATAAACGCTGGTTCTTTGAACATTTAACGTTAATAACTTACATTGATATACAAAACATTTATAACAATAAAAACAGCGGATTTATCAGATGGGATCGCCGAGAAAAGAAAGTTTTAAAAGATGAGTCTATTGGAATTCTCCCAACAATTGGAGTTAATTTAGAATTTTAAAATTGATTGAAAGTTTTTGGTGAAGATTGGTTATAATTATTAAAAGCCTTTGCTACACATTCAACATATGACTCCGTCATGTTTGTCG
>JAVHOS010000236.1:9515-11039 GCA_036170205.1 Ignavibacteriaceae bacterium | reverse complement strand
CTGTAAGAAAATCTGATTAATTGAAAAGGCAGTTTTGATTATTCAAAACTGCCTTTTATTTTTTACTTTTCTGCTTTGGAGTGTTCAATCCCTTTAATCATATGGATCAAATCAAGTTCTACTTCTTCCTCCGTAAAGAAAGGTTCGCCGAATTGTTTGCCGATCTTAAAACCGTAAAACTCAGCACGCGCTTCAATAAATTTTATGAATTCAGGCGAACTGATATATGTTTCCGGTTCTTTGCTTTTCGGATTAAAAAATTGGGTTGCATATGCTTTTACCGCTTTCATTTTGGTTTCAAACGAATCGGTTATATCAACAATAAAACTTGGTTCAAAGGTGTAGGTCTGCATGTAATAGAAAAGTTTTTTAGGGCGGAAAGCATCCTGCGCTTTTTCTTTATCAAACGTTTTTATCTTCAGCACTCCCGAAAAGAAATATGCTTGCTTAACAAGTTCGCTTGCGCCTACATGATCCGGATGCCGATCATTCTTGTACGGAGCAAAAATAATTTTGGGTTTAAATTTTCGGATCGCATGGATTACTTTGGTTAAATTTTCTTTTGAAACAGTTACTTCACCATCCGGCATGTAAAGATTTTCTCTATTAATAACTTTTAGAGCAATTGCAGCTCGGAATGCCTCTTTTTGGCGTGTTTCTGGTGTTCCTCTTGTTCCCATTTCCCCTTTTGTAAAATCGATGAGTCCAACCTTCAACCCATGTGAGGTAAGTTTTGCAATGGTACCGCCCATAGAAAGCTCTGCATCATCCGGATGCGCTCCAAAAACTAGTGCGTCAAGATTCATTTTTCACTCCCTGGTTTCATTTGATAGAAAAAGAATTTATTGTGTAACGAATTATACTACTTTATTAAATTTTTCAAAACTATTTACTTCAATTTTCTCTTTCTGTTCAATTAGAAAAGACATATCTGTATAGAGAATTCTACATTCGTTCTGGTTTTGCTCTGTTTTAATCAAAAATTTGCTGAAAATGTTTGGCTCCGAATTTGCTTAGAGTTACGTAAAGCAACAAAAGGTGAACCCATGAAAAATATATCCATAATCGCAGTCTTATTATTCCTTGCATTAGGAATCGCTTCGTGCGATGAAAACAACATGAATGATTTCTATGATAATGTTCCTCCAAATCCTCCAACCGGTGTTCAGGTGTTAAACGGAGACAACCGTGTTGATCTATCATGGAATGATAATCGTGAAAAAGATGTTGCCGGTTACAATGTTTATTACAGCGCTTCGTATGATGGAAAATATAAATTGATCGGGACTACTGCCAATAATTATTTTATAGATGATGGTGCCCAAAACGGTGTCTTGAACTATTATGCCGTCACCGCTTATGATTATAATAATAATGAAAGCGAACTGAGTCCGGATGTAGCTTACGCAACTCCAAGACCGGAAGGATTTAATCAGAGCATTTTTGATTACAATCAATTCCCCAATAATGCCGGGTATAGCTTTACAACCTATTCTACTGTAGCTATTGATGATTCAATAAAAA
>JAVHOS010000236.1:0-9415 GCA_036170205.1 Ignavibacteriaceae bacterium | reverse complement strand
GAATAGTTTTTGATTGGGCTTTCCAGTTAGTCAAGGGAAATCCGCAGCTAAAAGTATCAGGTGAAAAACACAAAAGAGGAAAATTAGAAATGCCGGGCAGAAACCGTTAATAATTTCTCTAAAAAAATAACCGATTTCTATTTGTAAAATGTCAATCTTAATCAGTTAAAGGTTGACATTTCTTTTTTTATATCGCCTGTTTTTGTGTTTAGATAAGTCTTTAAGATTGATTAATTTTCCCAAAAGTAATGAAGAAATTTTTTATCCATATTAAGCTTCTCCTTCTTCTGATGTCATTCGCAGTTCCGAATGTGATTGCAGCGATGCCGGAACAAGATGAGCAAATTCAAAAAAAAGATCTGCAGATATTTTCCGATATCGAAAGAACATTTTCTTCGGGAAACATTTCCTTGATTTCCTCTTATTTCCCCTCTCAAATATATTTAAGTCTCTCAAACGGAGTAAATGGTTTTTACAGCGGAAATCAAGCGTATTATATTTTACAGGATTTTTTTCAGTTGTACCAACCGATAAATTTCAAATTTACGCAGCGCAGTGATACTGATAATGGGTTTGCCACGGGTATTTTTACTTTTGAGAACAGAAATAAGAAGGGAACTGCGCAAGTTTTTATTTCGATAGAATATTCGGGAGCCAAGTGGAAAATTTCGCTAATTACTATAAAATAGTTAGCCGCAAATTATCGGCGTATCTGCAGGGGGAAAAGAAATTATATGTTTTTCTTACCGCAATTTTCTTTGTTGTAATCATTATTGGATTCTTCAGTCCGTCTCTTTTGCAAAACAAAAGAGAAAAATGGAATCACGAGCTTCAAGATAAATTATCCGAAATCCGCAAAACATCACAGTCAACCTTCGATGAAAGACAATCAAAACTCATAAATACCGCAAATGAGATTATAACTTTTTCCGTCAAAAATAAAGATTTAACTATTTCTACATTTGAATCAAGTTTAAATGATGAAAATTTTGAGCAGTACCAAATTTTTCTTCTCGATTCAACCAATAACGAAGTGTTCTCGAATGCTCAAGCTGGTATAGTTGGGCAAGATGTTTGGAACGAGAATGTTGAACTGAAAACTACATTTTTTTATTCTACTCCTCTCTTAACTTCTCTCTGTTACGGAGATCGGATTCATATTCAAGGGAGGAAATACAATTTAATTATCGCATCGATTTTTGAATCCACTTATATTACAAAAGGAGTAACTCCAGAAAATAATTTTTCTTCCGGATTAGAAAACATATTTAATTCTGAAGTAGAAGTTTTTTACACACCGGCTAAAGCAAAATCGCTGGATGGACGCTATTATTCTTTTGAGATACCGAACAACCATGGTCAAAAAATTGGTTTGATTACCGTTGCAAAACCAACCTTAAAAGCTGAATTAAAAACCTTTAAAGAAGAAACCGGTAAAACGCAATCCCTTTTTATTGTAGCCGGGATTATATTGTTGGGAATTATTCTTCGTAATGAAACAAAACAACTAAAAAAAAAATGGATAAAACCCATCCTTGAAATGCTCTTCTTAGTTTTTTTACGATGGATTCTTTTCGCACTGAAATTTCCGATAGATTATTTCCCCGAAGAATTAACAAATCCAAATTACTTTTCTTCCGCCTTTGCGGGAGGAATCGTAAAATCTCCGATGGAGTTTTTACTTACCGCATTCTTTTTTTGTTTGATAGTTTTTTACATAAAGAATTATTTTAAAAACCGCATCGCGGATTTTTTTGAAACAAAGTTAAAAAACTTAGTATTACGATTTGGTCTTGCACTCATTTCGATTTTCATTTTGTTACTTTCCATTAGAGGAATTGCCGCCGCCGTTAAAAGCGTTGTATTCGATTCTTCACTTAGATATTTTGATACCGCCGATTTAATCCCCGGTATTCCGCATCTGGTAATGCACATTGCAATATTTTTAGTTACCCTTTCGGCAATTGTGCTCATTCAAGTAGTGCTAAAAATAATTTATTTGGCGTTACCCGGTACGTTTTCTGCCAAGAAAAAAACAATCATAGTATTTTTAGTTATTCCCCTCTGTGCAGTTATTTTTGTTCTGGTTCAAAAACAGCCGCTTATAAGTATCATGTTGTTTCTGTTCGCGATAATTCTCGCGCTGATAGTATATTTCATTACTGAAATCAGAGAAACAAAAGTTCTGAAATATCTACTCGTAATTTCATTTGCATCTTCTCTGCTCACAATCAGTTTAATGAATTTTTTTAATACGGAACTGGAGAAAGAAGAAATAAAAAGAACGGCGATTTTCCTTTCGCGTTCGCAGGAAAGTTATTTAAACTTTTTACTGAACGAATCACTTACCAAGATCGTCCGGCAGCCAAAGTTAACGGATCTCTATCTTTCTTCGTCAACAAATTATTCTTCTCTTTCGCTCGCGTTATGGCTGCAAAGTTCCCTGCGTGATGAAAAAGTAATTTCGTCTATCACTTTGCTCGACAACCGGAAAAAAATACTCGGATACTTTTCATGCGGCGTATCGGGAGAACAGCTTGTGCCTCAAATTGCGCAAGCTGCAATTACAAAGGATTTGCAGATTTTTGATATTTCAGATAAAACTAAACAATGGCAAAAAATATTGTGTGGAATAATTCCTATCACGGTTAGAAACCAGATTGCTGGCTATGCTGCTTCGACCGTGATTTTTACGGTTAAGAATGCTTTAAGTGTTAATTCAACTGCTGCATTGTTTCAACAACCCGAACTTAATCTTCGAACTTTAAGTGAAAAAAACTTCAACGTTTTTTTGTTGGCTGAAGATAAGATATACGCGATCAGTGGAAATGTATTGCCATCCGCAGATGATGCTTCACGGTTATATTCTTATCTCTCAAAGGAGAAAGAAGGATGGATAAATTATGAAGGCGCTTCTGAAAATTTGTTGGGTTTTGGTATCCAGCGGATCAATGCCGGTTCTCATCCATATTTGGTCGTAGCGCAAAAGGAGACGGCATTTTCGTTTAGTCTTTTCAACTTTTTCAAATTATTCATCGTACATTCAACATTTCTACTTGCGGTCTTACTCATATTTTTCCTCACCCGGATAAAAGGGAAATTTCGATTAACGTTCCGGTCGCAATTGTTGTTTGCTTTTTTATTGATCGCTGTACTACCCATTATTGCGCTTGCCGTTTATAATAAAAACAGTGTTGAACAAAAAAATATTACACTAATTCATAACTCGTTAAAAGAAAAAGCAGGCTTAGCTGAAAATTATTTTATAACACAGATTCCAAACAACGGACGCAAACAATTGCAGAAAGTATTCGAAGATGCAAACAAAAATCTTCTCCTCTCTTTTTCCGTATTTGATAATTCACAACTAATTTACAGTTCCCAGCAAAATCTTTACGATGCGGCTCTCCTTAGTAAAAATATGTCGTCTTTACTGGCAGCCAAGAAAGATCAGCCTGGTAACGGTTATTTTGTAAAACACTTTATCGGCAGCCGTGAAGTTATTTCCTATTTTAAAACAATCACCTTGAATAATCAGGAACTGCTTCTTGAAGTAAACGATTATTTTAATCAAATTCCGGTTGCGCTCAATTTTGTGGAAGTAAACGTTTTTTTATTTGGAGTCTATTCACTTGCAATCGTATTAATAATTATTGTTAGTTCGTTACTTGCCGATCAAATTTCTTTACCGATAAGAAAACTTACACGAGCAACAAGCGCTGTTGCGCATGGCGATCTTAATGTGATGCTCAATGATAATTCTATGGGTGAAATGAAGGAATTATTAAGCGGCTTCAATATTATGACCGAAGAGCTTCGCAAAAATCAACAGGAACTTGCCGAACTTGAACGCGAACAGGCGTGGAAAGAAATGGCGAGACAAGTTGCGCATGAGATTAAAAATCCACTTACACCGATGAAACTAACGCTTCAGCAATTGGTTGCGATGTACAAAACGAAATCAAAAAACTTTGATTCTCTCTTTGAAAAAGTATCTGAAACCATTTTAGCGCAAATTGAAACACTCAGCCAGATCGCCTCTGAGTTTTCCTCCTTTGCCAAAATGCCTTCACTTAATTTAACTGAAATTGATCTGAAAAAATCACTCAGCGAAATTATTCTTCTTTTTAATGACGAAAATATTTCAATCAGTTTGAACTATCATGCAAACGCCACTACCTTGATGGGAGATGAATCGCAGCTTAAAAGAATGTTTATAAATCTCATCAGAAATTCAATTCAGGCAACCGCCGATGCAGTATCGTTTACAATTGATGAAGACGAAAAGTATTTGTTCATAAAAGTTTCAGATAACGGCAAAGGAATTCCCGATAAATTTCTTCACAAAATTTTCACAATTAATTTTACAACCAAAACAACCGGTATGGGTTTGGGATTGAAATTGGCTAAAAAGTTTGTCGAAAGCGTAAATGGTGATATTTCCGTTAAAGAATCTTCAAGCGCCGGAACTACTTTTTTAATTAGATTTCTAAAAGAGATCGGACATCAAGATGTCGCAGTTTAATTTAACCAAAGACCAACAAAATGCGCTTGAAATTGAAAAGCATGTAACGTTAACGGCAAATGCAGGTTCTGGAAAAACTTTTGTTTTAACGCAACGTTTTCTTGAGATTCTTTTAAAAACAAATACCTCGTTAAAACAAATTGCCGCCATTACGTTTACTGATAAAGCAGCCGGTGAATTATACACCAAAATATCCAGGAGCATTTTGGAGGCTTCGTTAAAAGCCGAAACCAGGAGTGATCGATTAAAATATGAACTGCTCAGAAAACAGTTAGTCTCTGCAAACATTTCTACTATCCATTCTTTTTGTACGCAAATTCTGCGCGAGTTTCCGGTAGAAGCGGGAATAGATGCAAATTTTTCTCCAATTGATGCTTCTCTTTCAAAAGAATTAATTCATCTCTCAATAAATGAAGCGATTAGAACTTTTGAAAAAAGTGATGAGAAAATTCTTTTACTCAGATGGTTGATCAGAATTTTTGGTTCAACTCAAAATTTAGCCGCGCAACTTGAGCATGCAATAAATCATCGGAACACGGTAACTGAATTATCAAAAAATGTCTATCGAAAAGAGACAAATGAAATTGTAAAGTTTTTCTCATCGACTTTAGAGAATTACATTTCCCGGATTTTTCTGGTGGATATCGAACAGATCATCTCTTCTCTTCAACGGATAAATGCTGCTGCCTTAAAAAGGAATTCTCTTTTCGCAGAAACCATTAATGAACTTATAATAAATTTGGAGCCACACCCTGCGCCCTTAACCACATTTAAAATTTTGCTGCAAATAAAAGAAAATCTTTTAACGCAAAGTTCCACGATTAAAAAAGACGGATACCTAGGAAGAAAACTACCGCCTGACCTTCGGGACGATATTTCCTCACTTGAAAAATATTTCGGTTCGATCGCCACTTTTGAAAATTTTTCTAATGATAAAAAACTCCACGAGGAGCTTGCTCATTTCGGGAAGAATTTTTTGATATTATTCAATTTTGTTTTGGACATCTATGAAAACAAAAAACATGAATTAGGTTACCTGGATTTTGAGGACATTCTTATCAAAACAAAAATTGTTCTTGAATTAACTGAGGTACGGCAAAAACTTTCTCAAAAGTATCATTACTTAATGATCGATGAATATCAAGATACAAATGAAATTCAATATGAAATATTCCTTCCCATTTTAGAGCGCTTGAAAACGGGAAATCTTTTTGTTGTAGGAGATGAGAAACAGAGCATCTACAAATTTCGTGATGCGGAACTTTCGGTGTTTTCAAAAACCAAAAATGATGTAACGGACGAAGAAGGTTTGACGCTGATTTTACCGGCAAGCTTTAGAATGTCGCCAACGCTTTGCGCGTTTACGAATTATCTGTTTCGGAATTTATTCAACGAAGCTAATCCCCTTTTTAATGAAGTTGAGCATGTTGATTTGATTTGTGCAAAAAAAAATGAACTAGAAGGTTCAATCGAATTTCTCTTTGCAGATGAAACGAATGAAGAGAATATTATTTCTGAGGCTGAACTTGTCGCTAAAAAAATTTCCGTTCTCATCTTAAATGATAAAACAAATGTAAAACTGAGTAACGTGGCGATCCTGTGCAGAAAACGGAGTTCATTTTCGATTCTTGAAAAAACTTTTCTTAAATACAATTTGCCTTACATAATTTGGGAAGGAAAAGGATTTTATCAGCAGCAAATAATTTATGATTTTTATAATTACATTTCCTTTCTGGCAAATTCATCCGACGAAACCGCTTTAATCGGGATTTTGCGAGCTCCTTTTTTCTTTCTTTCAGACACCGATATTTTATCAATCAGTATGAAACCCGGAGATAATCTTTGGGACAAATTATTTTTTTCAGCCCAAGGCAATAAGCTCATTTCTTCTATTGTATCGCTTCTCTCTAAACACAAAAACGCCCTGCAATCATCGGATCTAATTTCATTGCTTCGTATGATCGGCGAAGATACAAATTATCTTTCCGTTTTAGCTTCAAGAGCACAAGGTCAAAAGGAACTTGCTAATTTTGAAAAACTTATTCAAGTTACCCGTAATTTTTTTAAGCAGGGTTTTCGGAATGTTTTTGATTATCTCAGCTATTTGAAAGATTCAATCAGCGATACGCCGGATGAAGGTCAAGCGCAGGTTGCTTCAAATGAAGAAGCTGTAAAAATTATGACCGTGCATCAAGCAAAAGGATTAGAATTTAAAGCGGTTTTTATATTTGAATGCCATAAAGAAGGAGCTTTCACACGATTAAATGCAAAAGAACTCCAGGTAAATAAAGAATTCGGCTTGATGGCAAAACTCCCCGCCGAAAGTAATTTTTCAGAAAACTATTTATCTTCGCCCATCGTTGATCTTCACAATTTTCTTGAAACAAAAAAAGAATTGGCGGAATTAAAACGATTATTATACGTTGCAATAACGCGGGCAAAAAATCATCTTTATTTTTCCGCGACTATTCGTCCAAAAGCAAAAATACCTCAAAAGAGTTTTCTTCATCTTTTAAGCGCCGGGCTTAATTCGGATTTCACGAGTGATAACATTACAAAAACTATTGATCTTGTTTACCTCGAACAAAGTCAAAATCAAGAGGTGAAAGTTTCCCGTCCAACTGAATTTACCGTGAATTCCTTTAATGATATTCCTGATGCAGAAATCTTTAAGAAAAATATTCAATCCGATCTATCGAAATACCGGATTAATCTTTCAAAATTCATAGACGTGCAAAAAGAAGAAATTATCTCCGCCTCAAAAGTTGCAATCTATAGCCAGTGCCCCACAAAGTACTTGCTTACCTACGAATATGGTTATAACGAATTGTATGACGCTTACAAAAAACATCAAAATGAAAAGAAAGAATCCTCAACGTACTATGAATATGAATTATCGGAAACGAAGGAGGATGTTCAGAATGATCTTGACAGACGGGCTTGGACAAAATCCTTGTTCACGGCTGACACCAAGGGGAGATTGATTCATTCAGTCCTTGAGAAAGATTTACCGGTTGAATCAATCGCTCCGTTTATTCGAAAATATTTTAACTCGGAAATGCTTGATGACCCGCAAAACGATCTTAAAACTTTCCTTGAAATTATTTTCAAAGAGCTAACAACATTTTATTCTTCAGAGACTTATCGAAAATTAAAGAATGAACCAAATTATCAAAATGAATTTCAGGTTTACCTTAAAGAAAAAGATTTTTATCTCTTTGGAATAATTGATAAAGTCATCTTCACGGAAGATTCAATCAGAATTATAGATTACAAAACCGATAATATTACTGTGGAACAGCTTGCGGGGCGGGCACATGAATATTTTCTTCAGCTTACCTTTTACGCTTTCATACTGACTAAATTGTTCCCGCAAAAAGATAAAATTGTCTTGCAGATTATTTTTACGAAATTTCCTGATAACCTCTTTTCTCACGAGGTTACTTCGGATGAACTGATTCAACTTGAGTCTTTTGTACTTAAGATGACAACGAAAATTAGAAAGAAAGAATTTTCAAAAACACTAAGTCACTGCCGGCAATGCCATTTCGCCGATAGGCGGAATAGTTGTATTTTTTAAATAATAGAATGTGAAATTAATTAACTGATAGTTTGAGGAATTATGAAATACTTTTACATAATTGCTGTATCCCTTTTGTTCTTTGCCGGTTGTTCACCAAAACCGGAAATTTATTTTGAAACACCCCGTGAATTGGCGGATGAAGTATTAAAAACAAAGTTCATTGAAATATATTCTCCCTATTTAAAAAACATTATTTTTTTCATCGATCCCGGGCATGGTGGTGAAGACCGCAGAAATAAAGGATCAAAAGGGCTTGCAATTGAAGCTGATGTGAATCTTCGTGTGGGACTTGCGCTAAGGAGTTTCATTCGGTTAACCGGTGCAAAAGTTATCATGTCGCGAGACAAGGACACGACTGTCGCATTAAAAGATAGATCGCTTCTGGCAAATAAAAGCGGAGCGGATATTTTTATCAGCATTCATAGTAACGCTCCCGGTCAAGAAGGTGATAATTCTACAAATTTTACTTCCACTTATTATCATGCTACCGAATCAGATTATGAGTACGAACCGATGGAGCGGGATTTGGCAAAATATATTCAGCGAGACTTAGCTTATGCCATGCGAAATTCCGGCGGACCAGGCTCGTTTGACGGCACGTATTCAGATTATCATATTTATCCCAAACAAGGATTTTCAGTTCTTCGTTTAACAACGATTCCTTCCGTTTTAATTGAAGCGGGTTTTCATACAAGTTCATGGGAGGAACCGCGTTTAGCTTCGGAAGATTTTAATCGAGTTGAAGCGTGGGGTATTTTTAAGGGACTCTGCCGCTATTTCAAAGCCGGTATTCCCAAAATTTCTTTTAAAGAAGAAACTTTTAAAGGAAAGAAACAACTTGTAACATATTCCATCTTCGATTCGACCGCAATCGATACAAGATCAATAAAAGTTTTTGTTGATTCAACAGAGAGTAACGATTATACTTTTAACGACAAGGAGAAAACAATAACGGTTGAGTTTCCCAAATTAGTCAATGAAGAAAAATCAATTAAAATAATTGCAGCAAATAAAAACGGCAATTTCGCTTTCCCGTTTAATGATATTGTAACTGATAAATTACCAAGATAAAAGGGTTCAACTATGCTTAATTACGTCTGGATAGGGTTAATTTTTCTCGGGTTAGCTGCGGCAATTTCAACTGATATTTCGGAACAAGCTTCTAATAAATATCAAAAAGGAAATCCGATTCAAGCAGAAATACTGATTGCAGATTCTTCTGCTGCCGGAGAAATTCAAAACAGAAAGGTCACTGTAAAAATAAACGGAACCGATTTCTCTTCTTTTTACAATGAAAAAATTAAAGG
>JAVHOS010000235.1:7314-11055 GCA_036170205.1 Ignavibacteriaceae bacterium | reverse complement strand
CTAATTGAATGTTCGCCAGCAAAGATCATTGCAAGGCGGTCAAAGCCGAATGCGATTCCACCGTGTGGCGGTGCGCCGTATTGGAATGCGTTCATCAAAAATCCAAATTTGTGTTCGGCTTCTTCTTCTGTAATTCCCAAAGATTTAAACATTTTTGCTTGCAGTTCTGCGCTGTGAATTCTAATGCTTCCGCCGGCAACTTCACTTCCGTTTAATACTAAATCATATGCACGCGCTTTAACTTTTCCCGGATCGGATTCCATAAATGGAATATCATCAACATTCGGCGAAGTAAACGGATGGTGCATTGCATAGTATCTTTGTGTGTCGTCATCCCATTCAAACAATGGAAAATCAACAACCCATAAAAGTTTCGGTTCCAAATTTTCATTTATCAGATTTAATCTTCTTGCCATTTCCAGGCGAAGCATTCCCATTAGGCTAAGAGTCTTATATTTTTTACCGGTAAGAATTAAAATTAGATCGCCTGGTTTTGCTCCAAAGAAAGTAGTTAGGTTCGCTTGTTCTTCATCGGTAAAAAATTTCATTGTTGGAGAATCAAGACCTTCTTCTTTTACACGAATCCAGATCAATCCGCCGGCGCCAAGTTTTTTAATAAAATCGGTTAACATATCAAGCTGATTGCGGGTATAATCGCCGCATCCGGGTGCAACGAGTCCGGTAATCTCGCCTTTGCTCTGTATCTGGTCTTGAAAGACTTTGAAGGTTGTATTTTTAAAAATATGATTAAGCGTTTTCATTTCAAGATCAAAACGGAGATCGGGTTTATCGCTTCCGTAGCGTTCCATTGCTTCATCAAAAGAAAGACGCGGAAGAGGTAATGCGAGTTCTTTGTTCCAGACTTCTTTGAAGAAACGTTTCATCAATCCTTCAACAACTTCAAAAATATCTTCTTGATCTACAAACGACATCTCAACGTCTATCTGTGTAAATTCCGGCTGTCTATCTGCGCGCAAATCTTCATCACGGAAACATTTTACAATTTGAAAATATCTATCAAATCCCGATACCATCAAAATTTGTTTGTACGTTTGAGGTGATTGCGGAAGCGCATAAAATTTTCCTTTATGCAAACGACTTGGCACAAGAAAATCTCGCGCGCCTTCAGGAGTGCTTTTCATCAGCACCGGAGTTTCAATTTCTATAAATTTATGTTCATCAAAATACTTGCGTGTAATCTGGTACATCTGATGACGTAACATTAAATTTTTCTGCATCGAAGAACGGCGAAGATCGAGATAGCGGTATTTGAGACGTAAATCTTCTCCTGCATCGGTTTCTTCTTTAATCTGAAAGGGCGGAGTTTTTGCTTCATTCAAAATAGAAAGTTTGTTTACCATAACATCTACGTTGCCGGTTGCAATTAAAGCGTTCTCGGTTCCTTCCGGACGCTTTCTAACAATTCCTTCAACGGAAATAACAAATTCACTTCTTAAATATTTGCCGATGTTGTGAGCTTCTTCATTAAATCCCGGTTCAAAAACAACCTGGGTAATTCCGTAACGATCCCGTAATTCGATAAAAATCAATCCGCCTAAATCTCTTCTTGTATCGACCCAGCCGTTTAAGATAACGGTTTGCCCGATATTCGATTCTCTTAAATCTCCACAGGTATGTGTTCTTCTCTTAAAATGCATTTCTGCTAAATACTCCTTCGGTTTCAAAAATGTAAGGGCTAAAAATACTGAATTATGAAGTTGAAACAAACAGAAGAAATTCACCGCGTTGGACATTTATTTGCAATTCCTGAATATTCTTTTCCTTTTCTGCATATTCACTTTTCCAAGGGAACATATTTATCGCTATTTTTGTAGAAAATAATATAACCCAAGTGAATATGAGCATCGATAAATTAAAAATTCTGGTTGTTGAAGATAACCGGGATAACCGGGAAGTAATCACTCTGTTTGTAAGAGGAATTGCTGCGCTGGATTTCGCTTTAAACGGCGAAGAAGCGCTAGTTAAAACCGAACAAAATTCTTACGACATCATTCTTATGGATATCAATCTTGGTATGGGAATTACGGGAATTGATGTTACAAAACAATTAAGACAAAATGAGAAGTATAAATCTACACCCATAGTTGCGGTAACCGCTTACTCGCTAACGGAAGATAAAGAAATGATCTTTAATGCAGGTTGTTCTCATTTTGTTGGAAAACCCTTCACGCGCAAAGAACTGCTCGAACTTATTTCAAATATCAGCGCTAATTATCATCTTTAAGCAAATCTTCTACAACCGAAAAAACCTTTTCAGCTTTCAATTCTTTTATGCACTTAAATTGAACATCAGTTCTTTTACAGTTAAGTGGTTTAGGGGAATAAAAAAAGCATGGAGAACAATCCAGGTTTAGTGAGGCGATGCGGTGAGCGGTTTTCCAAGGGGAAATGTAGTTTGTATTTGTTGGACCAATAACCGCCACAACCTTTAACTGTAATGCCGAAGCGACATGCATTAAACTTGAATCATTGGTAACAAAGATATTGCATCGGTGCATTACGGAAGCCGTTTGAGAAACAGTCTGCGTTTTAGTAACAAAGATATTTTCCGAAGCAACATGCTGCGCAACCAATTTTTGTAATTCTCTCTCTTCCGGACCGCCAAAAATAAGAATTTTCGCTTTCTTTTTTTCAATAAGCAGTTCTGCTAAATTAGAAAACTTTTCCGGTTCCCATCTTCGTTTTGTATGATTTTTAAGAGTGGAGCAGCCGGGATGAAATCCCACGACAAAATCGGATGATTCAATTCCCAGTTCTCTTAAATATTTTTCTCTGAATAATTCATCTTCTTTGGCAAGCGGAAAAGAGAGATGCGGCTTTTCCGTAGATTTTGTTGAAAAGACTTTTTCGCAGAGAAGGATATTTTCTTCTACATTATGAAGCGAATCATTTTCTAAAATTCTCTGTGTGTTAAGAAACCCGAAATTTGAAAAATCACTTCGAAGATATTGTACCGCTCCCCGCTTTTTTGCTCCGATTAAAAAATTTATAAGATTATATTCTTTCCGGTTTGAAGGATAGACGTTGATTGAAGCGCCATATTTCTTGCGGAATTTTAGTACAAATTTAAGTGAAGAGAGTTTTGATTCGCTAATAAAATCGAAATAATGAATGGCGCTAAAAAGATTCGTTCGTTCATAAATTTCTTTTACTCCTTTGTACATTACCAATGCGTCAATCTCCGCTTCGGGAAATTTAGTTCGCAACAACTGAAGCGCCGGAGTGAACATCAGCGCATCGCCAATTCCCGAAAGAGCAAGTATTAATATTTTCATTGTTTCAATTTTATCACTTCTATAAAATAAAAAAATGAGTCAAACACTTTTTCGCGTTTGACTCATTTTTCATTTCAGTATTAACAATTCATTATTTATTCGTCAAAGAATCCTTGCTCGCTTTCGCAGCTTTCATTCTTTCTATTTCACTTTTAACCTGATTATCGCCAGGATACATGTTCGAAAGCTTTTGGAGAAGATCTATACCTTTATCATATTCTTTTAAATTCTCGTAGATATCCAAAAGAATGCGGTACGGATTGTAGTAATTAGTTACTCCGCGAGGATTATCGGCAATTGCTTTTAACGCTTCCTTTTCAACTTCTGAGGTAATGTCTTTGTAGTTAGCCAAATCGCCAACGGCAAAATGTAAATTACCAATATCATAAAGCACACGATAATCGATCGGTAAAATTTTTCTCGGAAGTTTCTTTTCCATCAGATT
>JAVHOS010000235.1:4514-7214 GCA_036170205.1 Ignavibacteriaceae bacterium | reverse complement strand
GAACAAGTTACGGCAAAGTAAATTGGTCTTTGCCAATTGTTTGCTTGAATGATTTCCTTTGTAACAAGATCTTGCACGCGCACAGCTTTTATTCCGCTGTAAACCACGGTGTTATCCATCTTCCAGGTAAGTTTTCCATCACGAATGACGGTTGAATCTGCAACATTCCATTCATCAAGATTTAATGAAGGATCAGTGTTTAAAATGGTTCTTCCTTCGGAATAAGTTTTATATGAAGAAGGGAGCTGCTTCGGCACCGGAATAGTAACCTCCTTCGGATCCCATTGAGCCGGCTGCAAGGCATCTATCTGCAAGTCATCCAGATTCATTGCAACTTTTTTTGCGCCGTACGGTTCAAGATTTTTTAATTGTTTAATGTACCAACTCGTGTTCAGCAAACTTAAGTTAGCAATACGCACATCGCGGCGAACTCCTTCAACATCCTGCAAATACCAGAGAGGGAAAGTGTCGTTATCTCCGTTTGTAAAAAGGATCGCATTCGGTGCGCAGCTTTGTAACAAGTTGTAAGAATAGTCCCACGGAACCCAATTGCGAGAACGATCGTGTGTAAAATAATTTGCTTGCAGCATTCTTACCGGAACAAAAATAATTCCGAGTACAACCACGGCAAACGCGGCGTTCTTTGCAAGCGAAGGAGATTTAATTTTTTCTAAGAGAAGATCAATAATTCCGCGAAGCCCAATCGCAATCCAAATAGAATAAACGAAGAAAGCTCCGACATAAAAATAATCTCTTTCGCGCGGCTGCGGCTCCTGCTGATTTTGGTAGAAAGCGGTCAAGTATCCCATAAAAATGAAGAGTACCATAAAGATGCTTGCCATCTTCCAATCTTTTTTAAAGTGAAAATAGATTCCAAGTAATCCGAGCAGAAGCGGAATACCGAAGAGTGAATCTTTTGCTTCGCCGTTAAAATGAATATTGAAGGGTTTGAATACAGCGTTTCCAAGCCCGTTAAGAGGCCACATATTCGCGCCGGAATCTTGATCCCATGATTCGCGTCCGACATAATTCCACATAAAATATCTTGTGGTCATGTGGTTCATCTGGTACCGCCACCAAAAATCTAAATCGGAAGTATAATTTTCATAAACTCCCATCTGGTGCGGTTCTGTTGCAAATCTTCTTTTAAAGGTTGGAAAATCACCGTATTGTTCGCGGTTAAGATAAGAGACTAATTCCGAAAAATTGTCCGGTTCGTTTTCATTCATCGGGGGATTTTGGTTCGCTCTAACAATTACCATTGTATAGGTGGTAAATCCCAGCAAAGCAAACACAAGAGAAAGAAAGACAAGATGCATCGTAGGTTTATTGTTTTTTACAGCATAATATACACCGTAACCTAAAGCGCCGAAGATAACTGCCAGGAGAATAAATTCTGTAGCGATACTATCACCGGAAATACTCGACATTAATCCGGGAAGTATTTTAACAATTCCGGGATAAACAACAAAGAGAGCGACGCCTCCAATTGCGAGGGCGATATAAATCGAATTTCTATTGAACAATTTTTTCCACATAGCGGCTACAATTAAAACGCTGATACCCGCCATTACCATTTTAAATCGGGAATCAAATTCTTTGTATTGATCGGGAGTCGGCGGTGTAGCATCAGTTTGATTAGCCCAAAGCGCGATGGCAATAACTATTAGTAATCCGGCGTGGGCAAGAAAAATATAGCCTGATTTTTTTAAAGCTTCGTCATCATCAACATATTTTCTGAACATAATAATCATAACAACGGAAACCATCGCCAAAACACTCATCAAATGAACGCCGGTCGAAAGTCCGATAAGATAAGCAATCAACAAAATATATTTTTCATTGTCTTTATTATCAGCTTTTTCGTGCCAGATCATCAGTACATAAACAATTAAAGCCAGGAAGAAAGTACTTGTAGCGTAAACTTCAGCTTCAACGCCGTTAAACCAAAAAGTATCGCTGAACGAAAACGAAAGCGCTCCTATTGCGGCGGGAATGTAAGTGAGCAAAGCATCCGAAAGACTACTGTATGTTTTTCCTTTATAGTTTTCAATCAACTTAACGGCTATTAAATACAAGAAAAGAATCGAAAAGGCACTTGCCAAAACAGAGATCGTGTTAAAACGAAACGCCATATTCTCGCCGAAAGGCAAGAGAGAGAATACTCTTCCGAGCAGTAAAAAGAAAGGAGCTCCCGGAGGATGCGGCACTTGAAGCGAAAATCCGGAAGCAATAAATTCGCCGCAGTCCCAAAACGAAACCGACGGTTGCACCGTCAAAAAAAGTACGACGTTTGAGATAACAAAAACAATCGCTGCAATAATTCTATTCAAAATCTTATAGTTCATTAGTTCCTCAAGGGTGAATGAGATTCTTAATTAGTGTTTCAAATTTATTAAACTCCGGCTTAATACCGAAACTTGGGCGGAATTAATTACCAATATCTTGATCCGGTTTTTTAAAGAGATGGTCATAATTCTTTTTTTCTCGTTGAGCATAATATTTTTCATAAAGCGCTTTTAATTTACCGAAAGCGATCGAGTCGAATTCCTCTTCATCTTTATGCCGCTTAACAAACATTTTATATTCTTCAAGTTCCTTCGGCTGCATTTTCGGTTCATACCGTTTAAGCTCTTCAATGTATTTTTTCTGATCTCTAAAATAATAAGCCATCTTTTCTTCCCTTAAAATTATATCTTG
>JAVHOS010000235.1:0-4414 GCA_036170205.1 Ignavibacteriaceae bacterium | reverse complement strand
GACCTTCATTAGCACTTACCCGCGTAGCGCCGAAGTAAGCATTTCCTCTATTCCGCCAAAACGAAGTTCATAGTCTTCCCGGCTTCTTTTAATCACCTCGTACGCTGTTTCAACATCATAGACTTCATCAATTTCACAGTGTTTATGATGCTCATCTCCGGGAACATCTTTGTACGTTAAGAAATAATGACGCAATCTATCAATTACATTCGGCGGAACGTCCTTCACACTTTTCATCTGACCGTAAACTGCATCGCCTTTCATTACAGCGATAATTTTATCATCGGCTTCATTTCCGTCAATCATGCGCAATCCGCCAATGGGAATAACTTCCAATAAAATTCCGCCCTGCGTAATGGTTTTTTCTGTTAAGACACAAATGTCCAACGGATCGCCGTCGCCAACAATATTTTCCTTTCCGGTTTTTTCCATGCTTAATGCGGCAATTTTTTCGGCGCAATAAGTTTGGGGAACCAGACCGTAAAGAGTCGGGCAAAAATTAGAGTAACGCTGCGGTCTATCAACTTTCAAATAGCCTGATTGTTTATCTATTTCATACTTCATCGAATCAGTTGGAACGATCTCAATATAAACTGTAAGCTGATACGGAGCGTTATCTCCCGGCGATATTCCATGCCACGGATGCGGTTTAAACAGCAAGCCCATCATTTTCCAAATCGGGTCGTTTTTCGGTGGTTTCAAATTGATTCCTTTTTTTCTTTTTGTAAAAATAAGAAATAGTTTGCTGCTGAAAGAAAATCTTTTTGCTAATTTTGACGCTGTGAAAAGAAAAAAGACTGATGAAAAAGCTATTTAAATATTTTGTTGTGAATAAGCCTCACGGAGTACTTTCTCAATTTACCGATCCGGACGGAAGAAAAACTCTCGCCGGTTTATTCGCTTTTCCGGATGATGTTTACCCGGTTGGCAGACTCGATTATGACAGCGAAGGATTGCTTCTTTTAACGAATGATAAAGCGCTTACCGAAAAACTGTTGCATCCTAAGCAGAAATTAGAGAAAGAATATTTTGTTCAAGTAGAAGGCATTCCAACGGAACAAGCCATAATGCAACTGCGAACCGGTGTTGAAATCGAAAAGAAGAAAACGCTTCCGGCAACAGTAAAAATTATAAAAGATCCGCCTCCGTTTGAAGAAAGGATTCCACCAATCCGTTTCCGTAAAACAATTCTAACGACATGGCTGAGTATTATTATTATAGAAGGGAGGAACAGACAAGTACGGAAGATGACCGCAAAAGTTGGTTTTCCAACGTTGCGATTGGTGAGAGTGAGAATAGGGAAAATCAAGCTCGCAAACTTGCACGTGGGAGAAGTAAAAGAAATAAGCGCAAATTCTTTTTGATTTTATTTTTTTACAAAAATTCCCTCTAAATCTTTTTCGAGTGTTTCTTTCGGAGTTTCAATAATTCTTCCAACTTCCAATCCGTCGTTATAAAAAATCATAGTTGGAACAAGTTCCATCTTTAAAGATGAGATATCAATTCCGGATGCTTCTTTTTTTCTGTCAACCATTATCAACTTTACTTTTGCTGAAGGAAAATTCAACGAATCGAGAATTTTATAAAAACGGGGAACTTCTCTTCTGCTGTCGCTGCACCATGTTCCCATTACTATGGTTATTGATTGAAACTCACTATCAATTTTTATCTTCGAAAGAGTTTCTCTGTCAAGTTCATAATTATCATATTCGGAATTAAACCACCATGCGAAGGAAGTATCTTGAAGTGAGCCTCGATCGCAAAGACCAACCAGCATAGGCTTGCCGGATTTTTGATCAATCACACATTGATTTGTGGTTTGCGCTAATGTAATGATCGAAAAAAAGAGAACGATGAATATACTTTTCATTTTAACTTCCTTTTCGTTGGTGAAGATTTTTTCGTACGTCTAATCCCCACAATAATTTTGAGCGGAGAATCTCGAAGTAGTTTACGGAGTCCATGTGTACCAACCGTAACGGCTTTTCACTTTTGGTAATAACTATTTGGAGCGGTGGTGCAAACTCCATTACACGCTGACCGTCACAGTTTATTTGCACTTTTGTATGCATTGACTCCGCCGTGATATAAATTTTCCCATTACTTGGCAAAACCAAAGGACGCATGGTCAAACTGTGGGGTGAAATCGGACTCAACGTTATCACTTCAGCTTTCGGGCTAACGATCGGTCCGCCGACAGAAAGCGAGTAACCGGTTGAACCGGTTGGCGTGGCAACAATTAAACCATCGGCTGAAAAAGTTGTAACGTATTCATCTTCAACTGAGATGGTAAGTTCAATCATTTTAGGCCAGGCGCCTTTATCGATAACCAAATCATTCACGGCAAATAAATCATCACAAGAAACATTATTGCAATTTCCGACCAGCACAATTCTTTCTTCAAATGAATAACGCGAATTTTTAAAGTCGTTAAAAAGCTGTTCAATTCCTTTAATATCAACTTCAGCTAAAAAGCCAAGCTTGCCAAGATTAATCCCAAGCGCCGGTTTATCATATTGATGAGCGATGTACGCGGTTGAAAGCATTGTGCCGTCTCCGCCGAGCGAAATTAAAATATCACACGTTTCGGCTACTGTAGCTGCGGGAGCAAAATAGTTTTCATTTGAAGAAGCTATTGGAAAAGAACTTTTCAGCGAATCATTGATCAGAAACTCGTAATTATTTTCTTGCAAACGATCGACCACTATTTGCAGTGTTGCCGTTAGTTCGTCCTTTGTGGTATTGCCGAAAATTCCAAATTTCATTTATGCTTCCGGAGGTTTTGCATCTGCGGTCGCCGGTTGTGCCGGTTCTTCTTTTTTATCTTTACCGACTTCCTCAACATAATTCAATTTTAACTCGCGCAAAACTTCGCTAAGAAATTTATCTTCATACTCACCAAGATTCCCTTTCGTTTTTGCGGCAAGCATGTCCAACGTATCGATTGCATATTTTGACATTTCAAGATTGCGTTCGATCTTGTCGCTCATCGGATTTTTCAATTTTCCCATAGACATCATTGCCCATTGCTGCTGCTGCATGATCAACTGCATAAAGAGCACTTCGTAATTAGTATTTTCAGCCATAATTTAATTCTCCTTTTGTTGGTTAAGTTCCCATAGTTTTGCGTATTTAGTAAAAACGTAATGCGATGAAAAGACGGCTAAAAGAAATCCGTGAAAGCCGTCTAAAAATCCTAAACGAAAAATATACATTTTTAGAAAGATAAATAAGGGGCGAAGCAATACATCGGTTGTCTTGAAAGATTTTTTCCTTTGGTACAGCTCTATTGCTGCAAGCGAAGTATAGATGTTAAACTTCGTAAAGTAATGCTCTATCGTAGGATCAGTAAAATGATCAATATCGCTTTTGAAAATTCCAACTTCATCTTCAACAATCAAATGTTCATGAACATCATTTTCGCTGAACTGAATTTTATCTTTTCTGAAAAGCCTTGTAACTCTTCCCGGATACCAGCCGGAATGTTTTATCCATTTCCCCAAAAAGAATGCGCGTCTCGGAAATGAATAAGCGTTAAATTTCGGAAGTTCATTTTTAAATTGAAGTAATTCATCATTTAGCGGCTTGGTTACAGCTTCATCTGCATCTATCCAAAATATCCAATTGTTCGAGGCGAGCGAAAGTCCGAGTTGTTTAGTTTTTGAAAATCCTTGCCAAATAACTTTTTGACATTTTACATTTGGAAAAGAACGAATGATTTTTTCAGTTCTATCTGTTGTTGCGTCATCAATCAAAACAATTATTTCATCAACACATGCAAGTTGACTTTCAATACATCTCGCAATGTTTTGTTCTTCATCTTTCGCGATGATGAGAGATGATATTTTTATTTGATGGTTTAATTCCATTTACGTTTTCGCCAATACTTTACGAGTAAAAGAAGTCCGGCTTTATCTAAGAAAGATTTAAGAAATATTCTTGACCGCCGTATGATATAATAATATCTTGCCGAGGCATTCCACAATCCGTTTTTTTGTAACGCGTTTTTAACTTCAAGAACACTTTCTTTTTCTTTCAACCAGGAGGCTCCGCCACCGCGCATATAAACAAGAGGACTTCCGTTAAGATAAAATCCTTTTTCTAAAAAATCAGGTATTTTGTTTAACATGCGGCAGACAATTTCAAAGTCCATTGCGTAACGAAACGATGTATCAAATAATCCGGCTTCATCAAAACATTTTCTTCTTACAAACATTGCCGGATGATTAAACGGCATCGCCGCCTGAACCTTGCACATCAACGGTTTACGAATGTTTGAACCGTATTTTTCATCTTCAAAAAAAATATTTCCATGAACAAAAAGATTTTCCTCGTTGGCGAAAGCATCCGTAACTTTTTGAAAAACATTTTCGTTAAAATAATAATCATCTGAATTTAGAAATGCAATAATTTC
>JAVHOS010000234.1:0-2232 GCA_036170205.1 Ignavibacteriaceae bacterium | reverse complement strand
TAAATATTTTACATATCCTTTAGATTCACTTATTTTAACGGAACAAGAAATCAACTTCCGAGTTTTTCCCGGTAGTTCAATTGATGAAAAGTAAAAAATCAACTAAAGTAATATGTTAACCCCACTTGAAGTTTTAAATAAACAATTCGGATTTAACGAATTCCGCTTTCATCAGCAGCAAATTATTGAATCGGTTTTGGCGAAAAAAGATACTGCCGTGTTGATGCCCACAGGCGGCGGCAAATCGCTCTGTTATCAAATTCCCGCGCTGCTTTTTGACGGACTGACTATCGTCATTTCACCGTTGATCGCATTGATGAAAGACCAGGTTGACGGATTGCGGCTTAACGGTGTGGCTGCTTCGTTCCTCAATTCCACGCTTTCTGCAAACGAACAAACACAGGTAATGAACGACATTCGCAATCAGCAAATAAAAATTCTTTATATCGCGCCGGAAAAAATTTTCATCAACGAACAGCAGTTCCTCAATTTTCTTAAACCTTTAAATATTTCTTTGTTCGCCATAGATGAAGCGCATTGTATTTCTCAGTGGGGACATGATTTCCGTCCCGAATATTTACAGTTAGCCGTTTTGAAAAAACATTTTCCCGGCGTTCCCATCATCGCATTAACTGCAACCGCCGATGAACTGACGCGAAAAGATATTTTGGAGAAACTCAAACTTCAATCGCCTAAAATATTTATCTCAAGTTTTAACCGTGAGAATATTCATTACTACATCGAGCCGAAGCGGAATTGGCTGCCTTATTTGCTGAACTATTTAAAAGAGCATAAAGAAGAATCGGGAATTATCTATTGCCTCTCCCGCGCTTCTACTGAATCGCTTGCCCATGATCTTGTGGAATACGGATTTTCTGCAAAACCGTATCACGCCGGATTAGAAAAACAAATCCGGGATCAGCATCAAGAATTATTTATAAAAGATAAAGTAAAAATTATTGTAGCAACCATCGCTTTCGGATTGGGAATCGACAAGTCCAACGTTCGCTACGTCTTTCATGTTGATCTGCCTAAAAATATCGAAAGCTATTACCAGGAAACCGGCAGAGCGGGACGCGATGGAATTAAAAGCGATGCGATTTTATTCTACGGAAGAGGCGATCTTGTTAAACTTAAAAAGTTCTGCGAGATAGAAAATAATCCGGCGCAAAGTAAAATTATGTTGGAGAAGCTTAACAAGATGGCGCGTTTATGCGAAACACAAACGTGCCGGCGCAAATTTATGATGAATTATTTCGGCGAAGAATATCCAAACTATTGCGGAAGCTGCGATGTCTGTTTAAGTAAATATGAAAAATTTGACGGAACGATCATCGCGCAAAAAGCCCTTTCTGCCGTTACAAGATTAGACCAACGGTATGGAGTAAATTTTGTTATCGATTTTCTGCGCGGTTCAAAATCTGAAAAGATCATGGACTGGCAAATGCGATTAAAAACTTACGGCGTTGGCGCCGATACCGGCAAAGAAGACTGGCGGCAATATCTTAACGACCTTATCGTTATGGGTTATCTGCATCAAGATGAAGGACAATACCCCGTTTTGAAATTAACTGATAAAAGTAAAGCGGTACTTAAAGGAGAAGAAAAAGTAACCTTTATTAAAACTGTTTCGCGGCAAGAAGTTCAACAGAAAGAGCAACCCTATGAAGTTGAATTATTTTCTCTGCTAAAAAACCTTCGTAACCGTTTGGCGGAGGAAGCGCGCGTTCCGGCTTATGTCATTTTTTCAGATACAACTCTGTTAGAACTTGCGACTTATTTACCGCAAGACATTTCGGAGTTAACAAAAATATCCGGCTTCGGTGAAATTAAAGTGCAGAGATACGGAAAATTATTCCTGGATGAAGTAATTGATTTCTGTAAGAAAAATAAATTGCCGTCACGAATAATGAATAAATTTCCGAAGAGGCAAAGGAAAACCCGGAGTCCCCGCGCTTCTGAGAGATCAGATACAAAATTGGAGAGCTTTGAATTGTTCAGAAGCGGAAAGTCCATACCTGAGATAGCATCGCTTCGCAATTTATCCACCTCAACTATCGAAAATCATCTGGCTCACTACATCGAAACGGGAGAAATTGAGATAAAGGAATTAGTTAAACCGGAAAAAATAGAACAGATCGAAAAAGCAATTCAACTGCACGGAGATTTATTGCTCGGTGTATTAAAAAATGAATTAGGTGAGAATGTCAGTTACGGCGAGATCAGAGCGGT
>JAVHOS010000233.1:15726-35759 GCA_036170205.1 Ignavibacteriaceae bacterium | reverse complement strand
ATTAATTACAATTACCTGGTAATTAATTGTAATTACTTGAGAATTATTAGCAATTAATTCTTCGTTTTTTGTGCAAAAACGAAGTTATTTGGGAATTAGTGTGATTTTAGAGCAAATAATCGCGGTTGGATTCAAATTCATTTTTTTCATCAAAGCAAGTATCTCTCTTTATCATGTTAATAAGGATCACTTCGCTCGCCATGACAATAAAGTTTTTAGAGAAGCCTTATAATCAAAAGGTTTGAGTGTTGAAGGAGATAAAACAAATCCGGAATAATTTTTAATAAATTTGAGAAAATTGAACAGTTAGAGAAAGAAACGAACATGTCAAAATTACATCGAAATATTTGTGAAGGAATTATTTTCAACCTCGACCAAATATTTTTTAAGAAAAAATTTGCCGATAAAGTTATTGAACAATCCTTAAAATCGAATAAGAAATGGGGGAGCCGTGACCGGAAATTTATTGCAGAAACAACCTACACCATCGTCCGCTATTGGCGTTTGTTAAATGAGATGATGGGCATAAATGCTGAAGAAAACAACGATTATCTCTGGAAACTTTTTGCCGGTTATCTTCTCTGGAAAAATATTCCTCTTCCGCAGTGGGAGGAATTTACTTCAATCGATCAGAATAATATTATGAAAGAAAATGGAAGTAAACTCAGCGAAAGAAAAATTAAGGAATCAATTCCCGATTGGCTTGATGAGTTGGGCGAAAAAGAATTAGGAAACAAATGGGATGCTGAAATTGCCGCATTAAATAAAGAAGCTCCGGTTATTCTTCGCGCAAATACATTGAAAATATCAAGAGAAGCATTGCAGCAAAAATTTTTAGAAATCGGGATACAAACTTTTCCCCTTGATTTTACAAGCGATGGCTTGCTTGTTGAACAGAGGCAAAATCTTTTTCAAACTCCCTATTTTAAAGAAGGTTATTTTGAACTTCAGGATGCTTCGTCACAGCTTGTTGCAAATTATTTAGATGTTAAACCGGGAATGCGTGTAATCGATGCATGTGCGGGAGCCGGAGGAAAATCATTGCACATTGCAGCGCTTATGCAAAACAAAGGGAAAATTCTTTCGCTCGATACGGAAGAATGGAAATTGAATGAATTAAAAAAACGTGCAAATAGAAACGGCATCAACATTATTGAAACAAGAACAATCACCTCTTCCAAAGTGATAAAACGCCTTGCGGATAGCGCAGACCGCGTGCTGCTTGATGTTCCTTGTTCCGGCTTGGGAGTATTGCGCCGTAATCCCGATGCAAAATGGAAACTAACGAACGAACGAATTGAGGAATTAAAATCGCTTCAGCAAAAAATATTAGAAAGTTATTCTTCAATGGTTAAACCAAACGGGAAAATTGTTTATTCAACTTGTTCAATTCTTTCATCAGAAAATGAAAGACAGATCGAAAGATTTTTTTCATCTGAAAGCAACCGGCAGAAGTTCAAACTAATCGACGAAAGAAAAATTTCTCCGGCGGGGGATGGCTTTGACGGATTTTACATTTCTGTACTCCAACGTCTTGAATAAAATTGGTGGGGGAAAAATTCTCTTTTTCAATTCTTTTAACAACCAACTTTAACTCATTTTCTATATCCTTATAGTTTATAACAAGTTACCCCTCATAAATCTTCCTAACTGTCTAAAAATAAATAAGTTATCAGAAAAAAAACTTAATTTTTTTTAAAGATTTTTCTTGACTTTACCGAAAAAAATCACTTATTTTGGGAAGTAGTGGGAGAAAGTGGTTGAAAGTTCCAATAATTAAGGAAAGATAAGTTGTTCAAAGGACAGTTTTTACATTCGATTGATAGCAAAGGCAGATTAAGTCTTCCGGCACGTTTGCGCAAAAACGTTGCTGAAGATGCCGACAATTCTTTTGTTATGACATTGGGAATTGATAAGTGCATCGAAATTTATCCTAAAGATCAATGGAAATTAATTGAAGAAAAACTTTTAAAACTTAATTTCTTCGACCAGCGGGAAGCCAGATTTATCAGAATGATGCTGCAAAATGCGCAAGAAGATACGATGGATGCGCAGTCGAGAATCTTAATACCTCAATCACTTTTAGACTACGCCGGAATTAAAAATGAAGTTCTTATCCTTGGTGTGCTTAAAAAAATTGAACTCTGGAATAATGAAATTTATAACGGGTATCTGTCCGGTTCGCCTGAAACATTTGAACAAATTGCATCCCAAGTTATGAGAATGGAATGACCGAGCAGTTGCATCAACCGGTTTTACTGCATGAATCGCTTGACTTGCTTATCGGCAACAAATCAGGAAACTATTTTGACGGAACCTTAGGTTTTGGCGGGCACTCGGAGGCGATCTTACAACACTTAAACGATGACGCGTTATTAGCCGCTACAGATGTGGATGAAACAGCATTCAACTATTGCCAGAAAAAGTTTGCGCATGATTCCCGGATGAAATTATACAATTTTAATTTTACACAAATCGATAGCGTTGCGAAATTAGAAATGATAAATGGATTCGACGGAATCTTTGCCGATCTCGGCGTTTCTTCTTTTCAATTAGACAACGTGGAAAAGGGATTTACCTTCCGCTCTGAAGCGCCTTTAGATTTACGAATGAATAAAAATTTAGCCATCAATGCAGCGGATGTGTTAAATACTTTTGAGGAAGAAGAATTGACGGAAATATTTTTTGCGTTCGGTGAAGAGAAAAATTCGAGACGAATTGCTAAAACAATTATTGAGCAAAGAAATTCTAAAATGTTCAGAACTTCTTCGGATCTTGTAGAAGTAATCGAGCAGCTTACACCGCAATATTTTGTTGTGAAAACACTTGCAAGAATTTTTCAAGCTTTACGCATTTATGTAAACGATGAATTGACGGTGTTAAAAACATTTTTAACAAAAGCGGTTGATCTTCTTTTGCCGAATGGACGAATCGCAATTCTCACGTATCATTCTTTGGAAGATAGGATTGTAAAAGATCTTTTTAAGTTTGAAGAATCATCATGCATCTGTCCGCCGGATTTCCCTGTTTGCACTTGCGGAAAGGTGAGCAGATTAAAAATAATAACTAAGAAACCAATTCTGCCAAATGAAGATGAAGTAACGATGAATAACAGAGCTAGAAGCGCAAAATTAAGAGTTGCCGAAAAAAAATGAGTGGAAACAATGAGCATCACCTTCTACACGTGCTGGTAACTTTTGTTACGGCAATATTATTATTGCTCGGATACGTAGGGTTAAAGCTGCGCATTGATTCTATGAAAAAAGAAATAGTTATGACAAACGAACAGATAAAACAATTGGAAAATCAACAAACAAAACTGCTTGCCGACGCGCAGTTTTTAAGTTCCGAAGAACGGATCGTACCGATTGCAATGGCGGAGTTGCAGCTTGAAAGGAAAACACCGGCTTATTCTCTTTCTATTTCTAACAATGAATTGCAAAATTTTGTAACCGCGGGGAGAAAAGAAAATGAACAATAATCGATTGCTTCTAGTGGTCATTTTTGTTTTTTTAGGATTCTTCACTCTGGTTTTCAGACTGTACAACGTCCAAATTTTACACAACGTTGAATACGGCGCTTACGCTGAAGTTCAAAATAAAGCAGTGCAGACGATACAAGCTCAGCGAGGTTTAATTTATGACGCGAATGGACTTCTCCTTTCATTCAATAAAAATGAAGTTTCTTTTTTTGTTGATGTGAAATCAGCCAGAAAAATCGATAAGCAAAAAATTGCCGAAGCATTTTCATCGGAATTAGGAAATTCAGTCAAGTATTATCTTGATTTAATGAAAATTGCCAAAAGCAGAAATGTTTGTATTGCAAAAAAAGTTGAAGCGGAAAAATCATTGACGTTGAAAAAATTAAAAATCAACGGACTAAGATTTGATGAAGATCCGTCAAGGATTTATCAATATGACAATTTCGCTTCTCACATTTTAGGTTATGTGAATGCCTCATTTGCTGGCGCTGATGGAATTGAAAAATATTTTAATAATGAACTAAAAGGAGTTGACGGAAGTCGTGTGATTTTAAAAGATGCACGTGGAGAAATGATTACGGTTGTAGATGAATCCGTAAATCCGCCTTCCCCTGGAAATTCAATTTATTTAACAATCAATAAAACGTATCAAACAATATTAGAGAGTGCAATTAAAAAAGCTGCAGTAGATCATCAAGCTGAGAATGCCATTGGAATTATTATGGATCCCACTACCGGAAAAATTCTTGCGTTAGCCAACAGTAATGATTACAACCCGAATTTTTATAATACTTGCGGCGATTCGGTTAAGCGGAACAAAGTTGTTGCAGATACTTATGAACCAGGTTCAACGTTCAAAGCGCTTTCGCTTGCAGCTTTTTTAGATAAGAAAATTTGTACACCGGATGACAAAGTATTTGGTGAAAATGGAAGCTACAAGTTTAAAAATGTTACAATTAAAGATTCACATAACTCAGGCTGGATGACAGTGAAGGAAGTATTCACACATTCGAGTAATATCGGGATGTCAAAACTTTCTCAGAGGATTGATGTGCAATCTTTTTATCTCTATTTAAGAGATTTTGGAATTGGAAATTACACTGACATTCCATTACCGGGCGAGGCTAAAGGCACTTTGAAAAACCCCGAAAACTGGACGGACTATACTAAATCCTCTCTTTCATTTGGTTATGAAGTTGCGGTTACTCCAATTCAATTAACGGCTGCTTATGCCGCAATTATTAATGGCGGAAAATTATATCAACCGCAGATAGTTGAAAAAATTGTATCAAATGATGGTAAAATAATAAGTTCATTTCAACCAAAGTTCATCCGGCAAGTTATCACAGGAGAAACTTCAGATTTGATGCGCCAGTTTTTTGTTGGAGTAATTGAAGAGGGAACCGGGAAAAAAGCAAAACTTGCGCAATGCACCGCTGGTGGAAAAACCGGAACATCTCGAAAATTAATAGATGGAAAGTACTCAACACAAAGTTATAATTCTTCATTCATCGGATTTTTCCCGGCGGAAAATCCTAAATATTTAGTTCATGTATTAGTTAATGCACCGAAGCAGAATAGTTATTATGGCGGCGATGTTGCAGCTCCGGCGTTTACTGAAATTGCTGCAAAAATAATTTCTTTAAATCCTTCCTTAATTAAACAACAGCCGGTGAAAAAAGAAGAAACACATTATTCCTATACAGAAAATAAGACTGAGAAAAAAACAGAATTAGTTTTTGCTTCTGCACAATCACAAATGAAAGTTGATGATATCGATTATTCAAAAAAAGTTATGCCTAACCTTGAAGGAAAATCGCTTCGCGAAGCTATAAGAATTCTTTCTTTTTTTAATGTGAAATGTGAAATTGCCGGGAGTGGTAAAATTATCTCTCAAAGTATTTTGGCTGGAACATCACTTAAAAAAGGAATGTTCTGCAGACTAACGGCACAAAATGAAACTAACGGAATAGCGCTTTACTAATGGAATTAACTCAACTTTTAAATAGTGTCCATGCAATTCAAGTAACCGGCGAGGTTCAGCGAAAAGATGTGAGCGGAATTTATTATGATTCCCGCAGAGTAAAAACAAACTCAATTTTTGTTGCCATCAAAGGAATCAGCAGTGATGGGCACAAATTTATTACCGAAGCAATTAACAGTGGCGCTATTGCAGTTGTAATCGAAGATAACAATTCAATCCCCGAACATTACTTCCATTTAAAAAAAATTACGAGAATTCTAGTTTCTAATTCGCGAATTGCGCTTGCAGAATTAGCAATCGCATTTTATAAGGAAGCTGCTTCTAAACTTTTCTCTTATGCAATTACTGGAACTAATGGAAAGACCACAACAACTTATCTGCTAAAAAATATTTTAGAAAAAGCAGGGAAGAAAACCGGACTTATCGGAACAATCTCGAATATTGTTGGAGATAAAGTAGTAGAATCAAGCATGACCACACCGGAGTCTTCTGATTTACATGAATTGTTTTTCTCGATGGTTTCCGAACAATGTACTTCAGTGGTAATGGAAATTTCTTCTCACTCCCTGGCGCTTGAGAGAGTTTACGGCGTTCCTTTTAACGTTGCTATTTTTTCGAACATCACCTCAGATCATCTTGATTTTCACATAACTTTTGAAAACTATCTTGACGCGAAGAAAAAATTATTTGACGGTTTGCCGGAGAATTCATTTGCAGTAGTTAATTGTGATGATGACCATTATTCGGATTTGATCCAAGATTGCAAAGCGAAAATTATCACTTATGGAAAAAATGAGAAGGCAGATTTTAGAATTTTGAATATTACTTTCAATCTTTCAGGAACAAATTTCTTGTTGAAGAATGATGGGGAAGAATATTTAGTAAAAACTCCGTTGATAGGTGAATTCAATGCCTACAATGCAGCATCGGCGTTTGTTTCCGCTTCTGTCGGTGGAATTTCTGTTGATAAAATTCTTGATGGAATTAAAACAATTCCACTTGTCCCGGGAAGATTTGAAATTGTTTCCAGCAAAGCTAAAAAAGCAGTTATCGATTATTCACACACAGCGGACAGTTTGGAAAAAGCGATTATCAATTTGCGAAAAGTAATGGCGGCAGAAAATAAATTAGTTACCGTCTTCGGTTGTGGAGGAAATCGCGATGCAACAAAACGTCCGGAGATGGGAAGAATTGCGACAGAGTTAAGCGATTCAGTAGTTATAACCAATGATAATCCGCGAAATGAAAACCAGGAAAAAATAATTGCAGATATTGTTAAAGGAATTTCAAAAAATAATTACGAAATTATTTTAGATAGAGAAGAAGCAATTAAAAAAGCAATCATGGAAAGCGATGATTCCGCTGTTATTTTGATCGCCGGTAAAGGCCATGAAAATTATCAAATAATTCAGGGTGTTAAACACCATTTCTCTGATAAGGAGATTGCAGAAAAGTATTTGGTTGGTATTTAAAGCAGTTTTATGAAGAAGATTATTATTACATTACAAGATTTATTTAATTTACCGACGGCATCAATTTATAATCCGGATGGATATAAGTCAGCTACATACGTTACGATTGATTCAAGAGATGTAAAACCAAATTCAATTTTTATCGCTGTTAAAGGAGAAAAGTTTAACGGACATGACTTTGTTGATGAGGCTTTGAATAAAGGAGCTAACGCAGTTATTATAAATGAAAGTGAATTGCAGAAGTACGAAAACAGAGACGAAGCAATAATAACAGTCGATGATACCGTTAAAGCTTTGGGCGATCTTGCTTTTGTTTGGCGAAGAAAATTGTCCGCAAAAGTAATCGGAATTACCGGCAGTAACGGCAAAACCACCACTAAGGAAATGCTTTCTACGCTTCTTTCCGAAAAATTCAACGTGCAATCAACCGTACAAAATAACAACAACCATATTGGTGTTCCGTTAACTATTTTTTCGTGTAATGAAAAATATCAGGTGTTGATCGCTGAAACCGGGACAAATCATTTTGGAGAGATTTCATATTCTTCAAAAATTTTACAGCCTGATTTTGCATTGATAACAAACATCGGAGCTTCGCATCTAGAATATTTGAAAAACTTTCAGGGAGTTAAAAAAGAAAAGATAGCTTTATTTGTTGAGACAGCTAAAAATAAAGGATTAACGTTTATTAATGTTGATGACTCACGTTTGAGGTCACTAACAAACAAGTATAAAAATATTTCATTCGGCTTTAACAACACCGCCGACTTTAGAGCTTCAGTTAAAGGTTATACTGTCGATGGAAAAACTATTCTTCACGTTCAGAATAAAAAGATTTCTCTCGAGTGCGTTTCTCCGTTGTTAGGGGCACATAATGCAAAGAATTTAACCGCGGCGATCGTAATTGCTTTAAAACTCGGATTGACCAAACGAGAAATTCTAAATGGAATTGATAAAATAAAACCGGTAAAACAACGTCTCAATGTTAGGGAATATGAAAACGTTTTATTGATCGACGATACGTATAATGCTAACCCGCAATCGATGAGAGCCGCATTTGAAGCGGTTAAAATGATTTCGCTTTATCCAAAAAAAGTTGCGGTGCTTGGTGATATGTTTGAACTTGGCGCCGAATCAAAAAATGAACACGAGCGTTTAGCGGTATTAATTAAAAAAAATAATATTGACGAAGTTTATCTCATCGGCAAACAAATGAAGCATCTCGCAGCTACACTTCGTGAAGCAAAAATTACGTGCAAACATTTTACTACTCGAGATAAATTAGAGAATTTCCTTACGAACTACTCTATAAAAAAATCGGTTGTACTTGTAAAAGGTTCACGCGGAATGAAGATGGAAGAATTTGTTAATCAATTAGAAAGAAAGCTCCAAAACTAATGCTCTACTATTTTTTGGAATACATTAATAAAACGTTTAATCCGCCCGGATTTGATATTTTTAGATTCTTAACGTTTCGAAGTGCATTAGCCGCCATTTCAGCGTTGCTGCTTTCACTTCTTTTTGCGCCACGGATAATTAGGATGCTGCAAAAACATCAGATCGGTGAAGCGAAAAAAGCTGATGGACCTAAGAACCATTGGTCAAAAGCGGGCACGCCTACTATGGGTGGAATTATTATCATCGCATCAATCGTTATTCCGGTTTTGCTTTGGAGTGACATAAAAAGTACTTATATAATTTTAGTTTTAGCCGGGACAGTTTGGTTAAGTTTAGTTGGTTTCCTTGATGATTATTTAAAAGTCGTAAAAAAATTACCTAACGGATTGATCGCTCGTTACAAGTTGTTAGGACAAGTAATCATTGGTCTGGTGGTTGGTGTTGTTATCTGGTACTCACCGGAATTTGCAGGGAAGAATACATTAACAACTATTCCATTTTTAAAAGATATGAATTTGGATTTCTCTTACTTCTACATTCCGGTTGTTATTTTTATTATTACTGCGACTTCAAACGCAGTTAATTTAACGGATGGTCTCGATGGTTTGGCGATCGGAAATATTATGATCGTTATGATAGCATTGGCTATTATAAGCTACGTAAGCGGAAATGTAAAGTATGCTGACTATCTCAACATCATGTATTTACGCGGCTCCGGTGAACTTACGGTTTTTGTTGCAGCGGTAATTGGCGCTTCACTTGGATTCCTTTGGTATAATTTTTATCCGGCTCAAGTTTTTATGGGCGATACCGGTTCGTTAGCGCTTGGCGGTGCGTTAGGAATTATAGTAGTGCTGATAAAAAAAGAATTTCTTTTACCAATTCTTGGTGGAATCTTTTTTATGGAAACCGTCTCTGTTATAATTCAAAGAGTGTATTTCAAATACACAAAAAAGAGATATGGCGCCGGAAAAAGAGTTTTTAAAATGGCTCCCATCCATCATCATTTTGAAATGGTTGGATGGCCCGAGCCGAAAATTGTGATTCGTTTTTACATCATTGCAATCATTTTAGCGATCATAAGTTTAGCTTCATTCAAGATTAGATAATTATGAACTTACAAAACAAAAAAATAACGATCCTTGGCGCTGAAAGAAGCGGTAGAGCCGCGGCGGTACTGGTTAAAAAGCTTGGCGGATTTCCTTTCGTAAGTGATTTAGCAGATGAAAAAAAGATTGAAAAATCTTTGGCAATATTAACCTCTGCCGGAATTCCTTTTGAAACCGGACAGCATTCGGGAAAAGTTTTTGATTGTGATTTTATAATTATCAGTCCGGGAGTTCCTTCAACATCCAAAGTTGTGCTACAAGCAAAAGAAAAGCATATTCTTATCCTTGGTGAACTTGAATTTGCGTCCCGTTTTTGCCGCGGAAAAATTATTGCCATCACCGGGACCAATGGAAAGACGACCACAACTTCATTAATGGATCATGTGATTAATCTTTGCGGTAGAAAATCTTATACTGCCGGAAATATTGGTTCAGCGTTTTCTGAAATCACCCTGGATGTTAAAGAGGATGAATTTGTTTCACTTGAAGTTTCCAGTTTCCAGCTTGATTTTAATGAACAATTCAATTCATACATTTCGATGATCTTAAATATAACTCCGGATCATATGAACCGCTATGCTCATAATCTAGATAGCTATGCCAAAGCAAAATTATCGATAATAAAGAATCAAAATAGTAGTCAGATATTCATCAAAAATAGCGACGATGAAATCTTAAATAAATATCAGCATGAAACGAGAGCGTTGATAAAAGAATTTTCGCTTAAAAAAGATTTGCAAAACGGCGCTTTCGTTTCCGGTGAAGAAATAAAATATAATGAAAACGGCAAAACCATTTTTAACTGTAACTTGAACGACATAGCTTTGGTGGGCGAGCATAATCGCGCGAACGCAATGGCCGTGATAATCGCAGCGAACTGTATCGGTCTTCCGCAAGAAAAAATTATTGAAGGACTTCGTTCATTCCAAGGTGTTGAACATCGCTTGGAATTTGTCAAAGAAATTAATGGTGTTAAATACGTTAACGATTCGAAAGCCACAAATGTTGATTCCGTTTGGTATGCGTTAAGAAGTTTTAATGAACCGTTATTTCTTATTCTTGGCGGACAGGACAAAGGGAATGATTACGATCAAATTAAAGAATTAGTGAAAACGAAAGTTGAAAAAATTTATGCTATCGGTTCTTCTGCTGAAACAGTATTCAAATATTTTCATTCAATCGTTAAAGTAGAAATTAAAGATTCTATGGAAGCATGTGTTAAAGCTGCAAATCAAGATACAAGAGATGGCGATATTGTACTTCTTTCACCGGCTTGTGCAAGTTTTGATATGTTTGAAAATTATGAACATCGTGGAAGGATATTTAAAAAGGCTGTGGAGGATTTGCAAAAATGAAAAAACTCCCGGTGCTATTATTCCTCGGCTCTTTTTTCTTAATCCTTTTTGGGCTTTACTTAGTGATGAGTGCAAGCAGCACCTATAGCGGTTATAAGTTCGCCGACCAATTTCATATGTTTAACAGCCATTTGTTTAAAGCCTTTGGCGGAATCATTTTTATGACTATCGTGGCATTTGTTCCGTACGATTATTATAAAAAATATTCAAAGTTAATCCTGTTTGCGGTAATCGTAATGCTTGTCCTTACTCTACTAGTTTCAACAAGAATTAAAGGGGCGCATCGTTGGCTTGACTTGGGATTCATCAGTTTTCAACCTGCGGATATCGCAAAAATCGCTCTCTTCATTCATCTTGCGGCATTGCTTGAAGAAAAAGGAGAGAGCATAAAAATATTTAAAGACGGATTGAAGTATGCGCTCATTTGGATTTTTGCAACTACCGGATTGATCTTTATTCAACCAAACGTTAGCAGCGGTTTGATTTTGTTGACCATTAGTTTTCTTATCCTTTTTGTTGGAGGCGCAAAAATAAAACATTTGATTGCATCAGTGTTTGTCGCCGGAACTGCAGTTGGAGTCGTTGCTATGCTTTTCCATCACTCACGTGAACGCATCGTAACTTTCATTTCAAGTCTGGAAGGAGGCGGTGCTATTAATGACCAGGTTAGACAAGCGATTGTTGGATTGGCAACCGGGCATTGGATAGGAGTTGGATTCGGACACAGCAACCAGCGAAATCTATTTCTACCGGAAGCATACGGAGATTTTATTTTTGCAATTCTTGGCGAAGAAACCGGTTTTATTGGAGTGGTCATTATGCTGCTCGTTTATTTAAGTTTATTTTTCATCGGAATTGTGATTGCAAAAAATGCAAAAGATTTGTTTGGTCAATACCTGGGATTCGCAATCTCGTTTTCGTTCATCATTTCCGCTTTTGTCAATGCTTCAGTGGCTTCAGGATTGCTTCCAACTACCGGACTTCCGTTGCCGTTTCTAAGTTACGGCGGAACCTCGATGACAATTTTGTGTGTCTCGGTTGGAATTTTAATTAACATCGGCATCACAAGTGCAAAACAAAAAGCTGATGAAGAAGCAGTAGTTACAGCATGAAAACGATGACACCATATCGCTTTTTATTTGCCGGCGGCGGAACAGGCGGTCATTTATTTCCGGCTGTGGCGGTTGCAGAAAAAATTCGATTGTTAGTTCCGGATGCTGAAATATTATTTATTGGAACAAGATCCAAAATTGAAGGAAGAGTTGTTCCGAAACTTGGTTTTCAATTTAAGGCAATATGGATTAAAGGATTCGCCAGAAAATTTTCGGTAAATAATTTTCTATTCCCAGTAAAATTGGTGGTGAGTATTTTTCAATCAATGTTTTATTGTTTGATGTTTAGACCGAAGGTGGCGATTGGATCAGGCGGTTATGTTGCCGGTCCGGCGATGTTTGCCGCTAATCTATTTGGAGCAAAATTAGTTTTACTCGAACAAAATAGTTTTCCGGGAATTACAACGCGATTGCTTGAAAGATATGCAAAGGAAATTCATATCAACTATGAAGATTCTAAAAAATATTTTAGGAGAAATAAACCATTATTCGTAACCGGAAATCCGGTTAGAAATGTTGAATCTCTTTTGGATAAAAAAATTGCCTTAGAAAAACTTCAACTTTCTCCGGAGAAAAAAACCTTGCTTCTTCTGGGTGGAAGTTTGGGAGCGAAGAAGTTGAATCAAGTGATGGCGAGATCGTTACAGTTATTAATCGAAAGTGATTTGCAAATTATTTGGCAAACGGGTTCTCTGTATTTTGATCAGTACAAACATCTGCAAAATGATAATTGTAAAGTGGTGGCTTTTGTTGAAGATATGAAACTTGTTTACTCAGCCTGTGATGCGATCGTCTCTCGCGCGGGCGCAACAACACTGGCTGAAATCACTTCATTTGGATTAGCTTCAATATTAATTCCTTCACCGAATGTTGCAGAGAATCATCAATACTTCAATGCAAAATCATTAGTTGAAGTTAATGCGGCGATTCTTCTCGAAGAAAAAAATATAGAAGAAAAATTTGCGAATGAAATTATTTCACTCATGAAAGATGAAGATAAGCTTAAAACTATTAGAGCTAACGCAAAAGCAATTGGCAAGCCGAACGCCGCTGAGGAAATTGCGGTTCGAGTCTTGAAACTCGTAAATAAAAATTATGAAAAGGGAACAAATGTTTAAGAATATTAAAAAAGTCCATTTCGTCGGAATCGGTGGAATCGGCATGAGCGGAATCGCGGAGATTCTTCTTAACCAGGGATTTGAAATTTCCGGTTCCGATAAAAGTTTTTCCGAAGTTACTAATCGGCTGCAAGAACTTGGCATTCAAGTATATGAAGGACATTCTGCTGAGAATCTAAAAGATGCTGATGTGCTCGTTTATTCTTCGGCGGTTTCAGTCGATAACCCAGAAGTAAAAGCTGCAATTGAAAGAAAAATTCCGGTGATTAAAAGAGCTGAAATGCTTGCAGAATGTATGCGTATGAAATACGGAATCGGTATAGCGGGAACACATGGAAAAACAACTACAACTTCAATGGTTGGACTTGTACTTACCGAAGGAAATATTGATCCCACAATTATTGTTGGTGGAAAACTTAGCGGACTTGGCGGAACCAACGCTAGACTTGGTAACGGCGAATTTATTGTAGTTGAAGCTGATGAATTTGATAGAACTTTTTTAAAACTAACTCCAACAATCGCAGCGATAACAACATTAGAGCGAGAACATCTTGATACGTATAAAGACCTTGACGATATAAAAGAAGCATTTATCTCCTTCGCAAATAAAGTTCCGTTTTACGGATTTGTAGTTCTCTGTCTAGATGAACCGGCTTTGCAAGACATTCTTCCAAGCATTAATAAAAAAGTTATCACTTACGGAACAACCTCTCAAGCGGACGTACGCGCAATCGATATTAAGCATTCCGAATTTTGCAGCACTTATAAAGTGATTTATAAAGAAACTGAGTTGGGAAAAATCAAGTTGAATAATCCCGGTTTACATTTTATAAAAAATTCACTCGTTGCCGTAATTATCGGAACTGAGTTGGGATTGGAATTCAAAACGATTAAACATGCCTTAGAGTCTTTCACCGGTGTTTACCGAAGATTTGAAATTAAGTACAATAAAGAAATTTTAGTGATAGATGATTACGGTCATCATCCGACAGAAACTTCTGCCACTTTAGCGGGAATCCGATCAGGTTGGAACAGACGACTCGTTGCGGTTTTTCAACCTCATTTATATTCCAGAACCCGCGATTTTTACCAGGAATTCGGAAGATCATTTCTTAATTCCGATATTTTTATCTGCACCGATGTTTATCCGGCTAGAGAAGAACCGATAGAAGGTGTCTCAGGCTTATTGATTGCTGATGCCGCGAAAAAATTTGGACACAAAAATGTTCATTACATAAAAGATAAAAATGATGTCCCGAAATTTCTGAACGAAATAAAAAAAGATGGAGACATCATCGTTACTCTTGGCGCTGGTGATATTTGGAAATATGGCGAGACATTTGTCTCAACATTAAAAGTTTGATTTTTTATTGATTTATGAGTAAAATTGTTAGTATAACGTTGTTTTCATTCTTAATTTTATTTTTAATTTTAATTGGATTTTTTTCAACCAAAAAAGCTGAAGGCGAAGTGCTTAGAAGTATTGATTTACAAGGCTGTAACCTCTTAACGAAGAGCGATTATCTGATTTTTGCCAATATTCGTGTCAATACGGATTTACAAAATTATTCTCTCTCATCACTTCGTGAAAAGTTTTTGCAGCATCCTTATATTCAGAAAGTTTCGGTAGTTATGGATGCTGATAAAAAAGTATTGGTTGAAATATCAGAAAAACAATTTGCTGCGGTTGGGTTGTTAAAAGAAAAACTCTTTTTGATAACGACTGCAAGAGAATTTGTCCCGATCGTTCCGAATACAAAAATGCTCGACTTCCCGGTTCTCTCAAATTTGTCAGATTTAGGAACCGAAAAAGAAATTGAACAAAGCAATGAGATGCAGAATGCTTTTACCATAATTCATTCGGCAAAAAATTTAGGCGGGAATTTAGCTCAATCAATTTCAGAAATTAATTTGAGAAAAGGCGGCGATATATTGCTTACGCTTTCACACGCACAGTCGCTCATCCTTCTCGGGAAACAAAATTTATCCGAAAAGATTTTTACGCTTGATGCGTTATTAAAACAGATAGGAAACAAGATATCTTTGACCAATGCAAATTACATAGACCTTAGATACGCCAACAATATTTTTGTAGGGGTAAATGAGAGCGCGGGAATCTAAATGAAAAAACAGATTATTGCCGGCTTAGATTTAGGAACAACAAAAGTTTGCGCGGTTATTGCAGAAAAAACTGAGGACAACCGGTTTAAGATTCTTGGCTTCGGCGTTGCTCCTTCTGAAGGTTTGCACAGAGGATTGGTTGCAAATATTTCTAAAACCGCCGAGGCTATTACCGCTGCAGTTTCAATCGCTTCTAACCGGGCGGGATTAAAATTTCCTGCAGTAAATGTTGGTGTCGCCGGGGAGCATATTACGAGTATGCGTCATCGAAATTACGTTACCATAACGAACGAAGAACATGAAATTACAAAAGAAGACCTTGATCGGTTAGAAGCGGATGTCCGCACAATTAGAATTCCTTCCGATCGTCAGATTCTTCATATCATTCCGGAAGAATTTTTTGTTGATTATCAAGGTGGAATTGAAAATCCAATTGGAATGTCTGGTTCTCGTTTGGAAGCTACAAACCATGTTGTGCTTGCGTCAATTCCGGCGATACAGAATATCAGAAAATCCGTTGAGCGCGCAGGGTTGCAAATTCAACAACTAATTTTACAGCCGATCGCTTCAAGTTCATCTGTGTTAGACGAAAGCGAAAAAGATCTTGGTGTTTTGCTTATCGATATCGGCGGCGGAACGACAGATATTGCCATCATTCATCGTAAAGCGATTAAGCATTCAAAAGTTTTTGGGGTTGCCGGTTATCAAGTTACAAACGACATTAGAGAAACGCTTGGAGTAATTACCGAAGAAGCTGAAACCTTGAAAAAACAGTTCGGTTATGCTACCGAAACAGCGATCATTAAAGAAGAGCAAATACTGATTAAAGGTGTTGGTGCAAGAGGGAATACGAGAATTCCAATAAGTTTGTTAACTCAAATAATAAGTTTGAGGATGAGAGAACTTTTTACATTGATTGATCACGAGATAAAGAATGCCGGATTTAAAAACAAAATTAAAGCAGGCATAGTGCTTACAGGCGGTGGTTCACTTTTGCGCGGTACAACTGAGTTGGCTGAAGAAGTTTTCGGGCTTCCGGCGAGAGTGGGCGTTCCTCTTGAAAGTGCAACCGGTGGATTAATCGAAATTGAAAAACCTGAATTCGCAACCGTTGCCGGACTTATTTGCGGCATTCCCGGCAGTCAAGTTGAAACATTTGAAGTAATTGAAAAAGATACTAAAAAGAGAAAAAACAAAACCAAAGAAATTTGGAATAATTTCCGTCAATTTTTTGATGAATTATAAAATAACTATGGAGTTATAACATGGCTAATTTCGCTACAATCGATCGTACAAAATCATCCGGTGCATCTCTTAAAGTTGTAGGTGTGGGCGGTGGCGGCTGCAACGCTGTTGAATCTATGATCAAAAGGGGATTAAACGGTGTTGAGTATGTTGCCGTTAATACTGACGCGCAGGTGCTTGAAGGTAACGACGCTCAACACAAAGTTCAAATTGGTACAAAAATGACCAAAGGACTTGGCGCCGGAGCCGATCCTAATGTTGGCCGTAAAGCCGCTGAAGAAGACCGTGAAAAAATTGCGGAAGTCTTAAGTGGAGCTGATATGGTTTTCGTTACATCCGGCATGGGTGGCGGAACCGGAACCGGTGCTGCGCCTATTGTAGCTTCAATTGCAAAAAGCCTGGGCGCTTTAGTTGTTGCCATTGTTACAAAACCTTTCCGTTGGGAAGGCAAGCAGCGAATGTTAAACTCCGAGGCGGGAATCCAGGAATTAAAACAATTCGTTGATAGCCTTATTGTTATTCCGAACGATAGATTGATTTCGATCATCGATAGAAATACCAATGCCTTTACTGCATTCGATAAACCAAATGAACTTCTTTATGAAGCGACTCGCGGTATCGCCGATATTATTACTGTTGAAGGATTAATTAATGTTGATTTTGCCGACGTTCGTTCCGTAATGAATCAGAGCGGAATTGCAATTATGGGATGCGGTATTGCAAGCGGCGAAAATAGAGCCGTTGAAGCTGCTCAAAAAGCTATCTCAAGTCCGTTGTTGGATGGTATTAGCATTAAAGGAGCAAAGAGCGTTTTGCTGAATGTTACTGGTTCAAGTAATCTTACCATGCAAGAAATTTATGACGGCAACAATGTAATCTTTGATGCTACCGGCGCCGAAAGCAACATGATCTTCGGTTGTGTTCAAAAAGAATCTATGAACGATTACGTTTCTTACACGGTTATTGCAACCGGATTTGACGACGCTAAAAAAGCGTTTAGCACCAAATCATCATCTCCTTTTTCAGGTGAGGGAAAAACAGTAAGACATGAACCCGCACCGAGAAGTTTTTTATTTAATTTTGATGAGGTAAAGAACGAGAATTTAGATGAACCGACAATTGCACGAGTGAATTTGAAATCTCCGTCAGCTTCTTTACCTGAAGAAGATGACTCTGTTACTCCCGGATTTACCTTCGATCGATTTAAAAATGTTAGAATGGATGATGTTGAAAAAGATAAAAACAAGAAAAATAATTCCGGCGAAGATGAAGACGAGAGTTCAAGTTTCCTTAGAATGATTATGGATTAACCAAGAAAAATTTTTAGCGAATAGAGACATATAGCTGCGAACCGCTATTCATCAATATATCTAGCTTCGATAGAAACATTTTCTTCTTGATCTACTAAAACGATTATCCGGTTCGGTCTGCAGCAGATGCGGCAATCCTCTACAAAATCTTGTTTAACGTTAATCGTAAGATCAACATCCACAGTGTTATGTATTCCACAATATTGGCAAACCCATACCAAATCCTCTTCAACCTGCATGAAACTTTCCTTTCCTAAATAAAAGTAACAAATAAGAATATTTCCTTTGGCAAAAATTCACTTTCAAAACGTCAAAGTCAACAACTTCCTTTTTACTTTTGTAATGCTATGAAACAAGAAAAAGAAGTGAGTATATTTGTAAGAATAATCTAATGAATTATGATAGAAAAACTTAGCGATCAAATATACAAAGCTTCTGAAATAATCCGTGGAGGAGGATTAGTCGCTTTCCCTACCGAAACCGTTTATGGACTTGGCGCCGATGGACTGAATCCCGTAGCAGTTGCAAAAATATTTGAAGTTAAAAACCGCCCGACCTTTAATCCCCTTATTTTGCACATCGAAAGCAAAGATCGGCTAAACACAGTTTGTGAAATTCCTAATGATAAAGTTTACGATCTGATCGATGAATTTTGGCCGGGACCATTAACATTAGTCGTACCGAAAAAAATAAATGTTCCGGCAATTGTAACCGGTGGATTAGATACTGTTGCCATCCGGATGCCGGATAATCCTATCGCACTGGAATTAATTAAGCTAAGCAGCACTCCTATTGCAGCACCGAGTGCAAATCTTTTTGGACAATTAAGTCCAACGCGCGCCGGACATGTGCAAAAACAACTTGGCGATAAAATTGATATGATCCTCGATGGAGGTAAATGCAGCATTGGAATCGAATCGACAATATTATTGATAGAGAAAGAAGAAGTTACCGTTTTACGTCATGGAGCTATTCCGGTTGAATCTTTGCGAGAAGTGATCGGCGAGATAAAACTTTTCCCGAAGAAATCCGACCGCCCAAATGCACCCGGCCAATTGCTTTATCATTATTCACCCAAAACGCCAATATTAATGCTTACCCTTGAGAATATTGAAAGGCATAAAAATCAAAAAATCGGTGCAATATTTTTTAAAGGAAATTACTCCAAATTTAATTTTGCACGAGAGATTATTTTATCCCACAACGGTTCGTTGAGCGAAGCGGCGGCTAATCTTTTCTCAACACTTCACAAATTAGACGACATGCAACTTGACTGTATTTTGATTGAACCTTTTCCATTAGAAGGGTTAGGTGTGGCTTTGATGGATAGAATCCAAAAGGCTGTTGCTAAGTTTGAGATTGGGTAAATAATTTTTTTACTTCTGCACGTTTTATTTTCCCAATCGCTGATTTTGGTAAACTATCTAACTGAAAATATTTCTTCGGTAATTTAAAAGCTGCAAGTTTTTCTTTAAGAAATATTTCTAACTCAGAACTGGCTATCCGACTTCCATCTTTTGATGAAAAAACCGATGCAACAATCTCACCCCACTCCCGATCGGCTAATCCCAACACACAAACTTCATCAACGTTTGGGAAGTGTAGAATTGCGTTTTCAATTTCAATTGGATTTATATTTTCTCCGCCGCTTACAATTAAATTCGTTCTTCTGTTTTCTAAAATCAAATATCCATCTTCATCAAAAAATCCAAAATCACCGGTTAAATAATAACCAGAATAAAACGCATCAGAAGTTGCTTCACTATTACTGAAGTACCCGCTAAAAATCGATTCGGCTTTAATTCCGATCTCGCCAACTTCATTTGCGGGAAGCATATTTTTCTGCTCATCAAATATTTTTATTTCAACGTTCTTTAGAGGTTTGCCGATGGATTTCGGTTTTTGAAAAATTTCTTTTGGAGTCAAAACAGTTATAAAAGCAGATGTTTCAGTCGATCCGTAAACTTTATAAATTTTCCATCCGAGATTTTCAGCTAGTGTAAGAATCGTTTCATCCGAAAAACCGCCGCCAATTAATGCCGCGCGCAGTTCTTTATTCGGTTGAATTCCATTTTCACAAATTCGTTTTAACTGCGTTGGAACAAGCGATACTAACGTCGGCTTCACAATATCCAAATTACTTTTTAGAGAATTTAATTCGTTGAACTCCGGCAGAATTATGCTTGATCCGGCAAGAATTGCCCGCACAAGAATTGAAAATCCGCCCATATGATACAACGGAAGATTTAAATACCACGAATCATCTTTTGAATAATTAAAGATTGAGTTTCCAGTATCAAAAGCAGCGGACAAATTATCGTAATTTAA
>JAVHOS010000233.1:1794-15626 GCA_036170205.1 Ignavibacteriaceae bacterium | reverse complement strand
CGGTACGAGTTTCTGATTTGCAAAATCTTCTGCCAGCATTTCTCCGGCAATTATTTTTGTCACGTCAGAAACTTGTTTGTAAGTGAAAATGAAGAAATCCCCCGATCGTTCAACCGCGCCAAGAATGGAAAAATCAAACAGTTCAGATTTTTCCACCAACGAATGATGAACAACTAAAAATTTATTTTTGTTGAAATTATTGAAGTTTGTAAAAGGAGTAACGGAAAACTCCTCAGGTTTCATAAAATAAAACCCAAGGATAGTAGAAAACCGTACAGCGCGGAAAACTTCGCTGTCAATTCAAGCGTTGAATTTAATTGTGTCCCGTTTTGTTTAAAAATTGAAAGGATTAATTTATAAGCAAGCGGAAATGTGATGTAGGGAAGAAAAATCCAGATGCGGAAATCATATTTCACAAATATTAAAAGTGGAACAAGAAACGAAGAAAAGAGAAGTATCAAATATTCATACCGCGAAAAACTTTTTCCGAATTTTACCGCTAAAGTATTTTTCCCCGCAGCTTTGTCTTGTTCTATATCTCTATAGTTATTCACTACGAGAATATTGGTAATTAAGGCGCCAACAGGAATTGCAGCGATGAATGCGACAGCAGAAATTTCTTTTGTGTTCACAAAAAAAGTACCGACCGTTCCAACAAAACCAAAGAAAAGAAAAACAAAAATCTCTCCGAGCCCATGATAAGCAAGCGGATAGGGACCGGCAGTATATGCAAGCGAAGCTATTATTGAAAGTAATCCGATAACCAAAATAAAATTTCCACCGATATACACGAGATAAAGTCCAAGTAGAAAAGCTAAACCAAAATTAAAGAAGATAACAATTTTCATTTGAAGCGGTGAAACTAATCCGGCATTAAGAACGCGCAACGGACCAATCCGTTTTTCTGTATCAGCTCCTTTCAAAAAATCGTACAGATCGTTTGTAAAATTTGCTCCAACTTGAAAAAGAATTGAGCAAAGAAGCGCCACAACTGAAGCGGTAAAAATTAATTTCCCTTCCGCAAAAGCTAAAGAGGCGCCAACAATAACAGGAACAAAAGCCGCGAACAATGTTTTTGGCCGGCTCGCGAGAAACCAGATTTCAAATGTGGAATATTTTTTTTCAGCCATTACGGAAGCTTTGGAAATTTGTTGAAGTTTGGTTTACGTTTTTCTAAATAAGCTTTCTTTCCTTCCTGCGCTTCTTCGGTCATATAATAAAGCAACGTAGCGTTTCCGGCAAGTTCTTGAATGCCTTGCTGTCCATCGAGTTCAGCATTGAAAGCAGATTTTAACAATCGAAGCGAAAGAGGACTCATCTCCAAAATTTCATTTGCCCATTGGACACCTTCTGTTTCAAGCTCATCAATAGGAACAACTTTATTTACCAATCCCATTTCATAAGCTTCGGCTGCGCTGTACTGCCGGCATAAATACCAGATCTCACGTGCACGTTTTTGTCCAACAAGCCGCGCTAAATAACTTGCACCAAAGCCGCCATCAAAGCTGCCAACCTTAGGACCGGTTTGTCCGAAGATAGCGTTATCGGCTGCGATAGTTAAATCGCAAACAACGTGTAGAACATGTCCGCCGCCAATTGCATATCCTGCAACTAAAGCAATAACCGGTTTTGGAACGCTTCTAATAAGTTTTTGCAAATCGAGCACATTCAAACGGGGAACGCCATCTCCGCCGATGTAACCTTGGTCTCCGCGTATTCTTTGGTCACCACCGGAGCAGAAAGCATATTTACCATCTTTAGCAGGACCATTTCCCGTTAACAGAACAACTCCGATCGATTGATCTTCGCGTGCATCGGTAAATGCATCGAACATTTCAATTACAGTCTCTGGACGAAATGCGTTGCGAACTTCCGGACGGTTTATGGTTACTTTAGCGATGCCGTCCATCTTTTCATAAATAATATCTTTATAATCTTTGGCTTTTATCCAGTTGAACTTCATTTAAAATCCGTTTTATCATTTATAATTTTCAAAAATTCTTTTATCAAATTTACAAAAACCTCAGGTTTTTCCAGATGGAGATTATGCCCTGCATCTTCAATAATTTTATGAGAAGAATTCGGAAGAAGTTTAACCATTTCTTGTTGGATGGAGGTGTATTTGGTATCTAAAGCTCCGGAAAGCAGCAAGGTTGGAATCTTGATTCGTGGAAGCTTGTTCCAAAGGTTTTCCATTTCTCCCTGACCAAAATTTTTCAACGAGTTTGTTAATCCGATTTTTGAATTAGCATTTATCTTATTCAAAAGAATTGATTGTTGCTTTTTTACCGGAAGATTTTTTTGAGTTGCAAATAAAGGCAAGTTTTGCCAGAAGTTAAAAAAGTCTTTTAAAGAATTCTTATTGATAAAAGTTATTAATTCACCATCACTTTTAATTCTTAAATGTCGTTCTGATTTAGTTTTAATTCCTGGCGAAGAACTTTCTAAAATTAACGCTTTCACTTTTTCCGGATGTAAATAGGCGAATTGCGATGCAAGCCTTCCCCCCATTGAATAGCCAGTGAGAACAACTTCAGCTAATTTATACTCACGCAAAATTTCATCAATCAACTGAACAAGAAAATCAGTTCGATAGAATTTATTACTTCTCGGTTTACTGCTTTTGCCAAATCCGGGCAGGTCTATTACAATAAGTTGAAATTCTGAGTCAAGAAGAGAAAAGATTTCTTTCCAATCGTTCGATGAACCTCCGAAACCGTGAAGAAAGAAAACTGATTGTCTATCCGGATTAAATTTCTGAAAATTTTTCTTTACGAAGATGGAAATTCCGTTTAATGAATGAAGCATAACTATTCCAGTTCAGCAAGAAGGGAGCAGATCTTATCTAAAAAATAAACTGCGCGGTATGTTTTTCTAACATGATTTTGTATCATCAGCGAAAACGAAAGTTGATGTTTACTTTTAGTGGTAACGTAACCGGAAAGGGAAGAAACACCACTAATGGTGCCGGTTTTCGCTCTTACATTATTTTCCGCTAACGTGCCTCGCATTCTTCGCTTTAACGTTCCGTCAACTCCGGCTAATGGAAAAGATTGCGACAACGTTTTATACAATTCAGGCTGATGCAGATAAAAATATTTTAATACCGCGTTTAGCAATTCGGTTGATACCAGGTTGTAATGAGAAACTCCGCTGCCGTCAACGATGCGGTAATTACGAGGATTCATTCCCGCAATTGCAATCAAACTATCGACAAGGCGAACTCCGTTTTCGGCTGTTGCCGGTTTGCCATAAGACTTGAACGCTAAAGCGCGAAGCGTCATTTCGGCGCTGAGATTATCGCTCTGTTTATTTAAATTGGTGATTACATCAGCAAATCTTCTTTTAAACGTAAAAAGATGTTCCGCTTCTTTCGGCAAAACAGAAATTTCAATATTCCCGATAACTGCAATTCCCGACTTTTCAATTTCTTCTTTCGCCAAAGTTAAAAAATATTTGTCGGGATAAACCACATTAATTTCATCAGAAAAGATTGAATCACTTTGATTAATACTACCTTTTACAATTATATCATTTTTACGATGGACAAAATCCCTGGTGATTTCAAGTGAAGTTCGAGCATCGTTTGCCGTTTTCGCAAGATTATTTATTTTGAAAAAACTTGTAACCGGCTCAACGCATACTTTCGGTTTGTCGTTTACTTCAGTAGAGAAGACATGGACTTTAACCGCATTATCATTGATTGTAAGCGGTGTGAGATACGGGAAATCGGTTGACGGATCATCGTTCCACATCCAGCCATCTCCCCAGAAAAGTGAATCGAGCATGGAAACATCACCATAAATATTCCCTTGAATGCGGTTTATTCCCAACTCCTTAATGGATGAAACCATAATTTGTAAATCTTGAGTTGTAAAATCGGGATCGCAGCCGCCAACAAAATATAGATTCCCATAAAGAGATGAATCAACAATGATCCCATCATAGTAAAGGGAAGTTTCAAATGAAAAATCCTTTCCAAGAAAATAAAGCGCTGTTGCGGTAGTTAAGGCTTTCATATTTGAAGCGGGGTGGAGTAATAATTTGTTGTTCTTCTGATAAATAATTTTGTCAGCAGTTAGATCAAAAACATCGATGGATACAGCAGCAGTATCAAAGAAAGAAGAAGTTGTTAAACTGTCTAATTTTGTTTTAAGATTTTCTGTGGTTACTTGAGCGGAAAGGATAAGATTTAGAAAAAACAAGGTGAAGAAGATTTTATTTTTCATTAAAAATATTTCCTTATTCTAAATTCAACTCCAATATCTTCTTCGACTAATTTTCTCGCCTTTTCGATTTCAACTTCATCGATGGAGACAACCGATAGGACGACTTTGCCAACAAATATTTTTGATTGCGATGCGAAAGCTTTCATCTCGGCGAAATAGTTTTTACCAACTTTCATCATTTTGGCATATTGATTTTCATCCGATGAATTCAAGCTGATTGAAACAATATCAATAAGATTTGCAAGCTCCGGAACAATATTTCTTTTGTTAATAACATTACCGTGCCCATTTGTATTTAAACGTGTTTTCCCTCCGTTGTCTTTCACATATGTTGCAATTTGTTTCACTACTTCAAACCGGATGGTCGGTTCGCCATAACCGCAAAATACAATCTCATCATACTGTCTTGGATCGCCTATCTCATCAATATAAACTTCAGCAGCCGGTTCATCATTTTTTTTCATCCGTAAATTGTAACCATTGATTACCGCATCGCCGTCTTTATCACAAAAGTAACACGCAGCATTGCATCGGTTTGTTACGTTAATGTAGAGTGAGTTCCCGAGTTTGTAAGTAAAACTTGTCGTCGCTTTCGTTCCGATACCAAATAACTTAAACGCATTAAACGATGTTATTCTGCCAACATCTTCACTCGAAACATTGTGCAGTTCGGCAAGTTTTTGCGCGATTAACGGAATGTTTGCCGGTTCGTTTCTCTTTCCACGGTGCGGTACTGGAGTCATAAACGGCGAATCGGTTTCAAGCAATAGATGATGCAGTCCAATTTGAGAAGCAATAATGCGAAGGTCGTCAGTCTTTTTAAAAGTAATGTTGCCCGTAAAAGAAAGATAGAAATTCATTTCAGTAATTTTAATCGCGTCGTTCAAAGTTCCACTGAAGCAGTGAAATTGCCCGCGTAAACCTTGCGTGGAAAATTCCGAAACGATAGGTAAAACGTCTTCGTCCGCTTCACGGTTATGAAGAATGACCGGTAAATCCAAGGTAATTGCAAGTTCAAGCTGCCTGCGGAAAGCCTCGATCTGTTTTTCTTTGGGAGAAAAATCGTAAAAATAATCGAGCCCAATTTCTCCGATAGCAACAACTTTTTTGTGCGATGCCAATTCTTTTAGTTGAATGAGAAAATCATCGCTCCAATCTTTTGTATCGTGCGGATGAATGCCAACGGCTCCGTACAACATATCATATTTTTCAATCAGTTCAATTACTTTTGCCGAAGTTGGCAGATCAGTTGCGGGGACTAAAATGTGATCAATTTTTTCGTCTCTAGCATTTTGAAGAACGCTCTCCAAATCCTCCAGATAGTTGGGATAGAAGAGATGAGCGTGAGTGTCTATAAACATTAAAATCTTTACAATAACTTTTAGATTACTTCACCGAGGAGAATAGCGTTTTCCCCCAATGTTTTTGCGGCTTCAATCACTTTGTTCGTTTCAGTTTTTGAAACGACAGCGATAAGTCCGATACCGATGTTAAAAACTTCTCTCATTTCTTCGGCAGAAATATTTCCGGTTTTTTGGATCAGTTTAAAAAGACGTGGAACTTCCCACGCATCCCAATTAATTTTAAGAGCTAAACCTTCCGGTATAATCCGCTTTGTATTACCAACAATTCCACCGCCGGTGATATGAGAAAATCCATGAATTTCAACTTTAGATTTTAATTCGGAGATCAAATTTAAATATGATTTATGAACGCGCAGAAGTTCATTTCCCAACGGCAATTCCAAATCATCAAATTTTTGTTCAAACGAAAACTGTTCAAGAACTTTTCTTGCAAGAGAATAACCGTTTGTGTGTAATCCGTTTGACTGGAAGCCGATCAGCACATCCCCTTTGGCAATTTTTTTACCATCAATAATTTCTTTCTTTTCCACTACGCCAACGATGGTGCCGGAAAGATCGTAATCATGTTCTTGATATACACCAGGCATTTCAGCAGTTTCGCCGCCAATCAATGCGCATCCATTTTGGTTACAGGCAACTGAAAAGCCTTCGACAATTGAAGATGCTGTATTGGGATTTAATTTTCCGAATGCTAAGTAATCTAAAAAAAAGAGAGGTTTTGCGCCGCACACAGCAATATCATTTACACAATGATTTACCAAATCCTGCCCGATGGTTGAATGAACTCCCATCGAGATGGCAACTTTTAATTTTGTGCCGACTCCATCAACGCTGGAAACAAGTACAGGTTCACTATAGGCATTTTTTTGCAATTCAAAAAATCCGCCAAATAAACCTAAATCGCTTAAAACATTTTCATTAAAAGTCGATTTCGCAAAACCTTTTATCTTTTTTATCGTTTCTTCACCGGCTTTTATATCAACGCCGGCATTTTTATAAGTATGTTCCAATCTTCTTCCTTAATAATCACTTACGTAAAAATTTGAATTTCTAAACCTAAAATAAGATTTTTGCATCTAATTTTCGTAATGATTACTAAATTAGATATGCGAAAGCGGGATTTAAGAATACCTTCAAAAATCTCTGTTAAATCATTATATTTGCAGCAACAATTAAGAAAATTTTAGTGGAAGCACTCTTAAACGAGAGGGAGAAAAACATTCTCCGGCTCATTATTCAGCAATTTATTTTAACGGCTTCGCCGGTCGGCTCAAGAAATATCTCTAAGAAATTTCATGTTGGGTTATCACCTGCGTCGGTGCGGAATATTATGTCCGATTTGGAAGAAAGCGGATTCATTAATCATCCGCACACCTCCGCCGGAAGAATGCCAACAGATAAAGGGTACCGTGTTTATGTTGATTCCCTTATGGAATTGGAGCACTTAAACAAAATTGATCAGAGGAAAATTAAACATTCTTTTGATCAGCAGTTTAGCGAAGCGGAAGAATTGCTTTCATTAACGTCTAAATTGTTGTCGAGCATTACTAATCAAATTGCGTGTGTTTTGTATCCGAGTTTGGAAACTGGAATTTTGGAGAAGATTCAATTGGTTCCGATTTCGTCTTCGCGTTTGTTGGTTGTGGTTTCGGTTAAATCCGGGTTGGTTAAAACTATTACGATTGAATACAACACTGAGTTTGAGGAAGGGAAAATAATTTCTGTTCAACAGTTGCTGAATGAAAGATTGAGCGGACTTTCTTTTTCGGAAATTCGAGCTACATTTCAAGATAGATTCCGGGATATTGATCAAGATGAAAAACCGGTTATGACACTCTTTCTTGATTCTGTTGATAAAATTTTCTTTGACACTAAAAAAGAAGATAAACTCTTTCTTAGCGGAACAAAAAATTTGATCAAACAACCCGAGTTTGAAACTCCCGGAAGGATTCAAAGTGTTATAGAACTGATCGAAGAAAAAGAAGTAATCGTGCATATCCTTGAACAGTCATCGGAAGGAAAAGGAGGGGAGGTTTCTGTCTCAATAGGAAGAGAAATTCCCAGCATGAAAATGGAAGATTACAGTGTGATTACGAAAGAATACAAATTTGGAGAAAGCGTTGGAACCCTTGGTATTGTTGGTCCAAAGCGGATGGAATACGCAAAAATTATAGCAATCGTAGATTATGTTTCTACAATTTTAACAGGTTATTTTACCCATCGATAAATCGGAGATAATTAATGTCAGAAGAAGTGAATGAATTTGATACGTTAGAAAATGAAAAAACAAAAAGTGAAGAAAACGTCTCTTCAACTGAAGTGGAAAGCGAGACTACCTCTACCAAACAGTCGAGCAATCCTCTTGTTGAAAATATTGAAAAGGAATTGGAAGAATTGAAATTAAATTTTATTAAAGCCGACACTGAAAAAAAGGAATTACAAGATAGACTTTTAAGAAAAGTTGCGGAGTTCGACAACTACAAAAGAAGAACGGAAAATGAATTCTCGAATCTGTTCAAATACGCAGCAGAAAATTTTATCAAGAAGATTCTTCCGGTAGTAGATGATTTTGAAAGATCACTAAAGCACCTGGCAGAAACAGAAGATAATAATTCGGTTACCGAAGGGATCAAGATGATCTACGATAAACTTGTAAAAATTCTTGATGATCAAGGAGTCAAAAAAATTGAATCGGTTGGTAAACCCTTTGATGTTCATTTTCACGAAGCTTTGCTTCAGAAAAAAGATGAATCGCAGCCGCCTCATTCGGTGCTTGATGAATTGGAAACCGGATATCTCTATCAAGATAAAGTTATTCGCCACGCAAAAGTAATAGTTAATGAAGATTTTCATTCTGAAGAAACAGCAACTGATGATACAACTAAAGAAGAGAACGTATGAACAAACGCGATTATTATGAAATATTAGGTGTTGCCAAAACTGCTTCCGCCGATGAAGTAAAAAAATCTTACAGAAAAATTGCAATGCAATTTCATCCGGATAGAAATCCCGACAATAAAGAAGCCGAAGAAAAATTTAAAGAAGCTACCGAAGCTTACGAAGTTCTAAGCGACACAACAAAAAGACAACGGTATGATCAATTTGGGCACAGCGGCATGCATGGCGGACAGGACTTCCACGGCTTCTCAAACGTCAATGATATTTTCTCTCACTTCTCAGATATTTTTGGCGGCTCATCGATTTTTGACGATTTCTTTGGTCAAACATCTTCACGTGGAAGAGGGCGAAGACGCTCAACCGGAACGCCAGGTTCCGATTTACGTGTAACTTTAAAAGTTACTCTCGAAGAAATTGCCAGCGGCGTTTCAAAGAAAATCAAAATTAAAAAACATGTTACTTGCGAATCTTGCAAAGGAACCGGTTCAGACGGCGGAAGTTCTACAAAAATTTGTTCAGTATGCGGCGGAACAGGGGAAATAAGAAATGTCTCTCGTTCGGTGTTCGGACAATTTGTGAACATTCAACCTTGTGCAAATTGCAACGGTGAAGGAACCGTTGTTGATAAACCTTGCAGATCGTGTGTTGGCGATGGAAGAAAACTAGAAGAAGTTACGATCAAGATTGATGTTCCTGCAGGCGTTTCTGATGGGAATTACATGACTTTACGCGGACAAGGAAACTCCGGATTACGTGGTGGATCTGCCGGCGATATTATTGTGGTCTTCCAGGAAATTCCGCACGACTATTTTAAGAGAGAAGGAGATGATATTCTTTACGATCTCTTTATCAGTTTTCCGGAGATTGTTCTCGGAACCGAAGTTGAAGTTCCAACTTTAAATGGAAAAGCGAAATTGAAAATTGACGGCGGAACTCAGCCGGGCAAATTATTGCGAATGCGCGAGAAAGGGATTCAACATTTAAATCAGCACGGCGCCGGCGATCAGCTTGTTCGTGTAAATATTTTTGTCCCTAAGAAGATTTCTGTAAAAGAGAGAGAACTGTTAAAAGAGCTTTTAGATATGCCTAACATAAAAATAAGTTCCGGGAGCGGTGATGATAAAAATTTCTTTAAAAGATTCGGATTGTGATTTTAATTTTGATGAAGTAACGAAGCGGGGAAATAAGTTTTGATTAAAAAAATTTCCCGCTTTACTTCATTAACTGAGACAGAAATAAAAATCTTTATTTTTGTTATTGTTATGCTCTCAATCGGTTTGGGAATCAAGTTCTACAAATCGATGCCTGAGTACAAGACCAAAAAGTTTTCTTATGCAAAAGAAGACAGTCTTTTTGCTTACTTCAACAACTTAGACTTTGATACTTCAACAACGGAGTACGATCCGTTTCTAATCAATAAAACGCCATTCATCGCAAAAAATCAAGAACAACAATCTTATACAAAAAAAGCGTTTTCAGGTAAGTTAAACCTAAACACAGCTTCAGTTAAGCAATTGACGGAATTACCGGGAATCGGTGTTAAAACGGCAGAACAAATATTTTCATACCGGAAACGAGTGGGAACCATAAAATCATTAGGTGAACTTTTAAATGTAAAAGGGATCGGAGAAAAGAAAATTTCCAAACTAAAAAGTTTTCTAATGCTGAAGTAATTTGTTCACTTCTCTTTGGAAAGTTTCTCACAGTTGCGCTATATTTAAAAGAAGAAAATGAGATTATCTGAATGAACAATTTGCCAAACAGACTTGGGCTTAACCTTTCCGAAAATAAACTTCAACTTGTTGAACTTGTTTTTTCGGGAAGCGAATATTTATTGAATGGTCTTGAAGAAGTTTTTTTTGAAGCTCCGCTCAATTTTGAATCTGACAAAGAGACAAAATTAATCTTAACTATCCAAAGTGCGTTTAACGAGATTTTGATTACGAGCGGCATATCAACATCTGAAATTTCGTTTTCTCTTCCCCTACAATGTTTTATATTCTTTCAAGTTCCTTACGACAATACTCTGCTGCAAAATGATCTTGAAGATCAATTTAGGTGGGAATTCTCCATTCTCTTTCCCGATAAAATTGAAAGTGAATATCAATTCCAGTTTTATGAAATGGAGAAATCAATTTTTGTGCAGGAGCCAAAGGCGATGGTATTCGCAATGAAGAAAAAAATGATCGATCTGCTTTATACATTTTGCGAGAGAAATAATCTAATCCTTTCAACGGTTGATTGCAACCACTTTGCCTTCGATAAGAGTTTACACTTGTTGGATCAGAATCAGAAACAAGGAATTATCGGAAGTATCTATCTTGATGATCCGTTAATCTCAGTCGAACTTTTATTTGAACAAAAGCCAATCTTTATGAAAGTTTTTTCCTTAAAAGATAAAGCGCGTTTTGTTGATCAAATAAAATCAATTCTCATAAAAGAAATTCCGGTTGATCTTGTGCAATACAAAATTGATAAATGCTATTTTGGAGGGGACGAGGTTACTATATCATTCGTATCTCAAATTGAAGAGCAGTTACCCTTTCCATGTTATTCAATTAATCCGTTCGTGCATTTCAAAACATCAAAAGATTTTCATAACGAAAAATATTTTCGGGAGAAAGCCCATTCGTTCGCCGCTGCGGCTGGAATCGCTTTCCGGTTGGAATGAATGAAACTTCGAATAATTTCCGGCTCGTTAAAAGGGCGAATGATAAAAGCTCCTGACTCCGATCTTACACGCCCAACAACAGATAGAGTGCGCGAAACAATTTTTAATCTTCTTAACAATAAAATTGATTTTGACGGAATTACCGTTCTCGATTTTTTTTCCGGTTCGGGAGCGCTGGGATTTGAAAGCCTCAGTCGTGGCGCAGCTAAAGTAACTTTCGTAGAAAAGAATTATCCCGTCTATAAAAATCTTTTAGAAAATATTAAAGCTCTAAATGTTGAAGGCAACTGCGAAATAGTAAAAAGCGATGCGGTTCAATTTGCAAAATATTCAGCCGGAAAGTGTTTCGATTTGATTCTTGCTGATCCACCATTTTATCAATATTCTATTTACGATGTTGTCAAATATGTTTTTGAAAATAATCTGCTTGCCGATGATGGTTATGTTATTATCGAACGCTCAATCCAAACGTTGGGAAAAGATGTTGAAGGATTTGGAAAAGAACCGTTCAAAAGAATTGGGGATACTTGTCTTTATGAATTTACTAAACCATGATAATTATAAGTCAAAAAACAAATGTGAAAATCTTTAAAAATTATCTCCCGATTAGCTTTCTTCTTAGTGCTATTCAGTGAACTTAGTGTCTAAGTGGTAAAAGTTTTCCACCACTAAGGCACTAAGGAACACTAAGAAAGCATTTCAATATGAAGAAAATGAATTAGTCATTTATTTTACATCTATTTTTCAATTCTGAAATGAAAGCTGCTATAACATCATAACTTTCACCGTCAATCAATTTTTTAATTACAGCGCTGCCTACAATAACTCCATCGCAATAATCTTTTATCTGCAAAATATTTTCGGGAGAGGAAATTCCGAATCCGGCTAACATTTTATTTTGCGAGATCAGCTTGCGGGTTTTTTGCATTGCGAAAATATCTTCATCTGTAAAACCGTTTCGTGTTCCGGTAGTTCCGGTTACGCTGACGTAATATACAAATCCTCGGCTTTTCTCGTCGAGCGCAATTATTCTTTCGTTTGAAGAAGTGGGAGTTGCCAGCAACACAATATCAAAATCCTCTTTTTGAGAAGTAATGAACTTGTCGTACTCGTCGAGAGATAAATCAGGAATGATAACTCCGTTTAATCCGGAAGAAGAAGCATCGTTTACAAATTTATCAATTCCGTAATTTGAAACGATGTTTGCATAAGTCATTGCGATAAGCGGTTTATCGGTTTTCTTTCTGATTTCTTCTGCAAAGTGAAAAGCATCTTGAATAGTAATACCACTTTCCAATGCGGCTTGCGATGAGAATTGAATTACCGGACCGTCTGCCAATGGATCACTGAAAGGAATACCAATTTCAAGAATGTCCGCACCGGCTTGTAAAACTTTTTCCGCAAGAAGTACAAAATCATTTTTGCGCGGGAACCCGACAGTTAGAAAAATAGAAAGGATTTTTTCATTTTCCGCATTTACTTTTTCAATATACTCTTTGATCATATTGCATTTCCCAAATTATCAATGATGGTGTTCAAATCTTTATCGCCGCGTCCGCTAACATTTACAATTACAATTTCATCGATTGAAGTTTGCGGCATTAAATAATTTAAATAAGCAATTGCGTGAGCAGTTTCAAGCGCCGGAAGAATTCCTTCTTGCATAGTTAGTAATTTAGTTGCATTTAACGCCTCATTATCTGTAACGGAAAAATACTTTACACGAGAAATATCTTTTAATAAACTATGTTCAGGTCCAACGCCGGGATAATCAAGTCCGGCAGAAATAGAATGTACTTCTTCAACCTGCCCGTTTTTATTTTGAAGAAGATAGGTTTTCATTCCATGAAAAATTCCTTCGCGTCCAAGCGTTAGTGTGGCTGAATGTTTTGTGGTCTCTAAACCGTATCCGGCGGCTTCAACGCCGATCAATTTTACATTTTCATCGTTAATGAATGGATAAAAAATTCCAATTGCGTTACTTCCACCACCGATACACGCAACGATATAATCCGGCAAACAATTTTCTTTTTCTTGAATTTGAATTTTTGTTTCATGTCCAATAATTGATTGAAAGTCACGCACGATCATCGGGTATGGATGAGGACCAACAACAGAGCCGATGATGTAATGGGTATCTTTTACGTTTGTCACCCAATCGCGAATTGCTTCGTTCGTTGCATCCTTTAAAGTTTTGCTTCCTGACGTAACGGGAATGACTTCCGCGCCAAGCAATTTCATTCTGAAGACATTTAAACTTTGCCGATGCGTATCCACTTCGCCCATGTAAACAATACAATGTAAACCGAATTTAGCGCAGACAGTTGCAACTGCAACTCCATGCTGCCCGGCGCCTGTCTCCGCAATTATTCGCTTCTTGCCCAATTTTTTTGCAAGCAGAATTTGTCCGAGCGCATTGTTAATTTTATGCGCGCCGGTATGACATAAATCTTCCCGCTTTAAATATATTTTTGCTTTGCCGAAATGTTTTGTTAAACGATCAGCAAAAGTTAGCGGAGTTGGTCTTCCGCTGTAATCTTTGTGCAGCTGCATTAATTCATATTGGAAAGATGAATCATCTTTTACTTGAAGATACATTTCTTCCAATTCATGAAGTTGAGCAATCAAGGTTTCGGGGACAAATTTTCCACCGTATTTTCCGAAATGTCC
>JAVHOS010000233.1:0-1694 GCA_036170205.1 Ignavibacteriaceae bacterium | reverse complement strand
CAAAGGATGACATTGAAATTTCCTTGCGATAAAATATATTCAGCGCTCATCAGCAAATCCTCAATTGAAGCCGCCATTCCGCGTTTGAGAAAAATTGCTTTTTGTGTTTGTCCAACTTTTTCGAGTAACGAATAATTCTGCATGTTCCGTGCGCCTATTTGAATGATGTCGGCAACTTCAATCACTTGAGGAAGCGTTTCAGTATCTTTCGCTTCGGTAACAATCTGAAGTTCAAATTCTTTTTTTACTTCGGCAAGAAGTTCCAATCCTTTTTCTTTTAAACCTTGGAATGCGTATGGACTTGAGCGGGGTTTGTACGCACCGGCGCGGAAAAATTTTATTCCCATTTCTTTTAATTGTCCGGCAATATCAAAAAGTTGGTCACGGCTTTCAACGGAACAAGGTCCGGCGATAATTTGCAAAGTGCCGTTACCGATTTTATCACCATGGAAATCAATTACCGTGTTTTCAGCTTTCATCTCGCGGCTGCAAAGTTTAAACTTTTTAGAAACGCGCATCGCGTCAACTACGCCGTCCATCAATATGAAATCGTCGATAGAAAGGTTTCTCGTCTCGCCGGTAATGCCGATGGCTATTTTAGATTCGCCGTAAATGATGTGCGAGTTGCATTGGTCCTCTTTTGCTTTATCGCGCACATTGGCAACTTGTTCTTCAGTTGCATTAAGGTTCATTACAATTAACATTTATTTACTCCTTAGTTGATTTATTTTATAAAAAAAACTTTTCATCTTGTCGTGATCTTTTTTGCCGGGAGTGACTTCAAGCGATGAAGAAACATCAACGGCATAGGGATTAATTTTTGTGAAAATCTCTTCGACATTCTTTTCAGAAACTCCGCCGGCAATAATTATTCTTTTTCTAAACGATAGAGGAATAATATTCCAGTCAAACGCTGTACCGGTCCCACCAAATTCATTTTGAGAAAAAGTATCGAACAAAAAATTCATACACGGATATTCTTCAAGAATTGAGAAATTAAAATCTTCTTTCATTCTAAAACTTTTAATCGAAGGAAGAATAAGTTTTGAAATCATCTCCGGTTTTTCATCACCGTGCAATTGAATTAAATTCAGCTTTGCTGTAGTAGCGATGCGGTTAATATCATCTTCCGCTTCATCAACAAAAACTCCAACTTTTAAAGTGAATGCAGAAAGTTTTTGAGAAATCACTTTTGCGATTTCAGGAGAAATATATCGTTTGCTCTGTTTATAAAAAATAAAACCGACAGCGTCAGCGCCAAGTCGTTCGGCGAGCAAAGCATCTTCACTATTGGTTATACCGCAGATTTTAACTTTCATACGTGCACCAGTCTTTAAACTCTTGGATTGCAGAGCTGATATTTTCTTGCCGCATAAAATGTTCGCCGACTAAAACCGCATTTGCGTTTATCTGCTTCAATTTATAAATATCTTGTTGAGTTGTTATTCCGCTTTCGGAAATAAAAATTATGTCTTCATTGAAAGATTGGCGTAGATTGATTGAGGTGGTCAGACTAGCTTTAAACGTTTCAAGATTACGGTTGTTCACTCCGATTATTTTGTTGATATTTTGGTCGATTTTTTCTAATTGCTTTTCGGAATGCAATTCCAGTAACACATCAAGACCTATTTTTTTGGCGCATAAAGTTAGTTCAGTTATTGCAGATTTATCAAGCGCTTCACAAATCAACAAAA
>JAVHOS010000232.1:0-2258 GCA_036170205.1 Ignavibacteriaceae bacterium | reverse complement strand
CCTAATTTATAATTCCTAATTCTAAAAGTGGAGCTAAGCGGGATCGAACCGCTAACCTCTACGTTGCGAACGTAGCGCTCTCCCAATTGAGCTATAGCCCCGAAGAATATAAATCTCAAAAAACATATAACAAAAATCAACGTTTTATTGTAATTGAATTCTGCGCTACAAAAATAATAAAATTACACCGACTATGAAAAAAGGTTGAATGCAAAGGTTAATGAAAGCTAAAGTTTACAAAAATGAAGAGAGACAATTTATTTGATTACAACCATTTTCAAGGATTGACAATACCCATTGCTTTCTAATTTGTAGAAATAAACTCCGCTATTCAAATCGGTTGCATCAAACTTTATAGAATGCATCCCTTCCACCATCACACCGTTATTTAGAATTCTAATTTCTTCTCCAAGCAAATTATAAATTGAAAGTTTTATTAATCCAGTAGAAGGTAATTCAAAGTTTATATTCGTAACCGGATTAAAAGGATTGGGATAATTCTGCTCCAGTTTGAAGGAAGAAACAGGTTTTTCGTAATCTATTCCCGTTGCTTTTTCAGCTTTTAATACCACAGAGCCATATGGCTGAAGGGAAATAGTTGGTGAACAGTTGATACTCCCGTCTGCTGCAATCACAAACTGTCCCGCATCCTTATTGGTTATCAAATCTGTTAATTTGTAATTTCCAACCGGTAAACCGGAATAATCGTTTCTTGAAAAGTTCGGATTGTTTGCAACTAAACCGGAAAAATTATGAATAGGAATTATTATTTCTCCGGTTGTGTTTAAATATCTTGCCGAAGCATAAATGGTGCTGCTCGCGCTGTTCAAATAAAAATACTTCCCTCTTCTTAATGCCGAACTATTTTCTCTGATACGGATAAGTTTTTTATACCAGGTTAAAAGTGAAGTACTATCGGTACTCATTTTTTCAATATTATAATCGACGTATGATGAAGGAACAGCTTTCCACGGAGTTCCAGTGCTGAATCCGGCGTTTGTTCCGCCTGTCCATTGCAACGGAGTGCGTTTATCTCGATCATCGGATGTAGCGGGATTCGACATGCCGATTTCTTCTCCGTAATAAATAAACGGAACGCCCGGAAGAGTAAGCAGCAGCGAAGCGGCGAGTTTTGCTTTGCCGATGTTGTTCCCAAGTTGAGCAAAAATTCTTTGCTGATCGTGGTTAGTTAAAAATGTGCCGTATTGTAAAAACGGATAACCTTGTTGAATCGCGCCTTTCAAACGACTTATCAAAGTTGCTGGTGTTCCATTTTTTACTGCGGTAATAATATCGGTTGCAAGTTCAAACTCAAAACAAAAATCGAGACCGGTTCCATCAACGTATGGAATTACTTTTGAGGTTGAACTCCACGCTTCTCCAACAGATAATGCATCCGGATTATGACTTTTCGTGAGTGTCCGGAATTCTCGCAGATATTGAAAAGTTGAAGGTGCATCTTCCATGATACTTCCCTCTTCATAAAGATATTTAACGGCGTCAAGTCGAAAACCATCTACTTTTATCGAATCCAACCAAATGCTGACAATGTTGGCAACTTCAGTTTTTACTTCTTGATTGAAATAATTTAGATCAGGCATGCCGCCGCTAAAAAGTCCGTAATAATAATATCCATTTGCACTCTGCCAAACTGTTTGTCCCCATGGACCTTTCGTTCCCGGATTAGTACTGCTCCAAATGTACCAGTTTCTGTATTGAGCATGCGGATCAGACTTAGCGTTGACAAACCACGGATTTTGGCTTGAAGTATGATTGAGCACAAGATCAATAATAACTTTTATCCCTCTTGCATGCGCGCTATCAAGAAAGGTTTTGAAGTCCTGGTTTGTACCATAATCATGCTCGATATTTTTATAATCTATTACATCGTAGCCATGGTAACTTGGCGATTCCATAATCGGCATTAACCAAATTGCAGTAATACCAAGATCGGATGTCGTGGAATCAATTCCGTCATTCAGATAATCAAGTTTTTGAGTTAGACCTTTGAAATCTCCAATTCCATCTCCATTGGCATCGTAAAAACTACGTACAAAAATTTCGTAGAAGACAGCGTCATTCCACCAGTAGGTTGTCTGTGCATTAACGTTAGTGTTTAGACAAACAATTGTTAAAAGCGACAAGAAATATTTCATTAGTAGTTCCGGTTAAAATCTCAGAGGATTAAAAATTTGTTTTCAAATTGCAGAAAAAATCGGACTGTTACAAATTAATGGTTCTTAATCTGATTTAATTAA
>JAVHOS010000231.1:0-2266 GCA_036170205.1 Ignavibacteriaceae bacterium | reverse complement strand
GAGGTTTTATAAGCTACTTCAACAAAAAAAAGGTTCTGGAAACCTCAAAGGTTTCAAAACTGTAAACTGACAACTGAGAACTTTTTGGTTCTGGCTTGTCCAGGTTGGGAATTGATAAAGTTTTACAATCCGAATTGCGAATTGATAACTTTTCTCATTTAGAACACTCTGTTCTTTCAGTCCTAATTCCTCTTTCCTAATTCGTAATTAATTTAGATTCTTCTTCGGAAACCTTCTCCTAAAACTTCGTGCACATTTGTAAGAACCACAAACGCATCGGGATCAATTTCACGGATTTGTTCTTTTAGCTCGGTGATTTTTTTTAAGGGAAGAATAGTAAACAATACATTTTTATTTTGTTTTGTGTAAAGTCCGGTTCCATGCAGTGAAGTTGCACCTCTTCCGAACTGATTAAGGATCAACTCTGCAATTTCATCTTGCTTATCCGAAATAATGTAAGCGGCTCTTGCATAGTCGAAACCTTCGATGATGACATCAACAATTTTGCTTGAAACGAAGAGAAGAAAAACGGCGTAAAATGTAAGCGAAAGCGCAGGACGAACAGGGGAAAGATGTTTGATCTCAATAATTAATCCGGCTAAAAGGATAACAAAAATATCGATGATAAAAATCGCCTGCCCGGGACGAATGCCAAACCGCTTCTGCACAATCGATGCAACAATATCTGAGCCGCCGGTTGTTCCTCTAAATTTAAAAACTATTCCCAAGCCTAATCCAAGCAGAACCGCACCAATCAAAATTAAGAAGAAAAAGTCGTTCTTGTATAAATCAAGAACGGTTTGAGATTTTTGCAATTTCAAAAAAGTGAAACCGGGAATGTCTCCCCGGAACAAATCGATAAAAATTGAATTGAGTGTGAAAGCGTAAAATGTTCTAACTCCGAAAGTTTTTCCCAACTCTTTCACTCCCCATAAATACAAAGGAACGTTCAAAACCCAAATCATCAATCCAACGGGAATAGTGTAGTTCGACATGTAATGAATAGCCATTGAAAGTCCGCTAACACCGCCGGGAACAACCTGCGCATCAACTAAAAAAACACCGATTCCGATAGCCATTATCGCCGCACCAATCGTCATAGCGAAATAATCCAGCGCCGGATGTTTACTTATTTTTTTATTCATTGGTTCTCATTTAGGAAAATTTTCGATTCAAACTTACCGAATAAATACCGCGTTGAGAAATTTTTTCCGTGCGATTCCAATCAATTAAATCGTTGAGATTGTTTATTTTTAAACCCAACAAATGGATACTGTATGAAAACAAAATTAGATATAGCAAAGAACTGGCTGCCCCGTTATACCGGTACCGAGATTGATGAATTTGGAGATTATCTTCTTCTCACTAACTTTCACAACTATGTTACAAAGTTCGCAGATAAATTTCGATGCGATGTTAAAGGAATCGGCAGACCGATGCAGACGGCAACCAACAGCAGCGGATTAACAATTATAAATTTTGGAATTGGTTCTGCTAACGCTGCGACCATTATGGATTTACTCGTTGCCCGCAAACCAAAAGGAGTTTTGTTCCTTGGCAAATGCGGCGGATTAAAACGCTCAACGGAAATAGGCTATTTCATTCTGCCAACTGCGGCAATACGCGGCGAAGGAACAAGCAATGATTATCTCTTACCCGAAGTTCCGGCGCTTCCATCTTTTAAATTGCACAAATTTGTTTCGGATAAAATTGTTCAAAGAAAATTGGAATACCGCACGGGAGTTATTTATACTACCAATCGGCGTTTATGGGAGTGGGATGAAAAGTTCAAAAAATATTTAAAGAAACTTTCTACTATCGGGATTGACATGGAAACCGCTACCATTTTTGTGGTTGGATTTGCAAATGAAATTCCACGCGGTGCGTTGCTGCTGGTATCAGATGTTCCGATGATTCCCGAAGGCGTAAAGACCGAAGCCTCCGACAAAATGGTAACCGAAAAATTTTCCACCCTTCATCTTGAAATCGGAATTGAGGCAATGACGGAAATTGGGAAGAAGGGTGAGAAGATAAAACATTTTCGATACTAAAATATTGCGACTCTGCGGTAAAAAAATGTTCACCGCAAAGCCGCAGAGACGCATTGCAATTATAATCCTTTTACAATTTCATCAACCTGCTTTAACGCTTCATCAATTTTATTTACGTCTCTCCCGCCGGCTGTTGCAAGATGAGGACGACCGCCGCCTGCACCGCCAAGTATTTTTGCAACTTCACCAACTATTTTTCCTGCGCTAAATTTTTT
>JAVHOS010000230.1:9798-11311 GCA_036170205.1 Ignavibacteriaceae bacterium | reverse complement strand
GTAAACTCTTGAGAAGTAGTTCCACCGGAAACTGTTTTCTCCTTTATTTCTCCTTTTTTCTGGCTTGCAAGCGTTGTAAGCGTTAAGGGACCCATTTTAAAAGTTGCTTTAATACCAAACAATGCCTCGCTGCCGCCAACAAGAGGAGAAGTCTGCAAAGAAACGTTTCCAGCCTCAACACTTTGTACTATTTCGTCTTCGTAACCGGTGTATTTTATTTTTAACTGATTCTCATATTCAAAAGTTCGTTCAGTGTTCCAGTCGGCGCTAATTGTAAGTTTATCACCGATCGTACCGTTAACGTTTATTTGCACGGTTTGTTTAAAGTCGGGTTCATTCCTTGTGTTACCCAAACGAGAGGCGGTAACTCCTTCGGTAGTTTCGTTTCGCCATGCGCCATGAATATCAACTGCGCCGCCGATACGGAGATTAATTTTAGGCGGACCAAAAATGCTTAAAATACCGACGCTCGGAAGTGGAATTTCAAAATCGGTAATATCTTTTATTAATTCTCCTAAACCTTTTTTTGCATCTTTCAATTCGTACTGGTAAGCGAGCGCATCCCATAATTCTTCTTGCCTGGTTTTTAAACGAAGCTCAACATATTCTTCAATCGGAATTTTGAGAATGAGTTTTGTAGTTACGTCTCCAACTTTTTCTTTTATCTCAACAAATTTTCCGGTAGAATCTATTTCTACAGTTCTTCGTTTAACACCGGAAGAAGGTTGCGCAAATAATTTTGTGGGTTTTTTATCAAACAAAGAAAGGACGGGAGTATCTTTTCTTTTATACTTGAAATTTGCAATCCTGGCAGTTGAATCTCTTTGAAGCGAATCCAACCGTATCGAATCTCTTCTCATAAGTTCTGCCCTTAACGCGAGTGTATCGTTGATAGCCGGTTTTTTTAAAGTTAATGGTGAATCAGTTTTAAGTGAATCTAACTTTTTAACAACAAAGTTCGAATCATTCATCGGGTTGTAAAGCGGCAAAGCTGAAACAGAAATTGGAGACAGGTTAAGCGAATCAATAGTTCTTTGAGTTTCGTTTGAATCGATAACAGCATTTGTTAAGAGAATGGAAAGATCGTTTGGAGTATTTTGGTTTTCTTTCGAGACAGCATCATCTAATTTATAAGATTGTTCTACATTTGAGTGAGACGAGGAGTTTGCCTGCGCGATGCGAAAGTAGGCATCAAACCATAACAAAGGATCAACCTTTGTAGATCGATCACCGGAAAAACCCATGAGAAGATAAAACAAAAAGAAAACTGCAAAGCATGCAGTTCCTTGAAGTAATAGTTCAAATAGATGTACAACAAGACGTTTAATAGGAAAACCTTTGAGCTATGAAATTATTTAAAAAGAGTAAAATATGTTTCGATAAATCCTCTCAATTGTGTGTAGAAATATAAAGAATTCAGATTAAAGCAAAAACTATCCTTTTTTGCATTTGAAATTAAATGAAACTGTACAAATAAATTAAGGTAAAATTTTAGCACCGGATAAATAGTCAA
>JAVHOS010000230.1:0-9698 GCA_036170205.1 Ignavibacteriaceae bacterium | reverse complement strand
ATTCCTAATTCTACGCAATGTCTGCCAACTCGGTTTCAACAGAAATAATATCCACCACCTCTCCATCTTCAATAATAACCGCGCTTAACTTGTTGCCGGTATAGACGGAAGTATCAACGTAAACAGCGTTACTCACTTCATTATAAGTAACTTTTGCATGCCGCGTATGACCAACAACCTGCAGCTTTCCCAAATTTAAAAGTGGTTCTCTATTCCAAACAACTCCGGCTGACTCATTTATATGCTTAATACAAAAACTCTGAAGAAATGCTGCGGTTATTGGTCTGTATCCGCGAAACTCTTTTGCATACGTGTTAGCAATTCCGGCATGAGAGATTAAACAATCTTCAAAGCTCAGAAACATTGGAGCGATATCAATATAATCTAAATGTTTATTTAATAATTTTGGCTGCTTTTTATAAGCTGAAATAGTTTTTTCATTTCCATTGTACCGCCAGGAGTAAACAAAGGGATGAAGCGGCCGGGTGTAGGAATACAAAAACATCAAATCGTGATTCCCTTTGGTGAATTGAATTCCTTCATCAATAAGCAATTCAAAAACTTCTACGGGAAAATTACCGCGATCAACTAAGTCGCCCGTGGCAAAGATCATGAGATCAAAATACTGCTTGCGAACCAGTTTAATTAATTTGCGCAGAGTTAAATAACAACCGTGGATATCACCAATAACTGCAATCATCAAGACCTAAATGTAGTTATTCTTTTTAGCAAATTCTGTTAACTCATCTCTAAATTTTGGGTGGGCAATGCCGATGAGAGCATCGGTACGTTCACGAATTGATTTACCATGTAGCTGCACAACCCCGTATTCCGTAACAACATAATGAACATCGGCACGGTTAGTAACAACACCGGCGCCCGGTTTTAAGAAAGGAGCGATTCTTGAGATTGAAAAGTCTTTTGTGGTCGAAGGAAGAGCAATGATCGGCTTACCTCCTTTTGAACGAGCAGCGCCGCGGATAAAATCTACCTGCCCGCCGAAACCGCTGTAAATTTTTGTTCCGATCGAATCGGAGCAAACTTGACCTGTAAGATCAACTTCAATTGCGGAATTGATAGCGACCATATTTGCGTTTTGCGAAATTACAAAGGGATCATTCACATATTCCTGTGGATGAAATTCAATCATGGGATTGTTGTGGATGAAGTTGTATAATCTCTGTGAACCAAGAACGAAGCCTGCAATCATTTTTCCCTGATGTAAAGTTTTTCTCGAGTTGGTAATTATCCCTTTTTCAACAAGATCAATAATTCCATCGGCAAACATCTCGGTATGAACGCCTAAATCTTTTTTGTTCTCTAAAAATTTTAAAACGTTGTCGGGAATGATGCCAATTCCTAATTGCAGTGTAGAGCCGTCATCGATTAAACCGGCGATGTTCTCACCAATCTTTGAGTAAATCTCTACCCACTCATCAGAAAGATTTCTTTCCGATTGTGGAAGTTCCGGAATTGGTTCATCCATCTCTACAATATATTTTATTTTGCTGATATGGATAAAGCTATCGCCCAGAACGCGCGGCATTTGTTTATTTACCTGCGCAATAATAATGTCGGCTTTTTCAGTTGGTGATTTTGTAATTCCTACTTCAACACCGTATGAACAAAAGCCGTGCTCGTCCGGAGGAGAAATGTGAATTAACGAAACGTTCGTCTTAATAATTCCCGTTGAAAAAAGAAGCGGAACTTCATAAAGATAAACCGGAATAAAATCAGCGTCGCCTCTGGCAAAGGATTTTCTCGCTTCCGCGCCCATAAAAGTTGCGTAATGACGAAAATGTTTTTCCATCCCCGGTTCAAAGTAAGGAAGCTTTCCAACAGAAAGTGCATGAAAAAGTTTTACGTTTTCAAGTTCATCTTTTCTTGCAACCATTGCGTCAATCAACTTAAACGGCATCGCACAATTGGAGTGAATGACTATGTTATCATTCGACTTAATCACGCTGACCGCTTCTTCAGCGGAAACTACTTTTTGGGAATAATTTTTTAGAATACTCGAAGCATACGTAGGTTTAGCAGCTGCATCGGTCATCATAAATTCATCTTTATTTTAATTCGTTGAAAAAAAATGGATTCGCCGGAACTCAACATTAAAGGTTTCCGCAATGATCTCGTTCGAACAATATCCATTGTGAGTACAAATTCCTTTAGACAATCCCGGGTCTTCAAGAACAGCGGAGGAAAGCCCGTTATCAGCAATATCTAAAAGATAGTTGAGAGAAGCGTTGGTCAGTCCGTAGCTTGCAGTTCGTGCAACCAGCGCCGGCATATTAGGAACGCAGTAATGAATCACATTATGCATTGTAAAAACCGGATTTGAAATAGTTGTCGGTCTGCTTGTTTCAACGCACCCGCCTTGATCGATCGACACATCAACAATCACCGCTCCCTCTTTCATCGTCTTTACCATTTCTTCGGTTACAAGGTGAGGAGTTTTTTCTCCTTTCATCAACACAGCGCCGATAAGAACATCGGCAAATTTTACTCCGCGTGAAATGGTGTAAGAATTTGCCATCACCGTGGTAATTTTGCGTTGAAAAGTTTCATCAATTTTTCTTAGTCGATTTAAATCTCTATCCAACACAATTACTTGAGCGCCTCTTCCCAGAGCCGCTTTTGCAGCGCTTGTTCCTACAACTCCGGCACCAATAATTACAACTGCCGCTGGCGCTACACCCGTAATTCCACCGAGCAAAACACCTCTGCCAAAATTTGTTTTGCTTTCGAGTAATCCCTCAGCAACTTGAATCGCTACGGGTCCAGCGATTTCACTCATTGATTGCAGCACCGGAAGTCCTGCTTCGTTTTCAATTAATTCATATCCGATAGCAGTAACTTTTTTTGCAAGGAGATTCGAGAGAACTTTCTTTTCGCTTACTACCAGTTGTAGAAAAGAAAAAAGAATTTGATTTTCCTGAAGGTACTCTGATTCCTCTTCAGAAATACGCGCTACTTTTGCAATAATTTCCGAACGTTGAAAAACTTCTTCAGTTGAATAAACGATTTTTGCGCCGAGGGATTTATATTCATCATCAGAAAAATGACTTGCTTCTCCGGCGCCTTTCTGAAAATAAACGGTATGCCCGGCTTTTATTAAAGCATCTACTCCGGCGGGAGCTAATGCGACACGTTTTTCTTCAAACTTACCTTCTTTTGGAATTCCGATTCTCATATTTTTGCTCTGTGGTTAGGTAATATTTTATATAATAACTTTAATTTGAGTCCATTCAACAATTATTAGGCTTGCAAGTTCAAGGTGTTTCAGAATATCATTCCAGTTTAGTTCAAAAAAACGATGTAATTCATTTAATGTTGCGTTACCTAATTTTAAATAAATGACTTTTGGGTTTTTGTCAGAAGAAAGACTTTTCTCATAAAAATCAGAATCTTTCGTTATAATCACGCGGTTATGTTTTAAAGCATAATTCCATAGTTGGTCATCAGTCATAAATGGATCAATATCGACAACATGAACGAAAGCATCATTATTAAAGAAGCTGAACCGCTTCGGCAAATTTACATCAACAACAAAAGAATATTTTTTAAGATGCTTTAAGGGCATAATTGATTATACTTTTATCGGTAACTTTTTTAGCATATTCCAAACATGCTTTAATATCTTCTGGTTCCAAAACAGGATATGCATTTAAGATATTTTCAGTTGACTCTCCGGCAGCTAAATATTCAAGAATCGTTGCTACGGAAATCCTCATCCCTCTTATTATTGGTTTTCCATTGCAAATGTTCGGATTTATTGTAACTCTATCAATATAATTTTCCATTTTCCAAAACCTTTTTTAGAAACTTATTAAAATTAATTAACCAAAACAATTCTAAATTTATAAAAGGGGTGTTCTCCTTTAAATAATATTTCCTTCAACCCGTCTTCCGGGATATTTAAACTTCTGCATTCCCGGTAGCATACCGTTTGATTTTTTGCGTTGTGGTTTTCTCAAATTCCTGCTGCCGGATATAAAATTTCTTTATTTGTTTAAACGATGCTAATTGCTCGTTAGTCTCTTTTATTACTTCGCTTATTTTTTGCTGGATCAGCTCTTCCGTTATCGGCAGGTTATTTTTTCCTGAATATTCGATGAATGCTTCAGCATCAACAAATATTTGCGCCGCTATTCTTTCATCATGTTTGTCGTCCTGTTCTCCGAAGACTAAAGATTCCAACACGTAGGGATTTCGATGCAAAATATCTTCGATCTCTTCCGGGAAAATATTTTTCCCATTATTTGCAATAATTACATTTTTCTTTCTACCGCTGATGTGCAAAAATCCATCTTCATCAAAATAACCTAAATCTCCGGTCTTAAACCAGCCATCTTCAAATGCTTCGGTAGTAAATTTTTCATTTTTATAATAACCAAGCATAACGCTCGGACCTTTTGCACAAATTTCACCGACACCTTCATCATCAGGAATATTTATTTTTATTTGAAGTCCGGGCAGAGGCAATCCGGCAGCATTATCTTTATAATTATCAAGTTGATTAAGAGTCAATATCGGTGAGGTTTCCGTTAGACCATAGCCTTGCACAAAATTAAACCCGAATTCTCTCAATCCTTTTGAAACTTTTGGATCCGGAGCCGCGCCGCCTGCAATAAAGAGCCGGACTGATCCACCGAATTTATTGTGTAACTTATGAAATATTTTTTTCTTGGAATTTTTCCAGCCCGCTTTGGCGGCAAAATCAGTTATCGAGATGAGCGGTTTCATTATTACCGATTTCACTTTGTCTTTTTCGATCGCTTTGTAAATAGCGCGAAACATTTTTTCAAAAAGAAGAGGAACACCAAGCAGCATGGTGGCATGAACTTTTTGAATATCTTCTGTAACCGTTTTTAAAGAGCGGGCAAAATGAACCGAAGCGCCGCTGAAAACCGGACACAAAAATCCGCAGGTACATTCGTAAGTATGATGGATCGGCAACACAGAAAGAAATTTATCATCCGGATAAATGAACAACATTTTCGTCATGCTCATTAAATTCGCCACCAAATTCGATTGACTGAGCATCACTCCTTTGGCTCTTCCAAGAGAACCGGAAGTGAAAATAATTTCGCCAAGTTCATCGGGATTAATTTTGGGCAATTGATTCGCATGTATTGGTTGAGTGGTAGAAATCATTTCAGGCATCGAGAGAAAAGAATCAGTCTTCTTCAAATCCATGGTGATGAAATGTTTTAATCTCTTCAGCACATCCTTTTTTTCAGATAACAACTGCTGATAAGAATCTGAAAAAATAATCGCTTCGGCATCCGACTCATGAATAATATTTAGGATTTCGTTCGAGGTAAGATTTTTATCAATCGGAACTACAACATAATTGAAAGACATCAAAGTTAAATAAGCAATTCCCCATTGCACGCGGTTCTCACCAATCAACGCTACGTGAGTTCTTTCTTTTATTCCCAACTGTTGCAGAGCGGTACCAAATCTTAAAATATGTTCCATCAATTCTTGATAAGATACTTTTGGAATTGGAGTATCCGCTAAATCCTCAAGCGCAATTTTTTTACCATACTTTTGAGAAGATTTTAGCACCATATCCTGCAAAGAGGAAATGAACGGAACGTCATAAAGTTTAATATTCACAGCCATCATAACTCCTTTGTGAGTTGTTAGTGGATAGTAGTTGGTTGTTTTTGCAACCAATCATTTTTAATTTTTTGTGTTAAACAATTTCCAAGCAGCGTTCGAGATCTTTTAAAATATCATCACCATTTTCCAAACCGCACGCAAGACGAATTCCACCGGGATGAATACCCGATTCAATTAATTTATCTGCCGGAACTGCGGAATGCGTCATTGATGCCGGATGTTCGATCAATGTTCGCGTATGACCAAGGCTTACCGCAAGCGTCATAGTGTAAGCTTTTTTTGCGGCGTAGTTCATGAATTTTCTTCCTAATTCACGCCTCTCTTCATTTGAATTTCCTTTTAAAGCAAAGAAGAGCAATCCTCCGGGAGCAAAATTTCCGTTAAAATCTTTCATCTGTTTTTTTGCCAGTTCATAATATTTAAATGAAGGTAATCCGGGATAATTTACCAATTCAACTTTAGGATGTTGAGAAAGAAACTCGGCAATCTTTTGAGCATTTTCAATTTGCTTTCTTATGCGGAGCTGCAAAGTCGGCAATCCGTAAGTTAGAACTGTCCACGCAGCTTTTGTATTCAATACTGCGCCAAAATCTTTGCGATACAAAACAAGAGAATCATAAAAAGATTTTTTCCCGATAACTACTCCTCCCATGTCGGTTCCAAATCCGCCAATACCTTTTGTTAAAGAATGGATAGTAAAATCTGCGCCAAATTCAATTGGTCTCTGGCAATAAGGAGTTGCAAAAGTGTTATCAACAACGATGTAAATTTTTTCCGATTCATTCCGCTTTGCATTTACTTCGTCAAGAATTTTTCTGATCGCACCAATATCAATAATATCCAAATTAGGATTGGAGGGAGATTCAAAATAGATCACTCTTGTTTTGGGTGAAAGGACTTTAAAAATGTTCTCCGGTTCGGTAAGATTGACTTGATTATTTTTTATTTGATATCTCGGATACCAATTATTTAGAAGAGAAAATGTGCAGCCGTAAAGCGTTCTGTGAGAAATAATTTCATCGCCGGTTTTAGTAAGAATTCCAAATATTCCAGAAATAGCTCCCATTCCGGTTGAGAACGTTAAAGCCATTTCTCCTTTTTCTATGTAAGCGAGATTTTCTTCGAGCAAATCTTTATTCGGTTCGCCGAGTCTATCGTAAATGTAAATCGGTCGGGAATTTTCTGTCATAAAATCAGAATGAGCAAATTCAGAAAATCCTTCGGCTCCACGTTCAACAGAATCAAGCCGAAAAATTACTGAAGAAGTAAGCGGCGCCACAACATGATGTGCATAATCCCATTTATTTGATTGGTTTTTCCCATAAATGAGATGGGTCTCCATTGAATAATTTTTGTCATCAACGGATTCGTTATTAACTAAAGAATCATTTTCCTTTTCCATCGTCTTCCCTGTGAAAAATTGTTTTAAAAATGTGTTTAAACTTAGCTATTTCTTTTCTAATTGGGAAACCGACAAGAAGCGCTGAGGATTGAGTGGAAAAACTTCATCATTCGTGATTCCATGTTCGATATTCAACATTTAAAAGAATGGTAAATAAAAAAAATTTTCCCATAGCGCACTACATTATTCTTTTACTCCTCCCATCATAATTCCTTTAATGTAATATTTTTGAAGAGCAAGAAAGACGATTACAACCGGAATGATAGTTACAACAGAACCCGCCATCATCAATTCCGGATCTTTTGTATGTTCCCCCATCAAATTGGCGAGCGAAACGGGAAGGGTGTACATTGAGTTATCAGTTAGAACGATCAAAGGCCACAGAAAATCATTCCACGTTCCTAAAAAAGTGAACAACGCAAGCGTAACCAATATGGGAGTACAAAGCGGTAGAATTATTTTCCTGTAAATTTGAAAGTCGGTTGCGCCGTCTATTCTGGCAGATTCAACAAGGCTATCCGGGATGGAAAGCGCGTATTGCCGGATCATAAAAATTCCAAAAATGTTTGCCAATCCCGGAATTACGATAGCCATGTAGGTATTTATAAATCCCATTTGCTTTAACATAAGGAACAACGGAAGCATGGTTACTTGCGCCGGAATTATCATCGAACTTAAAAGGATTGTAAAGAGTTTATCCTTTCCGTTAAACCTAAATTTAGCGAAAGCATAACCAGCCATTGAATTGAACAAAAGTGAAACAGCAGTAACTAACAACGAAAGGATGAGACTATTCGTAAAATTGGAGAGCGCATTCAACCGCGTAAATAATGTTTGGAACTGAATCAGCGTTGCAACATCAGGGAAAAATCTTGGCGGATAAACACTCGCATGCCCGTCAGCCATTAGCGAAGCAGAGATCATCCAGATGAACGGGGCGATGGTAAGGAGTCCGGAAACACATAAAAAAAGATAGAGAAAGACTTTTTTCATACTACGCATGCTTTAATTTTTTATGAATAAGGGATTGTATGACCGTGCCAAGAAAAATAACAAAGAATAAAACAAACGCAATTGCCGCCGAGTAACCCATATTCCACCATCGGAATCCTTCTTGATACATATATTGAACGATACTCAAAGTTTTGTTCAAAGGTCCGCCTTGTGTCATTATGTAAGGTTCGGCAAACAATTGGAAGTATCCGATCATTGTAATAACGCTGATAAAAAGCGTTGTCGGGACAAGCATCGGCAAGGTAATGGAACGAAACTGCTGCCACCACGAAGCGCCTTCTATTGTAGCGGCTTCGTAAAGATCGGAGGGAATGTTGTTCAACCCTGCAATGAAGATGATCATGTTGTAGCCAAAATTTTTCCAGACAGACATCAGCACAATTGCAGGCATCGCCCAAAGAGGATCGCCAAGCCAATCAACCGGATTAACATGAATAAATCCCAAGAGATAATTCAGCAATCCAAACCGCGGATGATAGATAAAACGCCAAACGATGGCGACCGCAATAAGTGTGGTTACAACCGGCATAAAATAAGTAAGACGGAAAATCCCTTTGAACTTTACGAGTTTGGCGTTTAGCAACATGGCGGCAAAAAGAGAAACACAAACGGAAAGTGGTCCGGCAAGAATGACGAAAAAGAAAGTGTTTTGTAATGCTGTCCAGAAAAGCGGATCCTCAAATAATTGTGTGTAGTTGCGCAGACCGATAAACCGTGCGTTAGAAAAATTTCCAAGCGAATAAATGTCAAAGTCGGTAAAACTTATTACAAATGCTGATACCACCGGAATAAAAAAGAAAACAAAGATGGCAAGCATCGCCGGTCCAAGAAAAAAAACGAGGGCTTTGAAATTATTATTCTTCATAAACTTATCAGGTGTTTTCTGTGCATAGTTGATTTTTGTTTTTTGTCATTTGAGATTTCTGTTGATCATCCATCTTCTTTTTTCAAGAATTGTATTTACATCACCGTCCATCGCTTTCATCGCCTCGTCAACGGTCATAACACCGCGTGCGGTGTATTCAGCATACTGCTGCAACTTTGAAAAAACAATTTGTTCCCACTCCGGAATTTTTGGCGTTGCTACAACATTTTGGAACTGATCGTAAAAAGCTTTCAAGTAAACATCATTGCTCAACGAAGGATCATTCCATGCTTCTTTTACCGCGGGCAGATCATTTATTAAGTGAAACAATTCAACTTGAACTTTTGGAGTTGAGAGATATTCTATAAATTTCCACGCGGATGCTTTTTTCTTTGAGTGTTTCGACATCACCAAACTCGATCCACCTGCAAGAGACACTCCTGGATATTTTCCATTTGAAATATTCGGCAATGGAGCGGTCATCCACTTATCTGCGAGATTTCCAGTCATCCATTTTTTAAATTCGTTAACATTCCAGGGACCCGATATATACATATTTAAATATTCACCGGCAAATGCTTGATAGATATTTGTCACTTGCGAGACGCTCATCGGCGCCAGATTTTCTTTTATAAAATTGATCAAGTATGAAAAAGCGGTTTGAAATTCCTTCGACTGAAAATTTCCATACGTTGCATTATTCTTTAAAAGATTTGCATTCGCCTGTAAACCGAAAATTACAAACGGCGCCCATTCATTGGTTGGAATGTAAATCGGATATTTGTC
>JAVHOS010000229.1:0-2279 GCA_036170205.1 Ignavibacteriaceae bacterium | reverse complement strand
GGAAACTGGGCAACGGATATTGCGGGCGGTGCAAAGTTCGGTTACAAATTAATTTGGGTAATTCTTCTCGCAAATTTAATGGCTATTCTTTTTCAAACGCTTGCTGCCCGGTTAGGAATTGTTTACGGCAGAGATTTAGCGCAGGCTTGCCGCAGCAGTTATCCCAAATCTATCAATTATATTTTATGGATATTTACCGAACTCGCGATAGCCGCAACAGACTTAGCTGAAGTGCTCGGCTCTGCAATCGGTTTATATTTGCTGTTTGGAATTCCTTTGGTTTGGGGTGTTGTTATCACCACGCTTGATGTGTTACTTTTGCTGCTGCTGATAAATTATGGCATCCGGAAAATGGAAGCGGTCATCGTTTCTCTTGTTGCAATGATAGGAATTTGTTTTCTTCTCGAACTACTACTTGCAAAACCAAATCTTGCCGAAGTTGCAACCGGATTTATTCCTACTGCAATGTCAAGCGGCGCTTTGTTTATTGCGCTTGGCATAATTGGCGCTACGGTTATGCCGCACAATATTTATCTTCACTCTGCGTTAGTACAATCTCGTGATATTGAAAAAACTACTGCCGGAAAAAAGGAAGCAAATAAATTTAATTTGATCGACTCGGTAGTTGCATTAAATGCCGCCTTTTTTGTGAATGCTGCAATTTTAATTTTAGCCGCCTCCGTTTTTTTTAGCAGCGGACATTCTGATGTTGCATCTATTATGGATGCTCATTCTCTTCTCGGAAAGCTGCTTGGAAGTTCATTCGCTCCGTTTGCATTTGGACTCGCGCTGCTTGCCGCCGGTCAATCTTCTACCATCACCGGAACTTTTGCCGGACAAATTATTATGGAAGGATTTGTCGGTTTAAAAGTTCGTCCCTGGGTGCGAAGATTAATCACCCGTTTAATTGCCATCATTCCCGCGCTTTTTGTTATCAATCTTGCTGGTGATCGTTCTGTTGATATGCTGCTTATTTTGTCGCAAGTAATATTATCTATTCAACTTCCCTTTGCATTGATACCGCTTCTTCATTTTACGTCGAGCAAAGAAAAGATGGGAGAGTTTGCTTCAAGCGCCAAGGTGAAAATGCTCGCATGGTTTGCCGCTATTCTTATTGTTGTGTTAAATATTAAATTGGTTTCGGATGTTGTACTCGAAAACATTTCTAATCCGGGAGCTGTTGGATTAGCAATAAAATTTTTAGGAATCCCATTCTTTCTTTTCGTTTTTGGAATGCTTATTTGGATAACATTTGAACCGATATTGACCAAAGAAAAAATTCAAGAAGTAATCAGCGCAACTGCGGCTCAATTTACTTCACTCGAAAGCGGCACGTTAATTCAGCGCGTGGGCATTGCATTGGAGGGAAAATATCGATTCGATTCACAGATCATTCAAAAAGCGCTTCCGTTTTTGCAGGCTGAAAAAAACATAATCTTCTTAATGCATTGCGTTGAATCGCCGACGGGAAGATTTCTTGGCGAAGCTGTTGATGATCAGGATGCTTTGCGGATGAGGATTTATCTCGAAAAATTTTCTGACTTTTTAAACAAAAAGAATTTTAAAACCGAATTATGTATCAGCGGTGGCGAACCGGAAGATGCAATAGCCAAACTTGTAGATAAAGACAAAATCGAAATGATCATTCTTGGAAGTCACGGACATAAATTGATTGATGATATGATTCACGGTTCCACGGTTGATGAACTTAGGCATAAAGTTCGCGTTCCGATCCTCGCAATTCCGGTTAATTAGCTTTCTTTTGTTATTGTCTTTAACATGTTTGTGCTTTAAGTTTACACTGTAATTATAGATGGAGAAAAAATGTTACAAGTTATCGATGTTGAATTAACGCCAAATCCGCATGCGTTAAAATTTCTTTTAAATGAACGATTACTAAAATTTGAAACGAGACACTTCCACAGTAAAGCCGAAGCCGCAAATGATCCGTTGGCTTCCGGTGTATTTGAACTTCCCGGAGTTCTCTCTGTCTTTTATATGGATAAATTTATCACCGTTGAAAAATCACGCGAAACACAATGGGGACAAATCCAGCGCCCGTTAGTTTCCTTTTTAAAAAATTTTGATAATAATTTAATTCCCGCTGAAAAAGAACCGGAAGGATTAGATGAAAACTCAAATGAGTTATTGAAAAAGATAAACGAAGTGCTGAATCAAAAAGTCCGACCAGCGTTAGCGAATGACGGAGGCGGTTTGGAAGTTTTAGGCTTAAACGGAATAACGCTTAAAGTCCGCTACCAGGGCGCGTGCGGCAGTTG
>JAVHOS010000228.1:0-11439 GCA_036170205.1 Ignavibacteriaceae bacterium | reverse complement strand
TAATCATTTCAGTTTTGATAGAATCAGATTACGATTATGAAGATTTCTAAGATGGAACTGTGGAATGTCTAATTCAAGACATCATTGAAAGTGATTTCATTACAAAAAGTTTAAATATAAACGGTGCAATTTTATTGTTTGAAAGTAAAAATGCGTAAGTCTTTCTCAAAGTTTGGATTCAATATCTTAATTGTTATCCCGCTACTTTTTTTGGGATGCAAAAAAGATACAAAACATGTTCACGTTTCCAAATCAGAACCAAAATCAACAGTACAAGTTCCTGATATTTCCGGTTTGCGTTTCGGGTATCTTAAAAATGTAACAGTTCGCGGTGAAGGATATTTTGCTTCAATAGTTTTTATCGAAAATCGGATTAAGAGAAACGGACAACGACGGGAATCAGTTACAATATTTGCAGATTCACTTGAAGTACTTGAATTTCCGAACGAATACTTTATATCGGTTAAAGGAAAAGAACCCGAGCAGTTTTTGATCGACAGTTCGGCAGCAATTATAATGCAGACTTTGAACCGTGATGCTTCAGGGAATTACAAGTTTAATGAAAATGTTGACCGAATTAAATTGTGTAAATTATTTGCTTCAAGCGGAGCGAAACGGTTCTCACATATTCCTTTCAAGTTTACTCTGAAACACAACAACATCATTTCAATTGAAGAAAAGTACATCCCGTGAAAACAAACAGTGAGATAATAAAAGTTAAAAGAATTTATCTTTTCATTGCAATAAGTTTGATCACACAAGGTTTGCTTTTTGCACAAGTGTCGCATCAAATTATTTTCGATAAAAAATATTCTGAACTTCCATTCGGGATACGCATTGAAAACTCCGATAACTACTCTGCCGCTTCATTTGACGTTAGCGGGAAGGATATTTATTTCACTTCATTCAACGACTCAAAGATTTATAATTTCTCCATTGAAAAGGGTGAACTTAGAATAATGGGAGAACGAAAAACTTTGGATGTTTCTGGTGATTTCACTTCAGCAGGCTCGCGGTTTAATATTCAATCGGAAAAAGATCATCCTGAATTGTTGCACAAAAAAATATTCAAAGGGAATCCAACTCTTCTTAAAGATCACGGGGGACTCTTGAGCGGAGCCCATGGCGAAGATATTAAAATAGAAGTTGAAAAAAGTGAAATCCTTTCGATTGGTGTAAACATTCCGGGTGTAAATTATTTTAAAAGTTTAAGTTTTCCCTCTAACTTAGCTTGCGCCGATTTAATCGGAATTGATGCAAAGGGAAATACGTTCGTTGTTGTCGAAACCTATCTTTCCCAAATACCATTAGAGGTAAAAAGGGAAGTGTACGCGTTTTCTGTTTCCGGTGACGTGCTTTCTGTTTTAGAAATCCCTCTCGCAAAATTTATTTATACGTTAAGAGACCTTCAGATTGATGCCGAAGGAAATTTGTATCACCTTTATTCCGATGAAAAGGGGATTAAAATATTTTGTTGGAATGGATTGACAAATCTGGTTTCGACAACAATTCGTTATCCAGTAGAGTTTAATAAAATCTTCCGCCCAAAAGAATTATTAAATTTAAATGAACCTCAACAAGAACAGATTGCTGGAATCAATACTCCGGCAAGCAGAGTAACCGCTTTGAAGATCGGCGAGCGTTATGCGCTTCATCAATATAAATGCACTTCAAAAAATCTTTCTGTCTCCGACGTTTCTGCTCCCGATGGTGATATTGTTAGAACCCCATCGTGGTTAGTTGTCGGAAGTAATGCACGTGTTGCGTACAAATGGGGCGGATTTAATACGCTTGAAGAATACGATGCAGGATTAGCAAACGAAAAATATGCAGCCGATATAAACACTGCCGGAGTTTCATCTTATGCAGTTGGTGTTGATTGTTCCGGATTTGTAAGCCGTTGCTGGCAGATGAGCTACCACGCATCCACGAGTATGATGCCCGATATTACAACTCAATATGCAAGTTGGAATGATCTAAAACCGGGCGATGCGATCCATAAAGTAGGGCATGTGAGATTGTTTGTAAGCCGGAATCCGAACGGAAGCTTCAGAGTGGTTGAATCTTCTGCCAGAGGGTGGGACGTTTCATACTGGTCATACTTGGCTTCTGATCTAACAACCTATACTCCAAGATATTATAACGAAATGGAAACCAGTGCCAATGCAAGTCAGCCGAATTTATTGCAAGCTATTGAGCTTTATGGCGGGATAGTTTCTCTAAACTGGACTTGCGATACAACAAACATATTTGGTTACAGAGTTTATCAATCAGTAAACGGTTCAAGCTGGAATTTGTTGCTCGATGAAAACATGTGCAAGACTACAGAAGTTAATGTCGGCACTGAAAATGAGGTTGCTTATTTCAGAGTCGCAAGTGTAAAAAAGATCGGGCAACAACTTTTAGAAAGTAACTGGTCGAATAGCATGGGATTGAAAAAATCGGCGGCACGAAAATGTTTAATTGTTGACGGCTTTACAAGAAATGATCAAGCCGGAAGTTGGCAGGGACCGGGGAATACTTTTTCTATAAAGTATGGCAAAGCTTTAGAGGCAGCTTCAGAGGCTTTTGAGACTGTTAATAATACCAAAATTCTCGATTCTTCGATTCAGTTAAAAAACTATAATGCCGTCTTCTGGATATCTGGAGATGAAAGCACTACCGATGAAACCTTTAGCCATGCGGAACAGACTCTTGTTAAAAATTATTTAGAGAGTGGCGGAAAGTTTTTTGTTTCAGGAAGTGAAATAGGCTGGGATCTTTCTTCCAAGGGTGACGCTGCCGATAAAGACTTTTACAATAATTATCTAAAATCAGTTTTTGTTTCTGATGATGCAGGAGCCGGATCGGTAAAGGGAGTGCAAAATTCTTCTTTGAGTGATTGTAATTTTTATATCGGGCAAACGTATGAAGAAGATTATCCTGATGAAATAAGTCCAACCGGTGGAAGCGTACAATGTATGCAATATGCAAACGGGAAAGGCGCCGGGAATCAATATTCAGGCGTGTTTGGCGGTTCAACTAAAGACGGGAAATTAATTTATCTCAGTTTCCCCTTAGAAACCACGGCTGATGATTCAGCTTTCAATAAAGTAATATTTAAGTCGATAGAATTTTTTAAAACTCCAACTTCTGCCGCTGCCGATGAAACCAATAACCCGGAGAAATACTTTTTAGAGCAGAATTATCCAAATCCCTTTAATCCTGTAACTTCAATCCGTTACTCGAATGTTAAAGATCAGCATGTAAGTTTAAAAGTGTTTGATCTCATTGGGAATGAAATTGAAACGTTGGTTGATGAAACGAAACAGCCGGGAATTTATACTGCAAATTTTAATGGCAAAACGTTATCATCCGGTATTTATTTCTACAGACTTTGTGTTGGTGAAAATGTTCTGTCAAAAAAAATGATTCTTTTGAAATGAACCACATTGCGCTAACAAATAATATCCGGGAAAAATAATATAAGGCTTGACATTAATAGCATATTTTGATAAAATTAGATGTCCTTTCTCAAAAAAAATTAAGAAGGTAAGATTTATGAAAAAAAATTACTTCGTTTTGTTTCTGTTTTTCTCGTTTCTCTTCACCGTTCAACATATCTCAGCCCAAACCTTTGACGGGATTTGGCAATGCTCTTACGCCACCTGGGATAACGCCGAAGCGAACGCCACCGGAACTAATACTGTAAACGTTGCAGCCGTTAGAGAAAATACTTTCTTCGCTCTCATTGGATCACTTTCCCGACCTGTAGCTTACCCAATCGGGTATAGAGACGCGAGCGACTCTACCGGCAGGCTAGGGAATTTTGTTTATCGACCCGACTCTTTAGAAGTTTATTGGACGAACCCTGATAACGGATTTGATAATGTTTATTCAAAACGAACACTTGGTATAGCCGCAACACCCGATTCACTCGCTTATATAACAAGCAACGATGATGCCCATAATATTCTTGTTTTTAAAATGGGAATAGATAGTGTCTATTCAACTCCTTACCGGTTGGAAACAGGTACTGAACGTATTCATGGTATAGCAGTGGATGATAACGGATACGTTTTTACAACAACCTATGGAGGTGATAATAGTCTTGCCTCGGTTCGTGTTTACAAAGGTATTAACGATGATCCTTCATGGGGTGATCCTCACTCGGCAAATCCGGTTCAAACATTTGTTCTTCCTGATAGCGGGAGAGCTTTAGATGTTGCCGTTAACGGTAACGCCTCGCTGCTTTACGTTGCAAATTATACCGCGCGCAAAGTTTATCTCTATACCGGCAGCCCTACAACCGGTTATTCCATTCACAATAATTTTAATTTTACCGTTACCGATACTCAATTAGTTGATGGAGCAAAAGGTGGTCCCACAGGTTTGGCTTTTCTAAAAAAGAACAACCTGCTTTTTGTTAGTGTTGATAATTACGGAAGCGGTACTTATGACCTGGGAAGATTTTATATTGTAAACCCAAATACAGGTGAAAAATTAGATACATGTGATATTGCACAATGGAATTTAGAAACATTCGGAGTTACTAATAATCGAACAAATGACGGGAAATTTCCAACCGGTTCCGGATATACCTCAGTTTATGGCATTGATGTAGATGCGGCCGGAAATGTTTACACACCAAGTTACAATGGCTGGACAATTGAAAAATGGGTATTTTCAGGGCAATTACCAACAATTCCTATCACGGTTCTTGGCGTTGAAAGAGTAGAAGGAATGAATCCTTCAACATTTACTTTAGCACAAAATTATCCGAATCCTTTTAATCCTTCAACTACAATTAAATTTGGAGTTTCGAAACAAGCAAAAATCAGTTTAAATATTTATGATATTAAGGGAGCTTTAGTTGCCACTCTTTTAAATGAAGCTGATTTTGAAAAAGGAAATTATAAAGTTTCTTTCGATGCGAGCAAACTTGCTTCAGGTACATACGTTTACACTATAAACAATGGCACAACACAATTAACTAACAAAATGATATTCTTAAAATAAAATAAGGAACAGTTCAATGAAAAAAGTCACAACAACATTCTTACTTTTTGTTGCTCTGATGCTCTCTCTGAATGACATCGTAAAAGCCGATGTTTACCCATTCTACATCAGAGTTACACAGCCAACAAACGAAACTCCCTTCGATGGAAGTTTTACAGACGGAACCTCTGCTGCGATCCGTTTTTACACTCCATTTTCAACGGTAACATTTTCCGCCACGGTTAAAATCTACAGCGGAAATATTGTAGTAAAAACAATTACAAAAACTGATTTAACAGGAACTGACAATTATGTATTGTGGGATGGAAGCAACGATGCAAACACTGCTGCTGCAAACGGAGATTACACCGTTGAAGTTACCACAACGCAAAATACTGCTGCTACCGCTTATACGGGACACGATGCAGGTGATGTTGCTATTGGATTATCAACCCGCGGTGTTACAGTTGTAAATAATCCAAGATCAAGGAATAACGGATTCGCCTATGGAATTAATAATGGCGGCGGCGCTAATCCTTGGGGTTTTGTTGGATTAGGAAGAGTAGCAATGACCGGACAACTTTTCGGTCATGCACCGGATTCAGCTTATGTACCAACAACCGGAAGTGTTGCACTTGGAGGAAACAACAGACGTTATTCCCCCACTTATGCTCCTGACGGATACATTTATTCAGTCGCATACACTGAAAAGAAAATTATGAGAGTTCATCCCGACACACTAGATAATGAATTCTTCACACCTGATACCATCCCTACAACCGGAACACTCTTAGATGTTGAAGTTGTAGGTGAAGGAGCTACGAAAGGAATGATCGTAACTTCCACTACACAAGTACTTTTTGCTCAAATTGGTGATAGTGCCACATACACCGGTCCATGGCAAGTTCTGTTGACAGCCGAAACTGGTATGACATTTTGGGCAGCTCAAGCCGGCGGCCACCAAAATCAGAAACATCTTTTTGTAGTAGTTCGCTCTGCTCTTGCTAATATTATGGATGGTGTTTTTAAATTTGATTATACCGACAGTTTAACTGCAAGAACTTTTGCAGATACTGTTTGGGGTACTCATTTTGCTGACGGTGACGCTGTTTCTATTACGATGAATACCTCAAGTGATATTCTTTATCTTACCGTTGATAAAGCAGGTGCCGGTACAGATGTAAGTGGTATTTACGCCATTACTAATCTTGATGCAGCAAATCCAACAGTTACATTAGCTTTTGCTGATCCCGATAATAATACAACTTCTTCAAGAGGAGAAGTTGGCGTAGATCAAGGTGGAAATTTAATTTATTTTGAAAACTCAAACGAACAAATTTTTGTTCTTGAACCACCTACAACCAACTTGAGTTATACAAATCCTGGAATTGATCCTTTAACAATTACAAGTTCCGGAATTGTAACTCCTCCAATAACTATCGCGGAAGCAAAAGTAGATGCCAATGCTGACGGTAAACCGGATAAATTAAACCAGGTTGTAACAGTTATCGGTACTGTTAACTCAGTAAACGTACAAACAACGGGTACCCAATACACAGTTCAGGATGTAACAGGTGGAATTGCTCTTTACAAGGGAGGAACCGTTGTTCCTTTTAACGTAGGTGATGTTTTGCAAATCACCGGCGCAGTTTCCTTTTATAATGGATTAGATGAAATAACTCCTACAGACATTAACACCGGAGTTATGAAACTTGATTCAAATAAGACTGTTGAACCGGTTGTTTTAACAATTAATGATTACCTTGCTAACGGCGAGAAATATGAAAGCATGCTGATCCAATTGAATGGTGTTACAAAAGCAAGTGATTCACCGGCGTGGCCTGCTCCAGGTGCAAATGTTAATTTGAATATCTGGGATGGAAAAGACAAACTTGTAATGCGTATTGATAAAGATACTCAGATTGATGACAGTGTTGAAGTTAGCTGGCCTGTAAACGTTAAAGGTGTGGCTTCACAATTCTCCGCTGCTGCTCCTTATGCTGACGGTTATCAAATAATACCTAATTTCTATTCTGACTTTACGCAGAAAGTACCAGTTGCTCCACTTCCATATTTCCATCTCGCAACACCGGCTAACAATGCAGTTGTGGAAATTACCGACTCTAATGCAACTTACACAACTACATGGAATAAAGCTGTTGATTTCAATGATGATGTGCTCATTTATCAGTTCGTTTTGTTGAATCCAGTAAAGACAAGCGGTGTATTGAATGATACGATTTATTCTTATACAGGAACGCAAGCTCTTGGATGGATGGGAACTGCTGATACACTCCATTCTAAATGGACGGTAAAAACAAAAGGTAAAGAAGCTGCACTTGTTTCAAGTGTTGATACCTTCAATATTACTTTCATTAGAAAAATTTCTGTCGGTGTACGTGATAATATCGTACCTGCTGAATTTTATGTAAATCAAAATTATCCTAATCCGTTCAATCCGAGTACAATAATTTCTTTCGGTTTACCAAAAGAAAGTTTTGTTGACTTGAGAGTATATAATGTTTTAGGGCAAGAAGTTGCTGTACTGATTAGCAATCAAAACAGAAAAGCGGGCAGCCAGCAAGTAAAATTTGATGCAAGCGCTCTTGCAAGCGGTACATACATCTATCGTTTGAAAACCGACAATCAAGTTGTTACTAAAAAAATGATTCTCATGAAATAAACCCTTGCTTTAGAGGCTGTCTTATCTTATTAAGACAGCCTCACTTTTAACAGCTTCCCCCATTCAGCCATTAATCATTTTATCTTACCGCTCATAATCAATGTCCAAAAACCGTAGGTTATTTCTCTATTTTTGAAACAGTAAAAAATCAGTTCATCGTCAATTATTTATAGTTCTATAAAGTGAAACGCTAATGGAGAATTTTATGCGAAAAGGAATTATTTTTAGTCTTATTATTTTTTGTGCGGTCGCCGCTTATCCGCAAAAATCACTTTCTCTTTCTGAAGTTGTAAAAATTGCTTTACAGAAGAATACAAATGTTCAAAAAGTTGAACTGGGAATTCAAGTTTATAAATCCGGTGTAAAATCGGCTTATGGAAGATTACTGCCTTCTCTTTCTGCAAGCGGCGGCTGGAATTGGTCCCGCTCTGTTGAAGAAGGCGGGCAGTATATTTATAATGGATTAGCTTTCTCGGCACCTAAGCAAATCGTACAAAGCAGAAATTACTCCGCCGGAGCTTCTGCTAATCTTACCTTGTTCGACGGTCTCTCCAACATAGCGAATATTTCAAAAAGCGAAAACAATCTGGAAGCTGCCAAGTACAGCCTTGAACGCACGAAACAAAATATCGCCTATCAGGCGATGAGCGGATTTTATGACGTTATCAATGCCAAAAAATTAATGGAGGTTAAGGAACTCGATCTTAAATGGAATCAGAAAAATTATGAAATCATTCAGGAACGGAACAAACTCGGGAATGTTACGCTTGCAGATGTGTACGCCCAGCAAGTTAAAGTTGGTAACGCTGAACTTGAGTTGATCCGCGCTAAAAATAGTTTTGAAACAACCCGGTCGGAATATCTTTATTACCTTGGATTAGATGTATTAGAAGATTACAGTTTCGATGATCCTACGGTTAACGGGAATGAACTTACTTTAGACATTATTACGCTTGATCCAAATCTTAAATCATTAATTGAAAAAGCATTAACGAACCGTTCCGATTTCAAAAGTGCAAAGTTAACCTATGAGAGTTCGCTTGATGACATTACTATTGCAAAGGCAGGGCATTTACCCTCTCTTTCTAATTATTATAGTTATGGTTCTAATGCCAATTCCATAAGTCAGATGTTTAAAAGTTATACTACTTCGGTCGGATTAAGTTTAAGCATTCCTATCTTCTCAGGATTTAGTGTTGAGAACCGGGTGGAACAAGCCTTAGTTCAAGCTAAAAACAGTGAGTTGGATGTAAACGATCTTGAGCGTCAGATTAAAAAAGAAATGCAAAAAACCTATCTCGATCTTCAGGCAAGCGAAAAGAGAGTTGACGTAAGTAGAAATAATGTAACCGCCGCTTCGGAAAATAGAAAGATTGAACAAGAAAAATATTCACTCGGCGCTACAATGCTCTTAAATGTTCTCATAGCAAATTCTGATTACACAAACGCGCTTACTAATTATGTTAACGCTCAATTTGAATATGTAAAACTAAAAGAACAGCTTGAGTATTCGCTCGGCATTCTTGATTATAAAAAATTTGAATAATATCTATTTCAGGAGAAATACTCATGGCAAACGGTAAACAAAAAAAATCAAAAAAGAAATTATACATCTTCGGCGGATTAGGCTTGCTCGTTGTAGCGCTTGTTTTGGTTGTTATCTTCCAGGGTAATAAGGAAGAGATAATAAATGTACAGACTGAAAAAGTTGAAAAGCGTACCCTAACACAAACAGTTTCTGCAACCGGAAAAATCAATCCGGAATTTAAGGTTATCATCACTCCGGAAGTTACAGGCGAAATTGTTCAGCTTCCTGTTAAGGAAGGACAGGTTGTAAAGAAAGGTGAACTGCTCATAAAAATTAAAGCCGATGCTTATTTAGCTCAGAAGCAGAGATCTGAAGCTACCTTATCGGCGGCAAAATCTTCACTTGCACAACGTAAAGCCGAGTTAGATAAAATCTCATCAGATTATAATAGAATGAAAGAACTTCATGCTAAAAAACTTTCCAGCGATGCCGATCTTGAAGCTGCAAAAAGTACCTATCTTTCAACTGCCGCTGGATACGAAGCTTCAAAAGCTAACGTTCAACAGAGTGCAGCTTCTTTAAGAGAGACGATCGAATCATTGAACAAGACAACCATTTATTCTCCTATGTCCGGCGTAATTACTCAATTGAATGTTGAACTTGGCGAAAGAGTTTTAGGCAGCGGATTCAGCCAGGGTACAGATATTATGACGGTCTCCGATCTAAGCAGTATGGAGGCGCGTGTTGATGTTGATGAGAATGATGTTGTGTTAATATCAGTTGGTGATACGGCTTATATTAAAGTTGATGCGTTTGGTGATAAAGAATTTAAAGGCATCGTTACTCAAATCGGTAACAGCGCAAAAACATCGGGGCTTGGAACGCAGGAGCAAGTTGTAAATTTTGAAGTTAGAATTAGAGTAACTAACCCTGAAAACAATTTACGTCCCGGAATGTCTTGTAATGCCGATATCCGTACCGAAACCGTTAACAATGTAATTTCTGTTCCGCTGCAAAGTGTTACGGCAAGAGGCGATTTTAACTTGCCGCAAGAAGGGCAGGAAGAAGAAAGTATGGCTAAGGTTGTTGAGAAGAAATCTAACGGTAATAAGCCGGATGAAATTGTCTTTGTTGTTGTGAACGGTAAGGCGAAATCTAAAATTGTTAAAACAGGTTTAAGCGATGATAATTACATCGAAGTAAAAGAAGGATTAAAAGGGGGCGAAGAGGTTGTTAACGGCAGCTACCGCGCTATCTCAAGAGAATTAAAAAACGGTTCGTTAGTAAAGGTAGAAGGCAAGAAAAAATCTTTTACTGAAAAGAAAAAATAATTTATTTCGGAAGTAAAATGAATATTATTAATATTGAAAGTATTGCCAAAGTCTATAAGGTCGGGTCTGAGGAAGTGCATGCTTTGCGCGATGTATCTCTGCGGATAGACAAAAACGAATACGTCGCTATCATGGGTCCTTCCGGTTCCGGTAAATCTACCTTAATGAACATGCTTGGTTGTTTGGATACCCCTTCTTCAGGCAAGTATGAATTTACCGGCAACAACGTAAGTCAGATGACCGATAATGATCTTGCAAAGATCAGAAATAAAGAGATCGGATTTGTATTTCAAACGTTCAATCTTCTTCCTCGTTCAGATGCGCTGCATAATGTGGAACTTCCTTTGATCTATGCCGGTATTCCTTCTTCTGAAAGAAAAGAGAGAGCAAAAGAAGCCCTGGAAAGCGTTGGTCTAAGTGAAAGAATTCATCACAAACCAAATGAACTCTCCGGCGGGCAGCGCCAAAGAGTTGCCGTTGCACGTGCTTTGGTTACCAAGCCTTCAATTATTTTAGCCGATGAACCTACCGGGAACCTTGACTCTAAAACCGGTGAAGAAATTATGCTTCTCTTTAATACAATATATGAAGCAGGGAACACGATCATTCTTGTTACCCATGAAGAATATATCGCAGAACATGCAGCGCGGATTATCAGGCTGAAAGACGGACTTATTGAATCTGATTCGCTTGTTGAGAAAAGATACATCCCTAAGCTTAGAGCAAATTAGATAGTTAGCAAAAATATTCTGCGCAAAATGGCAAGAATATTAAAAATTTAAGAATAACGATTAACGATTTTTGATTTTTGATGTACCAAAATCTTCTAACTTCTAAAATCGTTAATCCTTGTTCTGAGATCAATTTTGGTTCTGGCTTTGCCAGGTTATGAATTAGATAGTTAGCAAAAATTTTCTGCG
>JAVHOS010000227.1:0-11501 GCA_036170205.1 Ignavibacteriaceae bacterium | reverse complement strand
TTTTATCGCCTGAATTCATAATGAATTATTTAATGAACACAGACGAAATGCAGAAAAATGATCCATACCTAAAAAAACTTATCCAGAACTGGAAAACCGTTCCGATTATGAAGGATCAAAAGTTGAAAGAAAAAGATGCAAGAGCTGTATTAGAATTTCTTCGATCGGTTGAGTAGTCATCAATAATTAATTTATGAACGATTCGTTGTGTGAATTACAAATAAAGATGTGGAAAACCGTTCAAGCTAAAAGAGTAAATATTTTAATTTTAGTTGCACACAACTGAAAGTCGTATGTCAATAAATTAAGTAATAAATTTAACCAATGAATTTAACGTTTTCTCAATCTAATTCACCACACTGGATTGTAATTGCCAAAGTCTGTCATACTTGAAAAATTTCTCGTAACAAAACTGAGATTAATAAATCGTGTTTATTTGAAAAGAAATAAATTATTGAGTAGTTCTGATTTTTTCAATATTGTAATCAATGAGACATAATCTTCATGAAAAATAAAATAATTTATATCATACTATTCATAGGTTGTACTCTTGCGGGGTTTTATTTTTTTAATAGAGAACCCATGCAAAGTAGTGAATCTGTAGTAGTTTCATTTAGCCACTATGTGCATACAAAACAACATAAAATAAAATGCAAAAACTGTCACCAAGGGATTGAAAAACAAGCACGCGCCGAGATTCCAAATATTGAAACATGCAGCATGTGCCATTCAAAAATTATCAATCCTTCTTCAGAAAGAGAAAAACAAATTTATAATTATGTTAAGAACAATAAACTTATTCCATGGCAAAATTATTTTGTTGTACCGGATTATGTTTACTTTTCTCACCAAAGACACGTTAAGTTAGGAAAACTGGATTGCGAACTTTGCCACGGCGATATGACTTTGCAAACATCACCTGTGCTAAAAAATTATAGACCATTTAAAATGAGTGTTTGCTTTGATTGTCATACGGAAAGAAAAATTACTACCGATTGTAGTAATTGTCATCATTAAAAGAACTTTACTGATCAGAAAAATGGAATATGAGTTGAAGGAGAATTTTCTGGATGGAAATTAATAGAAGAGATTTTGTAAAACTTTTAGGAACATCAGTTGCCGGATTAGCAATTGGCAGCAGTGCCGGTGCAATAATGAAACTGCCCAAATCTCTTGAGCCTGTACTTTATTCAGGACCAAGGACTGAAACCTGGAAATTGACGACATGTTCAAAATGTCCCGGAGGTTGTAGTTTAAGAGTTAGACTGATTGACAAATTCCCGATCCAAGCATACGGTAATCCTTTATCACCAATAAATGATGGAGGAATTTGTTCTTTGGGTCTGGCATCAATTTCTGATCTGTATCATCCTTCCCGCATAACTGGTCCGCTTAAAAAAGTTAATGGTAAGTTTATTCCCATAACTTATAAAGAGGCGTATAGTCTCCTTTTAGAAAAATTAAAAAATGAAAATAATAAAGAGGATATATTCGTAATTGCTCAGACGGAGTCAAGGATTCGAGCAGAACTTTTTAATCAGTTTTCAAAAGAAACAGGAATTAATAATTTAATTATTGATAACCACCTGAATAACAGTTTATCACCTTATCAGGATGTAGCAAGTGAGTTTCCTGATTTTATTGATTTTGAAAAATGCGACTACTTTTTAAGTTTCGGCTCACAGCTTTCTGAAATATCTCAGAGTCCTCTTTATTATACTAGAAAATTAATTGAATTTAGAGAAAAGGGTTATAAGATTACTTCTGCCGGATCAAAATTAACTTCAAGTTTTTCTAAAGCGGATGAGTGGGTGCCAGTGCAACACGCTGCTTTGGGTGACCTGGCATTAGGAATTGCTTATATCCTTTTGAAAGATGAGTTGTATGACAAAAACGCAGAATCATCCATTACCGGATTCAATTCTATTAAAAAATATATTTTAGAAAATTACTACCCGGATAAAGTTGAGGAATTAACAGGCGTACCGGCTAATACTATTCTTCAAATCGGAAGAAAGTTTGAAAAAGCGACTGCACCGGTTGCGTATTTTGACGAATCAATTTTACATACATCAAATGGGACTCAGAATGCTGTAGCAATTATCTTTCTCAATGCTTTAAAGGGATTTACCGGATTCGGGAAAATAAAAGATCCATTCTTTTCTTCTCTATTTAACAATACTAAATCAACATTAGAAAATGTTACCTTTAATTCTTTTAAAAATCGTCTTGCAAATAAAAATAGTATTAAAATTCTGATGATCTCCGGCAGTAATTTTATTTTTAATAACACTGACCAGGAAACATTAAAAAAACAAATTGATTCGATTCCATTTATTGTAAGTTTTTCTCCATTCATCGATGAATCATCTTCCCTCGCTCATCTTATTATTCCGGATCATAATGATCTGGAGAAACTGGATTTAAATTTTGATGAATCAATCGGTAAAAGCGTTATTTCAGTTCAGCAGCCTATTGTTAAACCGTTTTTTAAAACGGTGGACACAGGTGATTTATTAATTTCGTTGATCAAGGATCTTAATAAAGATTCTAAATTTACTTTCGATAGCGTTTCCGATTACATTAAATCAATTGCTAACAAATTGTATCTAAATGGTAACGGTACGCTTATGAGTCAAACTAAATTTACTGAAATCGAAAAAGGTCTAATGAAAATTGGATGGAAAACAAATGAGTACGGAAGCTTCGATGATTTTTGGGATAGCCTACTGGAATATGGCGGATGGTGGAATCCATATAGTGAAAAAAGTTCTTATTCTCCTAAAATTAATTTTACCGGTAAACTTTCTACCGATAATAAGAGAAATAATTTCTCGGTTGGAACCGCATCTAAAAATAAATATCATCTGAATATTTTTAGAAAAAACCTTGATTATAAAGGCAATATGAGTTTGTATCCGGTTCTTGTTGAACAGTTCGGACACAATTGGTCGGTCTATTATGAATTATGGGCTGAGATCAATCCCGAAACTGCCCGCAGCCAATCACTGCCTGATAGAGGTAAAGTATTTATTAAAACCGGCAAAGGAAAATTTCCTGCGATACTCATTTATAATCCGGCTGTTATGCCGGGCAGTTTAGATATTCCTTTTGGTTTGGGACATAACGTGTTAGGTGATACTTCCGGAATAAATCCTTTAACATTTACTGAAAATATTTGTGATAGTGTATTCGGCAAACCATCATTTTCTGAAACAGTTGCCGAAATTGAACCGGCTTCTTCTAATAATTCATTTTTTTCAGCGAACAGATTAAATCAAAATCAAGAATTACCGGGTAGCTTACAAAGGAGTAATCATGTCTAAATACGGAATGGTAATAGACCTTAACAAATGCAATCAATGTGGAGCTTGCGTTACAGCTTGTAAACTTGAAAATAATGTGCAGATAGTTTCTAAAGAAAGCGCACATATGGACAGAGTTATGCAATGGATGAAATTGTCCACCACCAATTATGAAGGCAATTATCCTGATATTAATCCTGTAACGATGCCTACATTTTGTGCCCAATGCGATGACCCTCCGTGTGTAAAAGTTTGTCCTGTTAGAGCAACTTACAAAAGAGATGATGGAATAGTTGCTCAAGTTTATCCCCAATGTATCGGCTGTAGATATTGTATGGCTAATTGTCCTTACACGGCAAAATCATTTAATTGGTATAAAGAGGAGCAATCAATTGAATATGAAAAATGCTTTAACCCTGATGTGTCGGTACGTCCTAAAGGAGTAGTTGAAAAATGCACGTTTTGTGTTCATAGATTACAAAAAGCAAAAGAAATAGCTGCAACAGAACACAGAAAAATGTCGGAACAAGATTATGTTCCTGCTTGTGCTGAAGTCTGCCCGGCGCATGCAATTACTTTTGGAGATCTTGATGACTCTAAAAGCAGTGTATCCAAATTACAGGGAGATTATAGAAAGTTCTCTTTGCAAGAAGAACTGGGAACACAACCTAAAGTTTCTTATTTAAGAGCTAAATCGAAGTCATAGTTTTTTATAAATTTGAAGGTCTTAGAAATGAACAATCCTCAAAATATTGATGAAGATGAAGTACTCTTTAATCCGATCTATCATTCCGGAAAAGGATTCTATATTTTAGGCGGCGCTATGTTAACAGTTCTATTATTTGGCGTTGGAATGTACATACGTCAATTGATTTTTGGACTTGGTGAGACAGGCATGGATGGAACGGTTAGCTGGGGATTTTATATTATAAGTTTTGTATTCTTTATAGGAATTTCACACGCCGGGACCTTAATTTCTGCAATTCTTCGTTTATCGAAAGCAGAATGGAGACGCCCGATTACAAGGATGGCGGAAGTAATTACCGGAATCGTACTTATGATTGGAGGCTTGCATCCTATAATTGATCTTGGCAGACCGGACAGAATATTACATATTTTTCAACGTGGAAGATTACAGTCTCCTCTTCTTTGGGATATGACGAGTATTACAGCATATTTCACTGCTTCAACAATTTATCTTTATTTACCTTTAATACCGGATATAGCGCTTCTTAGAGATAGAGGAGGAAGGTTCCACAAACTGTACAAAATATTATCGTGGGGTTATGATGGAACGGAAAAGCAAAAACATGTTTTAGAAAAAGCAATAAATATTCTTATGGTGATGGTCATTCCAATTGCTATTTCTGTACATACGGTAATTTCCTGGATATTTTCTATGACGTTACAACCGGGCTGGCATAGTACTATTTTTGGTCCTTACTTTGTAGTCGGTGCAATATTCTCCGGCATTGCTGCGCTAATAATTGTTATGATTGTTTTTCGTAAAGCCTACCACTTCGAGGATTATCTAAAGGATATTCATTTTAATTATCTTGGAACACTATTATTGGTGATGTCACTACTGTGGTTCTATTTTACATTTGCCGAATATCTCACTACGTTTTATGGACACGAGCCAACGGAAATGAGAGTGTTTTTATATAAAATTATCGGAACTTATTCCCCATTTTTCTGGATAATGGTTGTGTGTAATTTCGTCCTGCCTGTTATCATATTAAGTAATAAAAAAACTAAAACAATAACAGGTCTTTTAATTACTTCAATTGCCGTTACAATCGGGATGTGGTTGGAAAGATTGATAGTAGTTGTTCCTTCATTGGCAAATCCAAGATTGCCTTTTCCAACCGGTATCTACATTCCATCTTTTACAGAAATTTCACTTTTAGCCGCTGCTACTGCCGCTTTTATTCTCGGCTTTATGGCATTTTCCAAACTATTTCCTCTAATTTCTATTTGGGAAATAAAGGAAGGACGTGAGGAAAGTGTTCGTATTGTTTCTGATAGACTAAACCAATATTTACCGTCAAAAGGTCACATAAAAAAATAAATGGTGTGAGGAATTTATGTTCAGCAAAATTAAAAGTTTTTTTGGAAAAATTATTTTCATTCAAATTATACTCTTATCCTTTTTATGGATGCTTGCATCCGGTATGACTCTATTGTTAATTAATTTGGTAAACGTATCCTATGAAGTAAATGATCATCAATCTGCGTCAATTGCCATTAGCATACTCGGTATTATTGTCTTTTGGGTTTTGGCAGGAATTTTAACTTATGTTTTGGTAGGTTTATACCGGGGAAGAAAAAAGGAGATTGAAATATGAGAACGAAATTTTTATTTATAATTGCCTTCACAGTTCTACTAGCAACTATATATTTCTTTTATGGATTCACACCGAGAAATTATATTATTCAACAGAAGCAATCGGATGCAAAGAATTTACCTAAAAATCCGCTGGACGGACGAATAGTATTTGAACGCTACGGATGTATCAATTGCCACTCAATCAATGGTTACGGCGGAAATACCGCGCCTGATTTCAATTCTAAAAATTTTCTTAGCGGAGATTATGATTTAATAACAGACATGTGGAACCATTCTCCTAAGATGATTAAACAGATTCAGCAAATGAATATCCATCAACAGGAAATGAGTTCTGAAGATTTTCGCAGTTTACGATATTTCATTTACTTTTTGGGTTACATTAGTAACAATGGAAGTGTAAGCAAAGGACAGAATTTGTTTGCTCAAATGAAGTGTGCAAGTTGTCATTCGGTTGGGAAACCAATTTCCGATAAAATCCCTCTTGATAAAACCGGATATTATGCTTCCCCGATATATTTAGCTCAAGTGATGTGGAATCATGCGGCACAGATGCACAAGAAACAAAACATATCAAATATAAAAATACCTCTTTTTAAGGATAATGAATTTGCAGACCTTGCGGCATACCTTGAAGCAATCAGTTCATTAGGAAGGCGAAATAAAAATTTCATGTATCCGGGTAACCCGGTAAAAGGTGAAAAATTATTCGATACGAAAAATTGTTCTTATTGCCATTCAAAGGAGAAAATCGGCACTCCCTTAAATAGTATTAATCTTCAAAAGAGTGTTGATGAAATTGCCGGTATGATGTGGAATCATTCTAACATAATGGAATCGGCTATGTCGAAACATAAAATATCATGGCCTTCATTTAAAGAGAATGAAATGGGAAATCTCATAGCCTATTTATATTTTTATAATAACAAAAAGGTAAAAGGATCAGCAGTTGAAGGAGAACAACTGTTAGTAACTAAAGGTTGTTTGAATTGTCATAATAAAGGAAATTCAGATAAAGTTATTGCCGCAGCAGATATTAAGCCATTTGACAATATCGATGAATTCTTTAGTAAATTGTTGAACCATCTGCCGTTAATTGAAAAAGAATTTTATACCCATGGCAAAGAACTTCCTAAACTTTTGCCGGAAGATGTTAAATCATTATATCTTTATTTCAATCGCGCACAAAGGTGAATGATTTATTGCCCTAAATAATTTTACTAACTGCTAATGAACCTCACTTGGTACGAAAGATCGACTTAGCGTCACGTCAACAATATAAAATCGCTATAGTTTTACACGAGTATATTTGATTGTAATTTACTATTCAATTTAGTTGTGTAAAAGAATTCATAATGCAATTCAACGACATAATTATACTCAAATAGCTATTGCAGAGAAATAAATCAGATTTTTTTTCTTAAATGAAGGAAGTTACTTTTTTTATTTTCCAAATAGCATTAATTTCAATCCTGCATATTTTATTTCTTTAGAAAGGTGTTTCAATGAGTGATTTGGATAGCAACCAAAACCGGAGATCTTTTTTAAAATATCTCCTCTCCACAAGTGTAGTCGGATTTTTAGCATCCGTCCTCTATCCTATTGTGTCGTATTTAAATCCTCCTAAGCAAAACGAAGTAGAAGTTTCAAGCGTTCTTGCAGGAAAGATTTCAGATTTTGAAAAAGACAGCGGCAAGATTGTCCGGTTCGGGAATAAGCCCGTGCTTGTTATTCGCACTGAAAAAGATGAGTTTAAAGCTCTCTCTGCCGTTTGCACCCATCTCGATTGTACGGTTCAGTATAAAAAAGAAATGGGACTGATCTGGTGCGCCTGCCATAACGGTAAATATGATTTGAACGGTAAAAATGTTTCCGGTCCTCCGCCCCGCCCGTTAGACATTTATCAAGTTAACTTACAAGGCGAAAATATTTTTGTTTCGAAGAAAGCGTGAGGATATAGATGAAAAAGATATTTAAAGACGCTTATGATTATCTTGACGAACGGCTTCATCTTGAAGACCTTGTTCACTTTATGGGGAAAAAATATGTTCCCGTTCACTCACATTCCATCTGGTATTATTTCGGCGGAGTTTCACTTTTCTTTTTTGTTGTGCAAGTTGTTACCGGAATATTACTTCTCTTCTATTATAAAGCGGGACCAGATTTAGCTTTCGAAAGTATTCAATACATCATGTCAAAAGTTCAGTTTGGATGGCTCATCCGTTCCATTCATGGTTGGGCGGCAAACCTCTTTATTTTAGCCGCTGTCATTCACATGTTCAGCGTTTATTTCGAAAAAGCTTACCGGAAACCGAGAGAGATAACCTGGGTAACGGGGATGCTGATGTTGTTCCTTGCAATGGGATTTGGGTTCAGCGGATATTTGCTTCCGTGGAATGAACTTGCATTCTTTGCTACAAAAGTTGGTTCCGATATTGCAGGCGCAGTTCCGATAGTCGGTGAGCCGATAAAAATTCTTATGCGCGGCGGTCCGGATGTTACCGGCGCAACGTTATCGCGCTTGTTCGGATTTCACGTTGCATTGTTTCCCGGAATTTTTACCGTGGTTTTAGGAATTCATCTGCTGCTTATTCAAAGACAGGGAATTAGCGAGCCGATGCATTTTGAAAAACTTCCCCAAAAAGAAAAAAAGACGATGCCTTTCTTCCCGAATTTTCTTTTAAGAGATTTACTCCTCTGGTTGGTGATGTTAAATCTTCTTGCAATCCTTGCGGTATTTTTCCCGGCGGAACTTGGGCACAAAGCCGATGCGTTTGGATCAGCGCCGGCGGGCATAAAACCAGAATGGTATTTCCTTTTCATGTTCCAAAGTTTAAAATATTTTCCGGCGCACATCTTATTTATTGAAGGAGAAGTTTTAGGCATTCTTCTTTTCGGCGCCGCATTTGCGTTGTGGTTGATTGTTCCGTTTTGGGATAGAAAAACCGCCCGCGGAGAAAAAAATAGACTCATCACATACATTGGCATTTTCGTCATTATGTTCATCATCGTTTTAACAATACTTGGATGGGTAGCATGAAAAATTTAATCTTTCTCACCTGTACCTTTTTTCTCTTAACCGGATATTCTGTACTTAACGGAAAAACTCCCGAAAGTTCAGACCAATGTTTTATATGCCACGAACAACTGGGCGGTGTTGCTGATTTATTTAAAAAAGATATTCACTTTCAAAAAGGAATTTCCTGTGCAGGCTGCCATGGCGGTGATAGCAAAACCGATGATATGGATAAAGCGATGAGTAAGTCCGCCGGATTTTTAGGAATTCCAAAAGGAGATGATATTTCTTTGAGATGCGCTAACTGCCATGCAAAAAAAGAAATGATGCAAAAGTATGGTTCGCATCTTCCAACCAATCAATTTGACTTATTAAAAGCCAGCGTTCACGGAAAACTTTCCACCAACGGAAAAGAAAAAATTGTTCAATGTATTACTTGCCATAACGCGCATGGAATTGTTTCTGTAAAAAATCCAGCTTCTCCTGTTTATCCTTTAAACATTCCAAACACTTGCGGAAAATGCCACAGCAACGCAAAATTTATGCAGACCTACAATCCTTCTCTTGCGGTTGATCAGGTTGCAAAATATAGAACGAGTGTGCACGGAATGCTGAATGCAAAAGGGGATCCGAAACCTGCCGAATGCGCAAGCTGCCACGGAAGCCATGGAATTCGTGCAACAAAAGATACGAAGTCTCAAGTATACGCGCTTAATATTCCTGAGACCTGTTCAAAATGCCATAGCGACGCACAATATATGGCTGGTTATAAAATTCCAACCGATCAATACGCAAAATATTCAATTAGTGTTCACGGAAAAGTGTTATTGGAAAAACATGATGTTGGCGCTCCTGCTTGTAATAGCTGCCATGGTAATCATGGTGCAACACCGCCGGGAGTTGAATCTATTTCTAAAGTATGCGGAACGTGTCATGCATTAAATGCAGATTTGTTTTCTTCCAGCCCGCATAAACAAGCTTTCGATAAAGCAAAATTACCAGAATGTGAAACATGCCATAGCAATCATGCAATTATGCCTGCAACAAAAGCGATGCTCGGTGTTAGCAAAGAAGCGGTTTGCAGCAAATGCCACACGGAAACAAAATCAACTAAAGGATATTTAGTTGCAAAAAAAATGCGAAACTATATTGATAGTTTAGATACATCTGAAGAGTTAGCCCTAAAACTTATAAACGAAGCTGAACAAAAAGGAATGGAAATCTCGGAAACGAAATTTAAGCTGCGCGATGCACACCAGGCAAAACTTGAAGCGCGTACAATGGTTCATTCTTTTAATGAAGCTAAATTTAAAGAGATTGTGGTTGGAAAAGGATTAGCCGTAACAACAGCTTCAATCAGTGAGGCTAAAGAAGCTGTTGACAATTATTTCTTCCGACGTTACGGATTGGTAGTTTCTATGTTTATAATAGGTCTGTTATCGCTTTCACTTTATTTGTATATCAAGCAAATTGAAAAGAAACAAGCGGAAAAACAATTGTAAAAGTTTAACGCTTCTTTCCGGTTATGTGTTCTTAAATTTCATTTTGTAGTAATGGAGCTGAATCACCTTCGGCTCCGTTTCTTCGGATTTTCCATCCTTTTTCTTTCTTGTTTTTGATGCACGAATAGTTTAATCTTTTAACAAGTTTTTAGGAGATGTAATGAATAATCTTTCCGAGTTATCATCACACGGGGAAATAATTGATTATTTAAAACGCATTGATTTGCGTCTTACGGCTGTGGAAAATGCTCTTCATCTTGAACCTCTAAATGAACCGGAGGTTGTTACCAACAAACAAACGGCGATTCCTAAGTTTGTTGAAGACATTTCTGAAAACAGTGAAGAGGAACAATTAGAAAACCGCATTGGACAATTTTGGTTCGCTAAAACCGGAATTATTGTTTTAGCGATCGGTATCGGTTTTTTGTTAACATTTCCTTACGAACATCTTCCTTCTTTTCTCCCAAGTCTCTTCGGATATATTTTAGCTTTTGCTATTGGCGCTTTCTCAATTTACTTGAGAAAGAATTATGAATTTATCGCCGGTTATTTTCTTGGCGGAAGTTTAGTTCTCCTCTACTTTACTACACTGCGTTTGTATTTTTTTAGTCCGCAGCAAACCGTTTCTGATACGGCTTTGGAAGTTGGTTTGTTATCGTTGGTTGTTCTTCTTTGTTTTTTTATTTCACTCAAACGGGAATCAATTTACATTACCGGAGTAACATTCGCTCTCGGTTTTACAACTGCGTTAGTAAGCGACGACCCGACGGCAATTTTAATTTTTGAAACCGCGTTAGTTGCTGCTTCTCTTGTTATCTCTTATAAAAAGAAATGGATTAACCTTGTTATTTACACGGCTCTTCTTACTTACCTCACGCATCTTTTATGGTTCTTAAATAATCCCGTTGTGGGGAAACCTCTTGCATTTAGTTCTTTGCCTGAGATCAATCTTCTCTTTCTTCTTTTGTTTGTAATACTTTTTTCACTCGGCGTCTTTTTAAAAGAAGTGGTAACACCGGAATCAATGGAAGAAATTATTTCATCAGTTGGTAATACAGCGCTTGGCTATGGATTGTTTTTGCTGATCACAGTAACTCAACCTACACCGCTGAATCCACTTTTCCATTTTGTAGCATTTCTTGTTTTTATTGTTCTCTCAACTTTTTTCTGGACAAAGAGGCACAGCAAATATTCAAACTTTTTTTATGTGATGACAGCGTATCTTGCGCTAAGCATTGCAATCGTTACACAGTTTAAAATTCCCGATTATTTTATCTGGCTCTGCTGGCAAAGCATAGTGGTGGTTTCAACTGCGGTTTGGTTCCGCTCTA
>JAVHOS010000226.1:0-2319 GCA_036170205.1 Ignavibacteriaceae bacterium | reverse complement strand
TTTATTGAGAGCAATAATTCCGGTTGCCGGATTAGGCAGCCGCTTAAAACCGCATACGCACACGATTCCCAAAGTTTTGCTAAACGTTGGAGGAAAACCGATCCTGGGGCATATCCTCGATAAACTTCTTGCCGAAGGAATAACCAAAGCAACCTTTATTTACGGGCATTTGGGCGAACTTATTATTAAATACATCGCTGAAAATTATCCCGACTTGCAAGCTGATTTTGTCGAACAGACAGAACTTGAAGGTCTCGGGCATGCGATTTACACCGCTATCCCTACGTTTGATGATGAAGAAATTTTTATCATTCTCGGCGATACAATTTTTGATGTGAATCTTGAAAATGTTTTTACCAGGAAACAAAATTCACTCGGCGTAAAATATGTTGAGGACCCCAGCCGGTTCGGCGTTGCATTGATGACGAACGGCTACATAGAAAGGTTGATAGAAAAACCGAAATCTTTGATTTCCCATCTCGCTCTTGTCGGATTATATTATATTAGCAACGCTAATGCTTTAAAGAAATCTTTGACAACTTTAATTGAAAAGGACATCCGGACAAACGGCGAACTTCAACTAACGGATGCTTTACAAATGATGATTGATGACGGAGAAAAATTTACCACTTTTTCAGTTGATGGCTGGTACGATTGCGGAAAACCTGAAACGCTTCTTTCCACTAATCAATATCTTTTAAAAGAAAAAAGTACGGATGTTTCAATTCCAACGGTCATTATCAACCAACCGGTATTTATTGCTGAAACTGCGGTGATTGAAAATTCAGTGATCGGACCATTTGCCACGATTGGTGAAAATGTTAAGATAAGCGAATCAATTATTAAAAATTCCATTGTTGGCGCTCAAGCAGAAGTTAACCGCTCTCTGTTGGAAAACTCTATCGTCGGAAGACATTCTTTAATTAACGGAAGTTTTAAAAGATTGAACACCGGCGATTCAACTGAACTAGATTTTTATTAATAAACTAAAAACGAAAATAAATAAGGATAATTAATTATGTCATTCTTTTTCACATCAGAATCAGTTTCTGAAGGACATCCGGATAAAGTTTGTGATGCCATCTCCGACGGAGTGTTAGATGCTATTTATGTACAAGACCCGAAAGCCCGCGTAGCTTGCGAAACGTTAGTTACTACCGGACTTGTTGTTGTCGCCGGTGAAGTTACTACTTCCGCTTATGTTGATATTCAAGCTGTTGTACGCAACACGGTAAAAAATATTGGATACACAAAAGGCGAGTATATGTTCTCGTATGATTCTTGCGGAGTTTTAAATGCAATTCATTCACAATCTCCGGACATCGCGCAAGGTGTTGATGAAGGAAAAGGTCTCCACAAAGAACAAGGCGCCGGTGATCAAGGAATGATGTTCGGTTACGCTTGCGATCAATCTGCTGATTATATGCCTTTAACTTTAGAGTATTCACACAAGCTTGTAAAAAAATTAGCCGACATCCGCAAAAAACAACCGAAGCTGATGCCATATCTTCGTCCCGATGCAAAGTCTCAAGTAACGATTGAATACGATGGAGTAACACGCAAACCATTACGCGTTGATGCGGTTGTAATTTCCACACAGCATGATGAAAATGTAAGTCAAAAACAAATTGAAGCGGATGTAAAGAAGTATGTTATTCCAAGTGTCATCCCGGCAAAATTCCTCGATAAAAAAACGAAATACTATGTCAACCCAACCGGAAAGTTTGTTATCGGCGGACCACATGGAGACAGCGGTTTAACCGGGCGAAAAATTATTGTTGATTCCTACGGCGGATGGGGCGCTCACGGTGGCGGCGCATTTTCAGGCAAAGATCCTTCCAAGGTTGATAGAAGCGCCGCTTACGCAGCAAGACATATCGCAAAAAATTTAGTCGCCGCTAAATTAGCAAAAGAATGTTTGGTACAAGTTTCTTACGCTATTGGTGTTGCTGAACCGATGTCGATCTTTGTAGATACGCATGGTACAGGCGTTCTTCCGGATGGTGAACTTTCTAAAATGATTCAGAAAATTGTTCCGATGACTCCGAAAGCGATAATCGATAGATTAAAACTTCGCAATCCTATTTACCTTGCAACTTCTTCGTACGGACATTTCGGCAGAAAATATCAAAAAGATGCGAAGATAAAAGTTATCATAGGCGAAGAAAGCGGCAAAGCAAAATTTATTGAAAGAACTGTTGATCTTTTTACCTGGGAACAATTGGATTTAGTTCCGCTATTTAAAGAGTATGTAAAAAAGTAATTGTCAAAATGTCATTCGTCAATGGTCAATTGTCATTTATTATTGACCGATGACCA
>JAVHOS010000225.1:0-2326 GCA_036170205.1 Ignavibacteriaceae bacterium | reverse complement strand
CCATCAAACATCTTCCCTCCTCCATCATCCATAATTTTGCTGCCCCGTCAGGGGTCGAACCTGAACTTTCCTGATCCAGAGTCAGGCGTGTTGCCAATTACACCACGGGGCAAGTTAGTTTTTTCTATCAGAATAATTTTACTAGCCCAACAAGCCTGATTAGATAATAAAATTATCGACTGCAAAGTTAATCTTAAAATGTTTTATTGCAAAATTTAACCGTTCAAATCTATTCCGGTTGATCGAAAACCGCCTATTTTATTGAAGAAAACACACAACTGCTTCATTTTCCACAATCATAATTGTAATTTTTATTTTTTACTCTTTTTATATCTAAGTAAATTAAAAATGAAAATTAGAAATATTACTGACGCATACTGTTTACAGTTAAATTGCAATCTTTATCAAACAAAAAATGGAATTATAAATGAAAAGCTTTCGCGAAAGATTAGGGAATGAAATAATTTTATTTGACGGCGGAACCGGCACTTATCTCTATGAAAAAGGAGTTTACATTAACCGCTGCTTCGATGAATTAAATTTAACAAATCCCGAATTGGTAACCGAAGTCCACCGGGATTATATTAACGCTGGCGCAGATATTATTGAAACCAATACCTACGGCGCGAATACTTTTAAACTTACTCCGCACGGTCTGGGTAGTAAAGTTTACGAAATAAATTTAAGAGGAGCGCAGCTCGCTAAAGCTTTAGCAAAAGATCCCGTGCTTGTTGCAGGTGCGGTTGGACCGCTCGGTGTTCAGATTGAGCCACTCGGGAAACTTTCTTTTGACGAAACAAAAGATGCATTCAAAGAACAAATAAAAGGATTACTTGACGGCGGTGTTGATCTAATTATTTTAGAAACATTCGCGCTTGTAGAAGAAATGATCCAGGCAATAAGAGCTGTACGGGAACTCAATGCTGATCTTCCGATTGTGGCGCAAGTTACGATAAACGAAAGCGGAACACTGCTCAGCGGAGCTCCGCTTGAAAGATTTATTGAAAAACTAAAAGATTATCCTGTTGATGTTGTGGGTATAAATTGTTCCGTTGGTCCAAAAGCAATGCTTGATGCGCTGGAAAATTTACGATCACTTACCGACATTCCAATTTCTGTTCAGCCGAATGCAGGCTTACCGCAAAATATTAGCGGCAGAAATATTTATATGACCTCGCCAGAATACATGGCTGAATATGCCAAAAGATTTATTCAAACCGGCGCGGCTATTGTTGGCGGTTGCTGTGGAACAAATCCCACACACATTAGAGCAATGCGAAAAGCTGTTCAGGCTCTTCAGCCTGCCAGAAAGATGGATATAAAAATCTCTGATTTGCAAGTTGAAAAACCACCGGAAATTAAAATTTATGAGAAGAATGAAAAGTCACGTCTCTCAAACAAATTGCTAAAAAAAGAATTTGTAAAATTGGTTGAGCTTGTTTCACCAAAAGGAGTTTCGCCTACAAAAGAAGTTGAGAAGGCGCGCAAACTTTATCACTCAGGAATAGATGCGATCAATATTCCTGATGGACCAAGAGCTTCAGCAAGAATGTCTGCACTCGCACTTGCTGCAATTATTCAGAAAGAAGTTGGGATAGAGACTGTGCTTCACATTGCGTGCAGAGATAGGAATGTTATCGGGATGCAGTCTGATTTACTTGGCGCATGGGCTTTGGGTCTGCGAAATATTTTAGCGATCACCGGCGATCCGCCAAAGCTTGGTAACTATCCCGATGCTACTGCCGTTTTTGATGTTGACGCGATCGGGTTGACGAATATTATTAATCGTTTAAATCATGGACTTGACATCGCAGGCAATCCGATTGGTGATCCAACAGGATTCTGTACAGGAGTTGGCGTTAATCCCGGCGCAATTAATCTTGATGAAGAATTAAAAAGATTAGATTGGAAAATAGAAGCCGGCGCTGAATTTATGATAACTCAGCCGGTATTTGATATAAAACTTCTTGAAAATTTCATGAAACGGATTGAGAAAATTAAACTTCCTCTCATCTGCGGAATATGGCCATTGGTTTCATTCCGTAACGCCGAATTTATGAATAACGAAGTGCCGGGCGCCACGGTTCCGCAAGAAATTCTTAAACGCATGAAAAAGATGACAACAAAAGAAGATGGTTTTAACGAAGGTGTTAAAATTGCACGGGAAACTTTTGAACATGTTAAAACTTTTGCCGATGGAGTTCAAATTTCTGCACCGCTCGGAAGAATCGAAGCAATTTTTGATATGATAGAATAATCGGCGAAGATTTACAATCTTTAAATGCAGAAAGCCTCAAGAAGATTAATTCTTGAGGCTTTTCTATTT
>JAVHOS010000224.1:8066-11591 GCA_036170205.1 Ignavibacteriaceae bacterium | reverse complement strand
GGAGTTTCTTCCGAAAGTAGATTCTTAATTTTCATATACTGGGGATTTTTTCTCCTTTGGGTTTCAGTCGGCAGACTCGCCGTACGCGGTTTTCAACGTCGATTATTAATTAACGGTGTTGGAAGAAGAAATGCTTTACTTGTCGGCTTCAATAATAATGCGCATGAAATTCACAAAGAAATTCTCGATCATCCGGGACTTGGAATTGATGTTGTCGGCTATGTTACTCTTGCTGATGATGATCTTGAAAAAGAATATAAAAATATTAAGGTGGTTGGAACAGTTTCAGATATTCCCAAAAGAATTGATGAATTAAGTATCAAAGAAGTAATTATCGTACTCATGAAATTTTCTGAAGATACATTGATTGAAATCATCGGGAAGTGTGAAAACAAAAATGTGGGATTAAAAATCGCCCCTGATTTATACAACATCTTAAGCGGTCAAGCTCGAACCTCTCAACTTTATGGATTCCCGCTGATTGATATTAATCCGCAACTAATGCCGGCATGGGAAGCTAAGATTAAAAGATTCTTAGACCTCATCTTCGCATTCATTTTTCTTTTACTGACTTCTCCAGTTATGCTTTTAACATCAATTGCAATTAAACTCGATAGTAAAGGTCCGGTTTTATTTAAACAAGAACGATGCGGATTGAACGGGAAAATCTTTAACATTTATAAATTTCGATCGATGAGGCAGGATGCAGAAAAGCTTACCGGTCCTGTTTGGTCAGTAAAAGATGATCCGCGGATTACTCGCGTTGGTAAATTTGTTCGTAAGGTACGGATTGATGAACTTCCACAGATGATAAATATTTTAAAGGGAGAAATGAGTCTTGTCGGTCCGCGTCCGGAAAGACCATTTTTCGTAGAAAAACTTTCAGCAGAGATTCCCTATTATAAAAGGAGATTGAAAGTTCGTCCCGGAATAACCGGTTGGGCACAAGTAAAACATAAGTATGACGAAACTGTAGAAGATGTTAAAGAAAAATTGAAATACGATTTATTCTATATCGAAAATATGTCATTGCGGATGGATTTTAAAATAATGTTTCGAACCGTCTTTGTTATGCTTTTTGGAAAAGGACATTTTGATTAAATTAAGAATTAGGAATTAGGAATTACGAATTTAAAATATTTAAAGAAGACTGACAGCTGAATATTTATATGCCCAAAACACTGATAATAATCCCAACATACAATGAACTATCCAACATCACAAAATTGATACCGGATATTTTAGAGCGTCATCCGGTTGATGTTGAAATTCTTGTTGTTGATGATAATTCACCAGACGGCACTGGAAAGTACGTTGATGAATTATGCGTGATCAACAATAAAGTGCACGTACTTCATCGTGAAAGAAAAATGGGCTTGGGTACAGCTTATTGTGCTGGATTCACTTATGCGTTAAAACATGATTATGATTGCATCTTTGAAATGGATGCTGATTATTCCCACGATCCAAAGGAAATACAAAACTTTTTATCCGCGATTGAACATTGCGATTTTGTTATTGGAAGCCGCTATAAAAACGGAGTTAATGTTGTTAATTGGCCTATGCAGCGATTAATGCTCAGTTGGTTTGCAAACAAATATACGCGTGTAATCACCGGAATGCGGATTAGCGATTCAACCGGCGGATTCAAATGTTTTCGCAGAAAAGTTTTGGAATCGATTGATCTTAATAAGATAAAATCCAACGGTTATGCGTTTCAAATTGAAATGAACTTTAAAGCTATTCATAACGGATTTAAATTTTGTGAAGTCCCGATCATTTTTATTGACCGCCGTGCAGGACATTCAAAAATGTCCAAAAAGATTGTACGCGAAGCTGTGTTTCTTGTTTGGAAATTACGGCTCCGCAGTATTTTTCACTTATTATAAATTGAGCTGGCTTGGACCTTTCAATTATCATCGTTAATTACAATGTAAAAGAATTTTTACAAAATCTTCTCACTTCTTTATCTAAAGCTATCGCAAATCTTTCAACTGAAATAATTGTTGTAGATAACGGTTCTGACGATGGCAGCATTGAGATGCTGCGAGAAAAATTTCCGCAAGTAACCTTGATCTCCAACAAAATAAATATGGGGTTCAGTAAAGCAAACAATCTCGGGTTGAAAATTGCGAAGGGGAAATATTTGCTTCTACTTAATCCTGATACGATTGTTCAAGAAGATACTTTTGAAAAATTGATTCAGTTTTTCAATATGAATCAAGATGCTGGCATGGTAGGTTGCAAAATTCTCAATCCCGATGGAACATTCCAGTTAGCATGCAGAAGAAGTTTTCCCGGACCGTGGACATCTTTTTGTAAAGTGAGCGGATTAAGTTCACTCTTCCCGAAGAGTAAATTATTCGCCCGATATAATTTGACCTTTATGGATGAGAACCGGTCTTATGAAGTTGATGCGATCTCCGGTTCTTTTATGATGGTGAGAAGAGAAGTGTATGATAAGATTGGCGGATTGGATGAACAGTTTTTTATGTACGGTGAAGATTTGGATTGGTGTTATCGTGTTCAAAAAGCCGGATGGAAAGTTTTTTATGTTCATGAAACAACAATCATTCACTACAAAGGTGAAAGCACCAAACGGAGCAGCCTCGATGAGACTAAAGTTTTTTACAATGCGATGCATCTTTTTGTTAAGAAGCATTTCGCCTCGTCTTTACTGGTTGAACTCATTCTTCGCAGCGCAATTATTTTCCGGCAGCTTTTGGCATTTATCGGTAAAAAGAAACTCTCGCTAATAGCTGTTCTGTTGGATTTTCTTTTTTTTAATCTTTCATTGTTATTAACGGAGAAACTCTATTCCCACTTTAGAACGTGGAAAGGTTTTCCAGAATCAACTCATCTTATTGTTTACACCATACCGGCATTAGTGCAAATTATGGTTAGCGCAAGTTCGGGCGCCTATAAAAAAGAAACGCTGCCGGTTCTGCGGATATTCCCGGCGCTTCTCTCCGGTTTTTTTGTGATCTCTTCACTTACCTATTTCTTTAAAGATTTTGCATACAGCCGCGGAGTTGTACTTTTAACGTTTATTGTTTTGGTTTTTCTTTTTACCGGCTGGCGTATTTTATTCAGACTGATTTTCAAAATCGGTTTACCGCAAGTTGATAAAACAATTTTAAAAACGCTTGTGGTAGGCACCACAAAATCCTCTCTTGCAATTGCAAAAAAGCTGAAAGAAAAATCATCCAGCTATCATTCAATTATCGGATTGATTTCTGAAACAAGAAAAGAAATAGGTGAACATTTTGGAACTTTTGAAGTTGTGGGAAGTTTACAAAACATTCAAAAAGTTATTCGAGAAAAAAAAATAAGCGAAGTGATTTTCCCTTCGGAAGAAGTTTCATACACCTCTATGATGAGTGTCGTAGCAGAATGTCAAAAAGAAAATGTCGAATTTAAACTTGCCGGCTCTAACCTTGATTTTCTTGTCGGGAAATCTTCAGTTTATCTTTTAGAAGATATTCCTTTTATCGAAATCACTTATAACATTTCGCAAGTCGGGCA
>JAVHOS010000224.1:6884-7966 GCA_036170205.1 Ignavibacteriaceae bacterium | reverse complement strand
TGGTTTACCGACACTGAGAACGAGGAAAACATAGAAAAATTGAATATATTTTACGCAAAGAATCAAAACATTTGGCTCGATTTGGAAATACTAAGCAAAACATTTTTCTTGCTAAAGGCAAGAAGGAAATAATTTATGGCAAAGACAATTTTAGATTTTGAAAAACCTATTTATGAACTAGAAGAAAAGTTAGCCGAAATGAAGAAAGTTTCGGACAACCTCGACATTGCAAGTGAAATTAAAATAATTGAGGATAAAGTGGAAACACTAAAAGAATCGATTTACAAAGACCTTACCCGCTGGCAGCGCGTTCAACTTGCGCGCCATCCTGAGCGTCCCTACACACTTGATTATATTTACATGATGACGCAAAATTTTCTCGAATTGCATGGCGATAGAACTTTCGGCGATGATAAAGCTATTGTCGGCGGATTTGCAAAGATTGACAATTACAAGGTGATGATCATTGGACATCAAAAAGGGCGCGACACAAAGTCCAACCTTTTCAGAAATTTCGGAATGCCGAATCCCGAAGGTTACCGCAAGGCATTACGGTTGATGAAACTTGCAGAAAAATTTCATCGCCCGATTATTACCATGATCGATACTCCCGGCGCATATCCCGGTCTTGAAGCTGAAGAACGCGGACAAGCCGAAGCCATCGCAAGAAATTTGTTGGAGATGAGCCGATTAAAAGTTCCAATTATTGTGGTTATCGTTGGTGAAGGGGCGAGCGGTGGAGCTTTAGGAATTGGAATAGGCGACAGAATTTTGATGCTGGAAAATACCTGGTACTCGGTTATTAGTCCTGAATCTTGCTCAAGTATTTTATGGCGGAGTTGGGAATATAAAGAGCAAGCTGCGGAATCATTACGATTAACCGCACCCGATTTACTTGAGCAAAAAGTTATCGACCGGATTGTTCCTGAGCCGCTCGGCGGCGCTCATAAAGATCAGGAGCTTGCCGCATCAATATTGAAAAAAGTTCTTATTGAAGAATTACAGCAGTTGGAAAAGATCAAACCAGATAAATTAGTTGATATGCGGTTGGAAAAATTTGGTAAAATGGGAGCGTGGATTGA
>JAVHOS010000224.1:0-6784 GCA_036170205.1 Ignavibacteriaceae bacterium | reverse complement strand
AATGCTCAAACACATCTCAACCATTCGCGTTCGTTATGCCGATACCGACAAAATGCAGTTCGTTTATAACGGAAAATATTTGGAATATTTTGAAGTCGGGAGAACCGAATTATTACGTTCGCTTGGACTGCCTTACAGTGTTGTTGAAAATAACGGTTACCAGCTTCCGGTTATCGAAGCTTCTGTTAAATATAAATCTCCGGCGTTTTATGATGACTTGCTCGAAATTGAATCAACCGTTGCCGAACTACCGAATCCAAAATTCAGAATTCATTACGTAATTAGAAAAGTAGAATCACCCAACAAAGAAATTGTAGCCGAAGGTTTTACCGATCATCTCTTTATCAAAACAGAAACCAAACGCCCCACACGTCCGCCCAAATTTTATATGGATATTATTCTTCCTTTTTATCAATCCAAATAAGATGATGAAGAAACAAATTTTCCAGCGCCAATGAGAGAGAAGATAAAGCAGCTTACAAAAGACACCGCATTGTACGGCATCAGCACAATGGTGGGAAGGTTTTTAAACTTTTTGTTGGTTCCGTTTTATACAAACATTTTTCCCCCGGCAGATTATGGAGTTGTTACAAACCTTTATGCTCTAATCGCATTGCTCAATATTATTTTTCTCTACGGATTGGATTCAGCTTATTTAAAATTTGCTGCTTCGGATGATTTTGAAGACAAGAAAAAAGTTTTCTCATCTTCATTTTTAACGGTTTTGTTTACTTCATTGCTTTTCACCGGAATATTGCTCGCCTCTGCGAATTCAATTAACAAACTATTTGAGGTTCCGGCGCGATATACCAATTTGTTAACGCTAACCGGATTTATTCTTCTCTTCGATGCACTTTCAGTCTTACCTTTTATTTATTTGCGTGTTGCAAGACGCGCTGCAAAATTTTCTGCGATAAAAATAGCAAATATCGGTCTAACCATTCTCTTAAATGTTGTTTTTATTTTGCTGCTCAAATGGGGAATTGAAGCGGTATTCATTAGCAATCTCATTGCTTCGGTTGTAACGTTTTTAATTTTGCTGCCGGACATTATCTCGCAATTGAAAATTCAAATTGATAAAACGGTTTTAAAAAGATTAATGAAATTTGGAATTCCTTACTTGCCTGGTGGTCTTGCCGCAATGTTTATGCAGGTAATTGACCGCCCGATTGTTCAACACTTAACCGACTTGACAACGCTTGGAATCTATCAGGCAAATTATAAGCTCGGTATTTTTATGATGCTTTTCGTTTCGATGTTCCAATACGCATGGCAGCCGTTCTCTCTTCAATATGCGAAAGATAAAGATGCTAAGGAATTATTCTCAAAGGTCTTTACACTTTTTACAATTGTTGGTTCGCTGATCCTTCTTTTTCTTTCACTTTTTATCAACGACATTGCTACTTTCTCAATAGGCGGAAAATCGTTAATTGGGCAGGCATACTGGAGCGGATTATCGATAGTGCCAATAATTTTATTAGCTTATTTGTTTAATGGATTTTACTTCAACTTTTCTGCGGCAATTTATATCAAAGAAAAAAGTTCTGCAGTTCCGTTGTTAATGGGCGCCGGAGCCGCAACAAATGTTATTACCAATTTTCTGCTGATTCCGATATTAAATATTACCGGAGCCGCTCTGGCAACGTTGATGAGCTACGTGGTAATGGCGATTGGTTTTTATTTCGTTTCGCAAAAACACTTTCCGATCACCTACGAATGGGATAAGATTGGAAAAATATTTTTTCTTTTGGTAACGGTTGCCGTTCTTTTTTACTCAATCACCTTTTTCGGTATGGTAGAAATATTTTATAAAGTCGGATTGTTGATGCTTTTTATCGGTGGGTTATTTGGGTTGAATATCATTCCCCAAAACGAAATACAGATTATGAAAAATATTTTATTAAGAAAGAAAATTGATGAATGAAATTAACATAAAAATAAAACGACTTTCCGATGAGTTCACAGATATTTCACTTCCCAAATACGCCACGCACGGAAGTGCAGGCTTGGATATTGCCGCAGCGGTGAAAGAGGAAATTATTATTCCGAAAGGAAAAATCGGTTTTGTCCCGACAAATATTTCGGTTGAAATTCCTGAAGGATATGAAATCCAAGTCCGTCCGAGAAGCGGATTAGCTGTTAAACATGGGATTACGGTTCTCAATTCACCTGGGACAATTGATTCCGATTACCGCGGCGAAGTAAAAATAATTTTAATAAATCTTGGTGAAGAAGATTACAAAATTTCCCGAGGCGAAAGAATTGCACAACTTGTAGTTTCTAAAGTTTATCAAGCAAAATTTTCGGAAGTGGAAGATTTAAACAATAGCCACAGAGGTGAAGGGGGATTCGGGCATTCCGGGAAATGAAGTTGCTTTAGTGATATGTGAAGAATTTTCAAACGCCTATAGGTGATGAAATTTGATATTAGAAGGAAATAATATAAGTTTGCCATAAATAAAATTACTGTGTTAGTTAAAATGACAAAGCAAGAACATATTGAATATTGGCTTTCAACCTCCAAAGAAGACTTAGAATCAGCTTTTGCCATTTTCAATTCGGGTAAATACTTCTGGTCATTATTTGTTGCTCAGCTTTCTCTTGAAAAACTTCTCAAAGCCTTTTGGGTAAGAGATAACGATACAAATTTTCCACCCAAAACGCACGACCTAAACAAAATAGCAAAGGAAACTAATTTAAGTTTCATTGATGCCGATAAAGAGTTTTTAGCCGAAGTATCAGCATTTAATATTGAAGCACGCTATCCGGATTATAAAAAGAAATTTAGCGAAAGATGCACGCAAGATTTCGCAAACAAATATCTTTTTGAAATAAAGGAATTTATGGAATGTACACTCAAGAAAATGTAAATAAGATTATTACTAATTTTATTGAAGCTATTAAAGACGAAGTGTCTGTTGAACAAGTTTATTTATTCGGCTCTTATGCAAAAGGAACACCGGGAAAATATAGCGATATTGATTTAGCAATTGTTTCAAAAGATTTTGAAGGCGTCCGATTTTTTGATCGAAAGCGGCTTCTAAAATATTTAGTAAAAACAAATACTGATGTTGAACTTCATCCCTTTAAGAGTGAGGATTTTACAATTGATAATCCGTTTGTTGAAGAGATAATTAAAACCGGGAGAAGAATTTGTTGAGCCGAAACATGATCGATGAAAATCAACTTTTTTATTTAGATAGCTTCCGCAAGTTGGATAATGAGTTGATCCTTGAAATGGAAACGTTTGCCGGTGAAAAGCAAATCCCCATTCTTGATCGTCATTCCGCAGTTTTTCTTGAACTTCAAATAAAAATAACCAAACCCAAAAAGGTTTTGGAGATCGGCACAGCAGTAGCATATTCATCAATAAGAATTGCGCGTAACCTCTCTAATAAAGCTGTTTTGCACACAATTGAAAAAAGTGAAGACAACATCAAACTTGCTGAAGAAAATATTAGCAAATCGGGTTTAGCGGAAAAAATTGTTCTTTACAAAGGGGACGCGCTTGACATAATGCCAAATCTTTCCGGCAAATATGATTTCATTTTTCTTGATGCTGACAAAGAAGATTACAAACGTTTGTTCGATTATTCTCTTATGCTCTTAAAGAAAAAAGGAATCCTCTTTGTCGATAATCTTCTCTGGCATGGTTACGCCGCCGCTTCGCGGGTTCCGAAGAAGTTTAAAAATTCTACAAAAATGATCAGAGATTTTAACAAAGATTTTATGAATCAACCGAATTTGCAAGCAACAATTTTAACTATCGGCGATGGAATCGGGTTGGCTGTAAAAACAAAGAAGCGAAGCCGAATAAATGATTAACGATGCCAATTCCTTCTGCGATGAAGTAGAAAAATTCTCTGAAAATAAATTGTTGGTAAAATCTGATTTGAAGCTGCTTGTGTTATGTGCCGTCAGTTCATTGAACGAAGAGTTGTTCTTCTCAATTGCCTTCACAGCAAAATATGTGCAAGGGCTGCTTAGAGTAATTCAGCAAGCCGGAACAAATCCCGAAATAAAAAATCTTCTGCAAATTCAAAATGATTTAACTGAACAGATGGAGAGGATTTCGGTAGATTTAAAAACTCTTCTTGCCGCTTCAGAAAAAGAAGTGAAAGAAAAGTTTGCGGAAAAATACTTGGCATTAACGGCGGAATCATTCGCAAACTTGCGAAAGTTGTTAAATGATCTTGAGTGGGTGAAGATTTACCAGAATCAAATGAAACGAACTAAATAAATATAATTTCGGGGTTGATGACAAATTCCACTTGAGCCGAAGTAGCGGCAATTAACGCTGCTTTAACTCGTTCAACAAATTCTGTTTTTATGATCACTGAAAGAGAAACGGAATCAGAATAATTTGTCCCCAAAATTTTACTCTCGTGTTCAGCTAAAAGTTTATAAACAACATTCACCATCTCAAAAGAAAAATTTAAGCTGACTTTTTGCGCCGGAAATTTTACAACCTTTTTACTCTTTTCGAGCGCTTCCATCGAACTTTGATAATAAGCTTTTCCCAATGGACCGACGCCTAATTTTGTTCCTCCAAAATAACGGATGACAACAACTAAAACATTTGTTAGGTCAAAATGATTGATTGCGTTAAGGAGCCGAATACCGGCTGTTCCCGAAGGTTCGCCGTCATCGCTGAACTTGGAGTCGCCATTTGCACATTTGAAGGCGTAGCAGTGATGAGTGGCGTCGTAATACTTTTTTTTAACGTCTTTTAGAATGTTCTTCGCCTCATCACTGTTCGTAATTGGGAAAACTTGCCCGGTAAAAATCGATCCCTTTTCTTTTAAAATATACTCGTTGAAACCTTCAACTATCGTAATTTGTTGTACTGAATTAGATGATTGCAACATTTGTTATGGAAAAATTTGTTTTTCAAAATAATGATTACTAAAATAACTCTTTAAAAATAGAGACTTACGAAAAACTTGGAAACAGAAAAAATAATTATCAAAGGGGCGAGGCAGCACAATCTTAAAAATATTGATGTTGAAATTCCCCGGAATAGTTTAACCGTCATTACCGGACTTTCGGGTTCGGGTAAATCTTCTCTCGCGTTCGATACCATTTATGCCGAAGGGCAGCGGCGGTATATAGAATGCCTCTCAGCATACGCACGTCAATTTCTTGATATGCTTGAAAAACCTGACGTCGATTCGATCGAAGGATTAAGTCCCGCTATTTCGATTGAACAAAAATCGGCTTCGGGAAATCCTCGTTCTACAGTTGGAACAGTGACGGAAATTTACGATTACCTTCGACTGCTTTACGCGCGTGTTGGCGTAGCCCATTGTTATAATTGCGGCAAACCGGTGGCAAAACAAACTTCTACTCAAATTATAGAAACAATTTTAAATGATTTGAAGGGGAAGAAAATTCTTATTCTCGCTCCGGTTGTTCGCGGAAGAAAAGGACATTACCGTGAGCTGTTTGAAGAAATTCAAAATGATGGATTTCTCCGCGTGCGTATTGATGGTGAGATTTGTGAGATTACAAAAGGTTATCAAATTGACCGCTACAAAATTCACAATATTGAAATTGTGATTGATAAAGTAAAAGTTGATGATGGAGCTTCGGCGCGCATTACCGAATCGCTTGAAGTAGCGTTGAATTATGGAAACGGAAGCGTGGTTATAAATGATGGCGATAAGGATTTTCTTTTCAGCAGACATTTGGCTTGCCTTGATTGCGGAATCAGTTATCAAGAATTAGCTCCGAATTCTTTTTCATTCAATTCGCCATACGGTTCGTGCCCCGATTGCGAAGGTCTTGGCGAGAAGAAAGAAATTGACATCGATCTTATCATCCCCGACTGGAAGAAATCAATTAATGAAGAAGGACTTGCCCCTTTAGGCAAGCCTCGTTCTACATGGATATTCACACAGCTTAAAGCGGTTGCGGAAAAATTTGAATTCACTTTTGACACGCCGCTAAAAAATCTAACCAAAGAGCAAAAAGAAATTTTACTTGAAGGGACAAAAGAAAAAATAGCTTTCTCCTATACCTACGGAAGCGGAAAACCGGTAACCTATCATCATAAATTTTCGGGAATATTTGCTTACTTGCAAAATAATTTTACGAATTCAACTTCACCGAAAATTCACGAATGGGTTGAATCGTATATGAATACCAAAACCTGCACTTCGTGCAACGGCGGAAGATTGAAAAAAGAATCGCTTGCGATTACTTTTCAAGAGAAGAATATCAGTCAAGTTACGTCGCTCTCGATAAATAGAACAAAAGAATTTTTTGCTTCCGTTCGATTAAAAGGAAACGATGAAATTATTGCAAAACCAATTTTAAAAGAAATCTCAACCAGACTTGATTTTCTACTCAATGTTGGTTTAGAATATTTAACGCTGAATAGAAGCGCAAAAACTTTATCGGGCGGTGAGTCGCAGCGCATCCGTCTGGCAACGCAAATTGGAACGCAGCTCTCTGGAGTGCTGTACGTATTGGATGAACCAAGCATCGGACTTCATCAAAGTGATAATATTAAATTAATTTCTTCCTTGAAAAAACTCCGCGATTTGAACAACACCGTAATTGTTGTTGAACACGATAAAGAAACAATGGAGCAGTCGGATTATTTAATTGATTTGGGTCCAGCCGCTGGAGTTCACGGCGGTGAAGTTTGTGCGCAAGGCGAAACAAAAAAATTATTAGAAGTAAACAACGGATTTGTTTCTTCAACGATAGATTATTTAACGGGTAAAAAGCAAATCATTCTTCCGAATGAAAGAAGAAAAGGAAACGGAAAATATTTAAA
>JAVHOS010000223.1:10563-11638 GCA_036170205.1 Ignavibacteriaceae bacterium | reverse complement strand
CCGGAAGTTTTTGGTAATTGTTTCTTCGTTTTTCGCTTAAAAATGAGGTTTTTAAGAAATTAAGACAATTTTTAATCAATAATGCCATTAATTCAATAACGTTTTATAGGGGCTAAAGTTCCTTGAAATGTCAATTATTCTGCAAAATTTCATTAAAAATCCAATTTTTGACATCAGAGTTTTATGCTGATTTTTGCCTTAATAAAATTTTCGTAAATAACCGATTTAATCGTTAATCCCAACAAAATAACCGCGCCGCCAATTAACGCTAATGTTGATGGCTTTTCTCCGTACCAAATAAAAACCCAAACGGGATTTAACACCGGTTCAATCATTGAGATAAGTGAGGCTTCTATTGCATGAACACGTTTAAGCGAATAAGTAAATACCGCGTACGCCAAACCAATCTGAACGATACCGAGATACGCTACCATTGTTAGATCGGAAAACGTGAGAACTTGAATTGAAAAAACTGAAAAGAGACTAACCGCACTGATGATAATATTTCCCCAAAAAATTGTCGCAAATTGGTATGAGTGATCATTCTTCCGCATGCCTAAAAGAAAACCGGCGAAACACATTCCGGAGATGAGCGCAACAATATTTCCAACAAAATGTCCCGGAGAAAGTTCACCCATAAAAAAGAGAACCATCCCGGTGAATGCCAAAATTATGGTAATGATATTAATTTTTTCAAACTTTGTTTTAAGAAGGATCGGTTCCAAAATTAAAACGTAAATGGGAGCTGTGTATTGGAGAAATATTGCGTTTGCCGCTGTCGTCATTTTGGTAGCGATTACAAAAAGTATGAGAATTGCCGCATAAAATAAAGCGTTAATAAATGTAGCTTTATTTCTTTTTACCGCTTCACTTTTAAAGAGAATAAGAAACGTTGCAGCCGAGAAAAGCGAACGGAAAAATGAAAGTTGAAAAGAATTTAGCGAGATAAGCTTGATAAAAAGTCCGCCGGTACTCCATAAAATTCCCGCAAAAAATGCTGCAAATAATCCTTTTTGATGCGTAGAAAATGAGTTCATCTAAATTTATTTTTTTTCTGTAAATATAGGGAATAAAA
>JAVHOS010000223.1:6904-10463 GCA_036170205.1 Ignavibacteriaceae bacterium | reverse complement strand
TCGAGATCCATATATTTTACTTCACCGAGATTCATATCTTTCAATCCCTGCTCAATTTTTTCGCGGTCACCAACAACGATCCAAACTAATTGATTTGGATGAATTGCTTTTTTGGCGGCTTCCGACAATTGATCTTTTGTTGCAGCTTTTACTCTTGCCGCAAATGTAGAAAAATGATTGTCAGGTAATCCGTAACGAACCATTTCACTCAAACTTCCGCGTACGGCGTTTCCGGTTTCCCATGAACCTGCCATGCTATTCACTTGATTAGTAGTTACGAAATTAAATTCATCATCTTTAATGGGGATTGCACCGGTAATTCCGTTTAACTCTTTTTGAATCTCAATGATTGATTCTTTTGTTTTATCAGCCTGCACAGGCGCGAACGTTATGAAAGGTCTTTGCCCTTTTGCACCAACAAAAATTGATTGAGCGCCATATGACCAGTGTTTGTCTTCACGTAAATTCATATTTACGCGCGAAGTGAAATTTCCACCAAGAATATCGTTCATTAGTCCGATTGCTATTTCATCCGGATTAGCAGAAGGAAGAGTAACTTGCCCGGCAATAATTACGCTTTGTAACGCGCCCGGTTTGTTTAAAATGTAAACTACCGGTTTTTCTTTTTGTTCAACGTGAGCAATATTTTTTTGTTTAATCTCTCCCATTTTCCATTCTTTAAATAATTTTTCAATGCGCGGAGTTAGTTCATCTAAGGTGATATCGCCAACAACTACAAGCGTTGCATTGTTTGGTTTAATCCAGTCTTCTTTAAACTTAACAAGGTCTTCTCGAGTTAGTTTGTTCACACTTTCTTCATATCCGGAGCCGGTAAATGGACTTCCGTATGCATGATTTTCACCATAAAGAATTTTTGGGAAAACTCGCAATGCCATTGAAAACGGAGAAGATTTTTCACGTTTGATTCCTACAATCTGCTCTTTCTTTAAGCGGTTGAAATCTGTTTCAGGAAATGAAGGATGAAGAACCACATCAGCAAAAATATCCAGCGATTTATCTAAGTTGGTTTTTAAAGATGAAAGATTTACAGATGACATATCCAGGTTTGAACCTGTATTTAAGGTAGCGCCAAGACTTTCAAGTTCTTCGCTAATTTGAAGCGCATTTCTTTTCTTGGTACCTTCATCAAGCATATTCATTGCAAGACTTGCGGTTCCCTTTAGTCCAAACTGATCTGAAGCATATCCGGCATCGAAAAGTAAACTCATATTTACCACAGGAACTTCGTGACGTTCGGCTAAAATAATTTTCATTCCGTTTGAAAGAGTGGCTCGTTTGAAATTAGGAAATTTCGCATCCGGAGGAGTTCCCGAATCGGGCAATTTACTTCTATCGGCATCCGATTTTACAACTTCGTAATTTGGAAAAGGATGAACTTCCAAAATATAAACGCCATCGGATAACCATTTGCGGGCTGTTTCTAAAAGATCTTTTGCAGCAGCTTCTTTTACCCATTTCATAACTTCTTTGTAATGGTCTGCATCGCCTGCATAAACTTGATTCTGCGCTAAGATATCGGACTTACCTCCAAAGCCGCCGATGCGTTCAGCGCCACGAATAAACTGAGCCATGTACTGTGTCTTAATTTTTTCTAACTCTTTAGCAGTTGGTCCATCTTTTAGGAATTTTTGTAATTCTTCATCAGCGGCTTTTTCAACTTTAGCCAAATCTTCTCCCGGTTTAGCTGTTAAATCCATATAAAATTGTCCTGCAATTTCACTAAGATCAACATATGCCCTTGCAGAAGTAGCAATTTGATCATCATAAACCAATCGTTTATATAAGCGGGAGGTTTTTCCGGAAGCAAGAACATCGCTTACTAAATCGAGGTAAACACCTTCCTGAGAACCTGATTGCGGAACATTCCAAATTTTGTAGATGCGTGATTGAGGAACTCGATCTTGCATTATTTGTCTGTGGCTTCCCGTCATTTTAGGAATCCAAACATTATATTTTGCAATTGGAGGACCTGAAGGGATATCGCCAAAATATTTTTCGACTTTTTGTAAAGCTTCTTTCGGATCGATATCTCCTGCAACAACTAACGTTGCATTTGCTGCGCCGTAGTAAGTTTTAAACCATTCTTTAACATCATCGAGAGAAGCTGCATTCAAATCTTCCATGGAACCAATGACTGTCCATGAATAAGGATGCCCTGCCGGGAAAGTACTTTTAACAATTAATTCATCAACTTGCCCGTAAGGTTCATTTTCCCCCTGGCGTTTTTCATTTTGAACTACGCCGCGCTGTTCATCAAGTTTAGCTTGATTTATTGCGCCAACAAGATGTCCCATTCGGTCTGATTCCATCCAGAGCGCCAAATCAAAAGCAGAAGTTGGAACATTTTGGAAATAATTTGTCCGGTCGCTATTCGTCGTTCCGTTTAAATCGGTTGCTCCGATCTTTTCCATCACTTTGAAATAATCATCATTAAAATTTTCACTTCCGTTAAACATAAGATGTTCAAACAGATGTGCGAAACCAGTCTTCCCGAGTTTCTCATTCTTTGAGCCAACATGATACCAAACGTTCACAGCTACTATCGGCGCTTTGTGATCTTCATGAAGAAGAAGGGTTAACCCGTTTTTTAAGATATGTTTTTCGTATTTGATTTCAACGGGTTGGTCACTTAGAGCAGATTTTTTTTGTGCGGAAACAAGCAGCGTAAATGAAAACAAAATCATTATTGCTGCAATTAGTTTTTGCTTCATAACTTCGTCCTTTTTTTAGTGAAATATTTTTTACAAAAATAGAGATTAATTCCTTTGAAAAACAATCACTCAACAAAACTTTATATGAACGGTTATATAGTTGGATAAGCCGATCAGTAAAAATTTCTCTTGACAATAATATTATAACTAATTATTTTGGAAACCGAAAATACTATATTAGTTTCCAAAAGGAATCATGGAATTAAAAGATAAAATAGTTGATTTAGGCGAAGAAAAACTTTTCAAGGAAGGTTTTTACAAAACCAGAATGGAGGACATTGCAATTGAATTGCACATGAGCAAAAAAACCATTTACAAACATTTCCCTTCAAAAGATGATCTTGTTATGGCAGTGGCAAACCATTTCACAAAAAAAATGGAAGGGAAAATTCTTCCAATTCTGCAAAGCGATAAAAATGCCATCGAAAAACTTGCTGAATTTTTCACTCTTTTAAGCAACACAGCAGGGAAAATCGGCGACAAAGTATTTAAGGAATTGAAGAATCACTACCCTGAGGTGTGGAAACACGTTGATTCCTTTAGAACCGAAATGATGTACGGAAACATCTCCAAGGTTTACGAGCAGGGGAAACGCGAAGGATTATTTCTCGACTTCCCCACTCCGATTGTAATGAATGTTTTTGTTAACGCTGTCAGGTCAACAGTAAATCCGGAGTTTATCATCAACAACAATTTCTCTTTAGTGGTTGCAGCGCAGACAACGTTCAGAATTATTTTGGGCGGTGTGTTAACTGAAAAAGGGAAAGCGATATTTTTAAAATTATTTAATCAAAAGAAGAAATAAAATGAGACGAACACAAAAAATA
>JAVHOS010000223.1:0-6804 GCA_036170205.1 Ignavibacteriaceae bacterium | reverse complement strand
ATTAAAGCTGTTCTTAGCAAGCAGCCTGATATTGAAACGCAGCTTGCAACAATCGAAGAGCAAATAAAAACTGCATCAACCGAGAAGCGGAGAATTGAAAATCTTATTAAATCGAACGCTGCCGCTACAAAAATGCTTGATGATGTAAATGCTCAACTTGAATTACTTAACAGGCAGTATAAAGCTACTAAATCAAGTCTCTCAATTACAAAGGAAAGTTTGCGAAATGAAACTTATCCGCTTCAAGTGCAAATTGAACAGATCGAAGATCAAATAATGAAAAGTAAAATCGTAAACCCAATTAACGGAACCGTACTAACGCGATATGCAAAACAAAGTGAAATTACTTCAAACGGAAAAGCGCTCTACAAGATAGCCGATCTTTCTGAAATGACGTTGCGCGCCTATATCAACGGCGATCAGCTTGGACAAGTTAAACTGGATCAAAAAGTTAAAGTCTTTGTTGATAAAGGCGACGGCAAGCAGAAAGAAATGAACGGCTCAATTTATTGGGTTTCTTCTAAGGCGGAATTCACACCAAAAACTATTCAAACGAAAGACGAACGCGCAAATTTAGTTTACGCCGTTAAAATCAAGGTGCAGAACGATGGCTATTTAAAAATTGGAATGTATGGGGAAGTAATCTTTTAAAAAATGAATGCAGTTGATTTAAAAAATATTGTTAAAAAGTACACGACAAAAAAATCTTCGATTACTGCAGTTGATAATATTTCATTTACAGTTGATGAAGGTGAACTGTTCGGATTAATTGGTCCGGATGGCGCGGGCAAGACTTCTGTTTTCAGAATTCTCACTACCCTACTTCTTGCGGATGAAGGAAGCGCTGCCGTACTGGGGAATGATGTCGTAAATGATTATAAAGCAATCCGAAAAATTACCGGGTATATGCCGGGAAGATTTTCTCTTTATCAGGATTTAACCGTTGAAGAGAATCTCGAATTTTTTGCGACCGTATTCGAAACTACAATCCAAGAAAATTATGATTTGGTAGCGGATATTTATAAACAACTCGAGCCATTTAAAACTCGCCGCGCCGGAAAACTTAGCGGTGGAATGAAACAAAAACTCGCCTTATGCTGCGCACTAATTCACAAACCAAAAATTTTATTTTTAGATGAACCGACAACAGGCGTCGATCCCGTTTCAAGAAAAGAATTTTGGGAAATGTTGAAAAGACTGAAAGCCCAGGGCATCAGCATTCTTGTTTCAACTCCATACATGGACGAAGCAAAACTTTGCGACAGAATTGCACTGATGCAAAATGGAAAAATTTTGCAAATCGATACTCCGCGAAACATTGTTAATCAATTCGGCACTAATCTATACGCGGTTCATTCAGATAACATGTATAATCTTCTTAACGATCTTCGCGCATTTCCTCAAACAAACTCTTGTTTCGCTTTTGGAGAAAATCATCATCTCACACTAAAAGAAAGCAATGATGATACACGTGAGCTTGAAAACTATTTAGATACAAAAGGTTACTTGAAAAGAACAATTATAAAAATTGAACCTGGAATTGAAGATTGTTTTATGCAGTTAATGAAAAAGTAAATATTTACATCGTGGTTATTAAGTAGAAACACTTTTGACCACAAAGAAAAATTATGACAACAAAAGAAATTGTAATAAAGACAGAGAAACTCACAAAAAAATTCGGCGATTTTATCGCAGCGAATGAAATCACCTTTGAAGTTTACAAAGGTGAGATTTTCGGATTCCTCGGCGCAAATGGTGCCGGTAAAACTACAGCGATGAAGATGTTGATCGGAATTTCAAAACCAAGTTACGGCAAAGCCCATGTTGCCGGATTTGATGTTTATAAACAGACTGAGAAGATAAAAAAAAGTATTGGCTACATGAGTCAGAAATTTTCCTTGTACGAGGATTTAACAATTAAAGAAAATATTCAACTGTTCGGCGGCATTTACGGTTTAAGCAATAAAGAGATTGAATTAAAAAGTACCGGTTTGATCAACAAATTAAATCTGCAAAACGACGCTGATAAACTTGTCAGCTCACTGCCACTTGGTTGGAAACAAAAGCTTGCCTTTAGCATCGCAATATTACACGATCCTAAAATTGTTTTTCTTGATGAACCCACCGGCGGAGTTGATCCCGTTACGCGCCGCCAATTCTGGGATATGATTTATGAAGCCGCTCATCACGGAATAACTGTTTTTGTTACAACGCATTATATGGACGAAGCCGAGTATTGTGACCGCGTTTCAATAATGGTGGACGGAGTTATTAGAGCTCTCGATTCACCTGGTGAACTTAAAAATCAATACAATGCAAAATCAATGGAAGAAGTTTTCATAATGCTTGCTCGCAGCGCCAAACGAGGAGAATAAAATTTTATAATGAAACAACTGCTGACATTTATTAGAAAAGAATTCCATCACATACTGCGGGACAAACGTTCGATGCTTGTATTGCTCGGGCTGCCCATTGTTCAGCTTCTTATTTTCGGTTTCGCTATAACTACGGAAGTCCGTAATGCAAATATTGCAATACTCGACAATTCAAAAGACGAAGCGACCCAAAACATTATCGGACGAATTGAAAGCAGCCGGTATTTTGATATTGACCGAACATTGACATCCAGCAGTGAAATCGAAAAAGCATTTAAAACCGGTAAAATAAAATTAGTTATCGCTTTCCAATCTAATTTCCAAAATGAACTTGCTCATACAAATAAAACTCAGATTCAAATCATTGCGGACGGTACTGATCCCAACCAGGCTACAACACTTACAAATTACGTAAGTGCAATTATAATGGATTATCAAAGCGAATTAAATCAACAAAATTCCGTGCCTTATACTATAAGCACTGAAACACGTATGCTCTATAATCCTGAATTGAAAGGCGCTTATTCATCGGTGCCAGGAGTAATGGGAATGATACTTCTCCTTATTTCAGCAATGATGACTTCGATAGCAATTGTTAAGGAAAAAGAACTTGGCACTATGGAAGTACTTCTTGTTTCACCAATGAAACCATGGCTTGTAATAATAAGTAAGGTAGTTCCCTATTTTATTGTATCGCTAATAAACGTCGCCACAATTTTATTACTCAGTGTATTTGTCCTTGGCATGCCGATTCAAGGGAGTCTTCTTCTTTTGATAACCGAAACAATTCTGTATATAATTTGCTCTTTATCGCTCGGGTTGTTTATCTCCACAGTTTCAGATACACAACAGGCAGCCATGCTTATTTCGTTAATTGGTTTAATGCTACCTGTTGTAATGTTAAGTGGTTATGCATTCCCGATTGCGAACATGCCGATCATTCTTCAAATTATCTCAAATCTAGTACCCGCGAAGTGGTACATAATTATTACAAAAAGTGTGATGATAAAAGGTGTTGGGATTTGGGGCGTTTGGAAAGAAATTTTAATAATTACGGCAATGACTCTTTTTTTCATTTTGTTAAGTATCAAAAGATTTAAAATCAGGTTGCAATGAGAACATTATTATTTTTACTCAGAAAAGAATTTTTGCAAATCTTCCGGGATAAGTTAATTCTTAGGGTGATTTTTGTGATGCCCGTAGTTCAGTTAATTCTTCTCCCATTTGCTGCGAATTACGAAATGAAAAATATTTCAATGACGGCAATAGATCACGACCATTCGGAACACTCAAGGAAACTTATTAATACTTTCACTTCATCGGGTTATTTTCAACTCACTAAAGTATCCGAATCTTACAACGACGCATTAAAGGTTGTTGAAGACGACAAAGCAGATTTAATCGTTGAGATTCCTCAAGGATTTGAACGCGATCTTATTAGGGAAAACCAAAGTAAGATAATGCTTGCAGCTAATGCCATCAACGGTCAAACCGCCGGACTCGCAATTTCATATGCAAGTACAATTATCCGTGATTTCAACAATGATATTCGCGTCGAATGGATTCAAGCACCAAGAATGAACGCGCAACCTATTATAGAAATAACGAGTTCCAATTGGTTTAATCCGAAAATGAATTATAAATATTTTATTGTCCCGGGAGTTCTTGCACTGCTCGTTACGATGGTTGGATTTTTATTAACCGCGTTAAACATTGTTAAAGAAAAAGAAACCGGCACTATCGAACAGCTAAACGTATCGCCAATCAAAAAATATCAATTCATACTCGGTAAATTAATTCCATTCTGGATTTTAGGTTTACTTGTTTTGACAATCGGTTTCGTTGTAAGCTTTTTAGTTTACGGAATAATTCCTGTTGGAAGCTTTTTGTTGATTTACCTTTTTGCCGCAGTTTATTTAATCGCACTGCTTGGTTTCGGACTGCTCACCTCAACTTTTGCAGATACTCAACAGCAAGCAATGTTTATAGCATATTTTTTCTTGATGACGTTTATTCTGTTGGGCGGATTATTCGCCCCAATTGAAAATATGCCGGATTGGGCGCGCTATCTCACTTACATTAATCCAGTTAGTTATTTTATTGAGGTTATGCGAATGGTAATATTAAAAGGCAGTGGATTTACAGATATTATTCGACACTTCGAAATAATTGTTCTCTTTGCAATAACTTTTAATACGTTGGCTGTGATGAACTATAAAAAAACAACTTAGCTTAGTGCAAAGGGATAATAATAAATTAATCTCCAGGAAATTGAATTTTGAAATCAGATATCTCTTCTACCCTTCTTTTAAGTTTCGAGTAAAAAGTCTTTTTTCATTTGATCCATCACTGTTACGGATCAAAAACAAATTTGGAATAAATACAAATAACCATTTTTTAATATTTGTTTTAACTTAATTTTTTTATATTTACCTCAACGGTCATAATTTATTAAACGAAAAAAGGAATACCATGATGAAAAATTACTTTTTTGTACTTTTTATGTTGCTAGTGTTAGGGGTATCCGTTAATGCACAGGTCCTTTTAGAAGAAAATTTTAATTACACAGATGGAGCTGCGCTTACTTCTAATAATTGGACTATTAGCGGCACCAGTGTTGTTAACCCTATTTCAGTTATTAGCGGCGGGTTGAGTTATACAGGTTATCCATCCTCCGGTGGTTCTGGTGTTGCTCTTGCTAATAACGGACAAGATGTTTACAGGATCTTTAATCCAATTAGTAGTGGTAGCGTTTATCTCTCGTTTTTAGCGAATTGGACAACAGCCCTAACAGGAGACTATTTTATCGCTCTTTCAGCTTCTACTTCGCAGACCAATTACTATGCTCGCCTTCATGCAAAAGCTTCTGGAGCTGGTTTTTCCTTAGGTATCAGCAAGAATAATGAAACAAGTGGTGGCAATACCTATGGGGCATCGGTCTTGAATTTTAATCAAACGTATCTTGTTGTTGTAAAATATCTTTTTAACCCATCTGATACCACTAATGACGCAATTAGTGTTTTTGTTTTTGCTGATCCTACCTTACCAAATGTAGAACCGGGAACGCCAGAAGTTGGCCCGTACGTTACTGCTTTGAAAACTGATGTGTCTGATATTGGAATGGTTACTCTTCGACAGGGGTCATCCTCGGCAGCACCAACATTAGTTATTGACGGAATTAGAATAGCAACTTCTTGGGCAGATGCTGGACTTCCTGTAGAACTCACTTCTTTCTCAGCCAATTCTGTTAACGGAAATGTTGAATTGATCTGGAAGACAGCAACCGAAAAAAACAACAACGGTTTTGATGTTGAAAGGAAATCAGCTAACAGTGATTTTGTTAAAATCGGATTTGTAAAAGGTAATGGAACCACAACGAATCTTTCTTCATATTCTTTCACCGATAAAAACACTAATGCAAAATCTTCCTATTCATACAGATTAAAACAAGTTGATTTTGATGGAACATTTACCTATTCGAATATTGTAAACGTTTCTGCAAGTTCATTGCCAACTTCATTTTCTTTAACACAAAATTTCCCGAATCCTTTTAACCCTTCAACTTCTATAAGTTATAGCGTTCCTCAATCGGGTGTTGTTACTTTGGCAATCTTCAATACACTTGGACAAAAGGTTAAAGAAGTTGTTAACCAATTTCAAGAAGCCGGCAATTACACCGTTTCTTTAAATGCAAGCGATTTAAGTTCTGGCAATTATATTTATAATATTAATCTCAACGGACAATCGATCAACAAGAAGATGCTTCTTCTTAAATAACTCTTGTGCAATTATTTCTCAAAAAAAGCTGTCGCACTTTGGACAGCTTTTTTTATTTTTAAATAACAATTTTGGAATTTCATGATGGAACAAGCGGTTAGTGTTTTTATTCAATGCAAAAATTTAGCTTTAATCGGTGTATCAAAAACAAAAGGTAAGTTTGGAAATTATGCTTACAAAGAATTAACTTTGCTCGGATATAAAGTTTTTGCTGTTCATCCAACCGAAAAAGAGATTGAAGGAATTCCCTGTTCTCCAAATTTATCATCAATAAAAGAGAAGGTTGATGGAGTGTTTGTTTCTGCTTCATCAAAATATATCCCATCAATCCTTAACGAGATTTCATCTGCCGGGCTTAAAAATGTCTGGCTTCAACAAGGATGTGAATCGCCGGAAGCGATTGACCGAGCAAATAAACTTAGATTAAACCTGGTAGCCAAAAAGTGTATTCTGATGTATGCTGAACCGGTAAAATCCTTTCACAAATTTCACCGCATTATCACTAAACTTTTTAAAAGAGATTGAAAATCAGTACGAGCTTATCTATTAGAAATTTTTAAAACAAAAAATCCCGAATTTGTCGGGATTTTTTTTGTGGAGCTAAGCGGGATCGAACCGCTGACCTCTTGAATGCCATTCAAGCGCTCTCCCA
>JAVHOS010000222.1:0-2348 GCA_036170205.1 Ignavibacteriaceae bacterium | reverse complement strand
GGAAAGTTTAAAATGTGGTTCGCAACTTTTAAATATGGATTTGCACCTAACACCGGTTACGCTGAATCCTATGACGGTTTTGCATGGCAAGTTGTAAAAGAAAATCTCTTTGATTTACAGGGAAACGACAGCAGTTCTTACACACGGTGGGACGCCAATTGCGTTGTTCCCGAAGCTGTTATTAAAGAAAACGGTCTTTATAAAATGTATTACACAGGATTTAGAAATTCAAGCGGTGAATGGCATGTCGGGTTAGCGGAATCACCTGACGGCGTAAATTGGGAACGATATCCGGAGCCGGTACTTAAAGCAAATGCAACTGAATATCAAGTTAGCGCGGGAGATATTATTAAAATTAAAGGCGTTTACTTTTTATATTATACTTTTAACCATAACCCGATGACGATGCCGCCTTACAAAACCACGGGCGGGATATCTCTTGCAACTTCAATCGATGGCAAAACATGGAAACGATTTGAAACGAATCCTATTTTACTCAGCACCGAAAGTTGGGAAGGTTCTCGAATTTATTATCCCTCGGTGGTTGCTGAAAATGATAGATATGATATGATGTATGTGGACAATAATTCCACCGGTTTTGGAATGGCTTCTTCTAAAGATGGATATGCCTGGTATAAAACCGATACGAAACCTTTTTTCACTGTGGCAAATACAAAAGGTGCTAAAACGTATGAGGTTTCATATCCTTTTTACAGAAAAATTAATAATAAATATTTTCTCTTTTACTCCGGCGCTTCCAACAATGATTTAATGACAAACACAATTCGGGTTGCCGTTAAATAAATCAAGGATTTTTAATTAGTTCAACATTTAGGAGGAACTATGAAAAAGCAATCTACATTTTTTGTTTTTGCTTTGATGATATACTTGTCTGGTATTTTATTCCCGCAGTCAAGCACTTTCACCATTGAAGCATACAAACAATTTCTTTCCACACATAAGAATATGACTGCGGAAGAAGTTTTACAATTACACAATGCCGGAACTTTTCTTGGTCAAATTCCTGCGCAATCACAAAATGCTTTATTCCTCGACAGCATCGCCATTAAATATAAGCTAACCGATTACGAAAAATCACTAATTGTGAAAAATGGTTTTATGGTTTCCGATCGGTTGAAATCCCTTTCCGTTGGAGAATCTTTTATTGATGTTTTTCGTAAGGATCTGCCTCTCTTCATTTCTACCGATGCAATCTTGCATTCACTTCATCTTTCTTACGATAATATTTTAAAAGATATTGAGTTGGGATATATAATTCCCAAGCTAAAAGAAATTCTGGATTTAATTCACCAACAACTCCCGGCTCTTCAAACGCGTTACGCGGCAAATCCGGGAATGACAAAATCGCTTGAAGATATTGATTTGTATCTCGGTGTTGCTCAAAAATTATTATTAGGAACTTCGAGTTATTATTATCCAACCAATACCGCCAAACAAACAGAATTGCTTGATCTGATAAATTCCTATCAATTTAACAGCTACAAATTATTTTCTGAAAACTGTAAAGATATTGATTTCAGCCAATTTAAAGTACGCGGGCATTATACTGATGAATACAGACCGGAGCTCGGCAAATATTTCCAATCGATGATGTGGCTTGGTAGAACGGAATTTTATCTGATCAGACCGAATGTTGATCCTCTGAATTGTCCGCGACAAACCGATGCTGACATTCAGCGGCAAATAATTGATGCGTTGCTGCTTTCTGAAATGCTAAACTTATCAGGCGCTCAAAATGCTTTTACGGAAATTGATGATGTGATTAAATTTTTCGTCGGCGAATCAGACAACGTCACGTTTAACAATCTCACCTTCCTTAAAAATGCCGTACAAATAAACGATCCAGGCGATTTGCTTGATACCAATAAAGTAAAAGATTTTCAAAACGAATTAAAGAAAAATGATTTTGCGTATCAGCGGATTTTATCGCAAGTGCTCGCCGCTTCGGAAGTTGATTCCATTGTTCCCGCATCTGCTTTTCTTTTTCTCGGGCAGCGGTTCATTATCGATTCATATGTCTTCTCGCAAGTTACTTACGATAGAATTAAATACAACAACACGTTTATCAGAAGAATGCTTCCAAACTCGTTAGATGTTCTTTTCGCTTTGGGAAATGACGCGGCGGGACAAATTCTAAAATCAGAATTAGAACAATATCACTATGGAACCAATCTCGCTTCTCTTCGTTATTTAGTAGATGAATACTCATCTGATTTCTGGCAAAGCTCAATGTACAACGCCTGGCTGCAAGCTATTCGTTCGCTAAATCCCCCGGTAGAACGTTTGCAGATGCCGCAATTCATGCAGACTGCCGCTTACTGGCAATC
>JAVHOS010000221.1:1218-2349 GCA_036170205.1 Ignavibacteriaceae bacterium | reverse complement strand
GCATGCGCTTCTTTAATTGCCGCAAGGAGTTTTTCTTTTGGAGTCCGCTTTACTAAGTATCCTATTGCCCCGCTTGCCAACGCTTCAAAAACTTTTTCACTATCTTCATACATCGTAAGCATAACAATTTGCGAATGTTGAAGAAGTGGTTTCAATTTTTTTACACATACTATCCCGGACTCATCGGGTAAATTTATATCCATCAAAATAACATTTGGGTTTAAACCCGGCAGAGTGTTAAGCGCTGTCTGTGTATTGTGACAGGCGCCGATGCAGATAAATTCTTCAGTTGAGTTTAGCAATAACTCCAAACTTTGAGAGATCTCAAGATTATCTTCTACTATTGCAACAGTAATTTTGCTCATGGGTTCCAAAAAGATTAATATCGATTCAAATTTAGTTTTCTAAAAATAAATTACTCTCACACAAACGTGTGAATTTATTTCAACGGAAGCTTAATATTTAATATTATCCCGGTAGGTTGAGTATTCACAATTTCAAATCTTCCTTTAAAATCCTCAATCCTTTTTCTCATATTCTTCAACCCGTTGCTGAATTGATCCACATGCGCAAAGTCAATCCCGCTCCCATTATCTTCAAGTTGAAGATTAAAAACAGAATTCTCAATAACGATTTTCAGTTGCACTGTATCGGCGCCGGAATGTTTAACAATGTTGTTTACTGCTTCTTTTATTACAAGGAACAAATTGTGCCTTAGTTCCGCATGGATAAAATGCACGGGAATCGTGTCGGGAATATTGATGACAAATTCAATTTCGGTTGTTGACAAATATTCTTCAATATATTGAACGACATAATAAATGGTTTTTTCAAGCGTATCATTTTTAGGATTTACCGCCCAAACAATTTCATCCATTGTTGAAGCCACATTTCTGCTTGCTTCGGAAATTTTATTCAGATCATTCTCTAATTGAATATTGCCGGTTAAATTTCTTTTTGCCAGGTCGCTCATCAATGAAATTTTTGTTAAACTTGCGCCAAGTTCATCGTGCATATCTTTGGAAATTCGTATCCGCTCTCTTTCTAATGCAGCTTCAGCTTCAATCTTTTTCACTTTCAGTTTATATTTTCTTTTAAAATAAAAACGAAGATAAATAGTGATACATCCGA
>JAVHOS010000221.1:0-1118 GCA_036170205.1 Ignavibacteriaceae bacterium | reverse complement strand
GTAGCCCAAAAGCGTCCTTTCCCATCGTACAAAAGTTTTTTAATAGTGTTGGAATAAAGTCCGTTTCGTTCATTAAAATTATAAATGATATTATCTTTTATTCTGCTTATTCCTGAAACGCTTGTTCCGACCCAGATGACGCCTTCTTCATCTTCGATAATTGAATTAATTATATTATTCGCAAGCCCGTCTTTATCGGAAATTGTTTTTATGATTGACCCGCCGCTATTTAGAACAGAAATACCTCCGCCGGATGTTCCGATCCAAAAATTATTTTTGTGGTCTTTGCAGATGCAAGCAATAAAATCACTTGCAAGCCCGGAGGATTTATCAACAAATTTTGTTTTCCCGTTCTTCAATAATACAACGCCTGCGCCGTTTGTTCCTATCCAAAGTGTTCCGTCATCGTCAAATTTTAAAGAACGGATAAAATTTACTTTCAACAATTTACGATCGGCAAAACCAACTATTTTATCATCAATAATTTTTAATAAACCATGCAAATGTGTTCCAAAAAATATTTCACCATTTGCATTCGCTGCCCAGGCATGAACGGATAAGTCGGAAAAGTTTGTTTTGATTGGTGTAAGATTGTTTTTTTGTTCATCATACTTTGCAATTCCATTGCCTGTCCCGATCCACAAAATATCATCCGGTGCCTGAAAAACAGTTCGGGCTTTTTTATACGGTAATCCTTGTTTTTCCGAAAGAACTTTTATTTTGTTTTGTTTTAGAAGTGAAAGACCATCGGTTAAGCTGCAAATCCACACGCCAAACTTAGTTGGAAGCACCTGAGAAATATCATTGGAGTTTAAAAGGTTGTCTGTGCTAAGATGAACGAAAGTTTTACCGTTGTAAATGTAAATTCCGAAGGTAGAAGTCGAAAACCATAAATTCCCTTCGCCATCTTCTGCGATATGGTTAATTGCTTTCCCTTTCAAAGGAAGCATTACACGATCAATCTCAAATGATTTGCCGTTAAAAGTAAAAACACCTTGATGTGTTGCCGCCAGGATTTTTCCTTTTGAATCTTGAAAAATTTGTTCTACGGCGGAATTGGGCAGCCCATCCGAACGATTAAATTTTTTAATTCCGTTTCCATCGATGAGGTTTATTCC
>JAVHOS010000220.1:0-36778 GCA_036170205.1 Ignavibacteriaceae bacterium | reverse complement strand
TCAATTCTTCTTCCCCCCATAAAACGTTGATTATAATACTCTTCCTCAAGTGAAGAGACAATCACCCCGAGTTTTGAACTTGAGTGAGCAAAGATATTATCGCCGAGATAAATGCCGACGTGTCCCGGTCTTACTCTGCGGCGGGTATTAAAAAATACAAGATCACCGAACTTAAGCGACTCTGAATCTCCAATGTCATCACCCTGTGTAAATTGTTCACGGGCGGAACGGAGAAGATCAAAATTTAAAGAGCTTTTAAAAACTGTTTGTGTGAAAGCGGAGCAATCAATTCCCCGTTTTGTATTGCCCCCATATTTGTAGGGAGTATTCAACCAGCGAATAATTTCCATCAACATCTTTTCTTTTGATGTACCGAAATCGTTATCTATTGCTTTTTCACTTAGCGTAAACTTTTTTAGTATTTCTTTGGAATTAATTCGAGAAGAGTCGGCGTCGTAATCTTCCAATTCATCTTCACCATCATTTACGAATGAGGAATCATCTGCAGAAGAATTCTTGATCGAATCTTGTTCATTATAGTAACGGAGATTTACTTCTGATCCCTTTTCTGATTTATTAGTTTTTGAGTAGCGTGTGGACTGGCTTATAGAAGAACAGCCGGTCATCAATAAAATTCCGGCTGTTAATATAAAAACAATAATTTTGTTCTTCACAAAACTATCCGAGATAAGCTTTAAGATTTTTACTACGGGAGGCGTGGCGCAATCTTCTGATCGCTTTTTCTTTTATCTGGCGAACACGCTCGCGGGTTAAATTAAATCTTTCTCCAATTTCTTCTAAGGTTAACGAATGTTCTTTATTCAATCCGAAATAAAGTTTAATAACTTCCGCTTCACGTTCGGTTAAGGTTGAAAGGGCTCTATCTATTTCAGTTTTTAATGATTCCGTCATTAATGTTTGATCCGGCTGCGGATGTTGATCGTTCTGTAAAACATCAAGCAGTCTATTATCTTCACCCTGGGCAAAAGGCGCATCCATCGAAACGTGTCTGCCGGAAATTTTTAGAGTATCGGCAACTTCATTCACATCCATTTCAAGTTCGGTAGCTAATTCGGCAGCACTTGGTTCGCGCTCGTATTCTTGTTCAAGATTGCTATAGGCTTTCCCGATCTTATTTAAAGCGCCAACACGGTTTAATGGCAAACGCACAATTCTGGATTGTTCTGCTAATGCCTGCAATATGGACTGACGGATCCACCAAACAGCATAAGAAATAAATTTAAAACCTCTTGTTTCGTCAAATCGTTTAGCGGCTTTTATCAAGCCGAGATTGCCTTCGTTGATTAAATCCCCAAGAGACAAGCCTTGATTTTGATATTGTTTTGCAACGCTAACCACAAAACGAAGATTTGCTTTTGTAAGCTGCTCTAAGGCTAACTGCTCTCCTTTTTTAATACGGATAGCTAATTCAATTTCTTGCTCCGGATTAAGAAGACTAACCTTACCAATTTCCTGCAAATATTTATCGAGAGACTGGCTCTCACGATTGGTATATTGCTTAGTTATTCTCACGTGTGTTCCTCGTAATTAATGTGCTAAATTTATAGTGTCAACAATTCCAACAATCGAAGCGTCAACCGGAGCAAAATCAACCAGCAGCGGAATGACCGCTTCGCTTGCAGTAATATAAACAACAATTTCTCCGGGACCTGCGCCAACTGTATCGACCGCAATTATCGGTTCGCTTAAATTTTCCAGTTCCGCAGAAATAGGCTGGACAATCATCATTTTTAAGCTGAAAAGAGCTTCATACTTTTTAGTAGCCCAAACATTTCCTATCACTTTTCCAAAATACATCCAACATCCTGTCGGTTAAAAGGACTTAAAAAAAGACTTGCAAATTTAAGGTTTTCCACTGCCATTATCAACTGAATTAATTCCCCTTTTTTGCTTGAAAACTGATTAGTGTACCGGGATGTCCAATTTGTCCACAATTGCCATAACAACGGCATCAACCGGGCGGTTTTTTGTGTTATTCGTCTGACGTGCCGAACTTCCGGTGGCAACAAGTACAATTTCTCCTTCACCGGCGCCGACGCTATCAACAGCAACAACAAAATTCTCTTTTTCTTTGAAATCCAAACTCAGTTGTCTAACGATCAATAGTTTTGAGCCAACAAGATTTTCATCTTTTTTTGTTGACCAAACGGTTCCGATTACTTTTCCTAATATCATTTTGATAGCTCTTATGGTTTTGGGTTAATTTTTTCAACATTCTCAAAACACAGACTGAAGTCTGTGCTACGATTTTTTTCAAATCTTCTACACAAAAGATGTTCTATTCATTTAAAAAGCTTTTCCCTTTAAGCGAATTTTTCACTTTGAAAAATTCAGCCACGGTTTTCCCCGCATCGGAAAAAGTCTCGCGGGTTCCCAAATTCTTACCGAATTTATTTTTCTTGTAGAAAAGGAGCGGAACATACTCGCGTGAATGATCTGTGCTTGGTGTTGTCGGATCATTTCCGTGATCGGCTGAAATGAGTAAAACATCTGTGTCATCCATTTTTTGTATTAACGACGGAAGAAAATTATCAAACTCTCTCAACGCTTTTGCAAAACCAACCGGATCGTTTCTGTGTCCGAAGTAAACGTCAAAATCAACAAGATTTGTGAAGATGAAGCTGTTTGAAACTTTTGACGTGTAGTCAAGTGTTTTGTTACAACCCTCTTTGTTTGATTTAGTCGGGTCTTGAATTTGAATTCCTCTTCTATTAAAAAGATCATTAATCTTACCAACACCAACGGTAGAAATTTTTTTTTCGTAAAGAACATCCAGAGCAGTTTTGTCGGTGGGATCAATTGCATAATCATGTCGATTGGTAGTTCTGTTAAAATTACCTTTCGTACCAAGAAAAGGGCGGGCGATAACTCTTCCCACGAGATACGGAGATGAAATAACTTTTTCTCTCGTTATCTTGCAAATTTCGTAAAGCCGTTTCAAAGGAATCACTTCCTCATGCGCCGCAATTTGAAAGACCGAATCTGCCGAAGTATAAATTATCGGGAAACCGGTTCTTACATGTTCTTCACCAAGCTCTTTAATTATCTCTGTACCCGAAGCCGGTTTATTACCGAGATAACCTTTACATTCTGTGTATTTCAAAAATCTTTCCAGCATGTCTTTCGGAAAACCGTTCGGAAAGTAAGAGAAATCGTAATCAATTGAAATTCCGGAAAGTTCCCAATGCCCGGTAATTGAGTCTTTTCCTTTAGAAATTTCTTTAAATTTTCCGTAAGAAGCTGTAGGAAATGTTACCGGGTCAACTCCTTCGATAGAAGCAATATTTCCTAAACCGAATGCGCGAAGATTTGGCAGATCTAATCCGCCAACAACTTTAGCCATATTTACTAACGTATTGCTTCCCTGATCGCCGTAAAGATGTGCGTCGGGTAATTCACCGATTCCCACCCCATCCAACACTATGAAAATAAAATTATTGATAGCTTCCTCAATTAATATTTCTAACTTTGTTTCCGCCGCTCTCAATCGCTTTTTCCAAAGCAAGGTTAGCGTTGTAAAGTACTTCTTCGGTATCGGTCTTTGCTTTTGCTGAAGCTACTCCAGCAGAAATTGTAAAAGTAGTCTGCCGCGCAACTACAGAAATCGGCTGCCGTGCAATTTTAACGCGTAACTTCTCCGCCCAGATGTAAACATCTTTTGAGGAGTAGTTAAGAAAAAATACCGCGAATAATTTATCATCAAGCCGTCCGAAAAGGCGATACGGATTAGCATCCGCAAGAATCATTTCGGAAATTGAAGAGACAATTTTACCGAAAGGATTGCCGTCAAAAAGAGATTCTTGTTCAAGGAATTCATCAATACGGATAAGCGCGATGGAACAATCAATATTAAACTCTTTCGCTTTAATCAACTCTTCCGATACGCGTTCGTTAAAAGTTTTAGCATTCAATGCTTTTGTTTCAATATCAATTGCGAGATAACTTTTCAGTACGCTCTGTGTTGCAAAAGAATAAATAATGAAGGAAAGAATTCCTACTGAACTTAACAGAAAATCTATATCCGATTTTGAGTATGCATTCTTTCTCAGACTTTCAAAACAGAGCGCTCCGTAATTTTGATTCTGAAACACCAACGGAATAACTACAAACGATCCGTCAAAAGTAACGTCTTCATTCTTAGAAAATCGTTTATAATCATTTGCCGAAGTGTCGTCAATCTTTACGGGTAAACCGGTTAAAATACTTTTACCGGCAAGTGTACCGTTCAATTCAATTTCAAGATTCTCGCCAATATATTTAAGTGATGTTTTATTTTTCACGCGCATCGTTTTAAAACTTTTCGCCATCGGATTGTAATAGACGAAAACAAACGCATCCCATGTTAGCAAAAACTCAATCGATTTTTCAAGCGCCTGCATTACATCTTTTTCTTGTTCAAAAGATGAAGATGGAGTGATTAAACTTAACAACCCGTGCAGCCTTCTTTGAGAAACAAATTCGGAATATTTTTGCTCAAAAATATTTATCAGAATAGTTATCAAGCGAACGAAACGACCAAGTGAAAAAATAGTTTCGATTCCAAAGATGTCGTTTGTTTTTGAATCGATTGCAAGCACCCCTATTAATTCTTTCTCATAATAAATAGGAACGCCGACAAAACTTTTTATTCCTTGCGGCGAAGTGTAATAACGGATGACATCAGCTTCCGCCGTTTTGGAGATATCAGACATGAGTTCCGGCTCGCCGGTTGTAACAATTTTACTTAAGATGTCGTCTTCAATTGCCAATTTATTTTTAGAAATTTCCGAAGAGTTTGAAACAAATCTTTCAACCGAAAGTTTTTCTCTTTTTTTATTGTACCAAAAAAATATTGCTGTGTTTGATACATAAGCTTCTTTTATAACTGCAAGAATTTTTTCTAAAATAAACGAGAACTGTCCATCGTAACCAATTTCCTTTGGGAGTTCTTCATTAACAATTTCGGAAAAACGTTCTTTAAGATCAGGAGGTTTTTCTAATGAGAGCGGCGCTTTAACCTTGAAATAATTGGCTTCGGTGATAATCTGAGAACTTGGATGTTTCGCGATAATCTCAAACGAACTTTCTTCATCAAGTGAAGGCGGTGTGTGTGGTTTCTCTTGAATTTCAGTTTCGCTTTCACCTGTTTGAAGATCAAAGATGGGCGGTTTGCGAAAATTATCCCGCAGGAAAAGGATTGAACCCACATAGATAAAGGAGAGAAGTAACGCAATAATTCTTATTGCAACATCTTGCACAAAAAACGAGACAGAAAGTAAAACGGGAAAAATTAAAAAAAATAAAAATCTTTTCTTTTGTCTTCTATCCATGGCCATGCAAAATGTTTAATTAATTTTTAGCTAAATATAACCTTAGCCCGGTTTATTAGCAACTTTTGATTTTAGTTTTGCTTGTTCCAAATGTCCGTAGAGCTGCTTTTCAATGTCTCTTTTCCATCTGCTCGACATTATGGAGTAGAAGAAAAGATTTGCGCCAAAATTAAAACCGGGAAAGTATTTTGACACATTTTTTTTTGCCGAGGCAAGCTGTGATTGATTTAGTTTATCAACTTTACTTAAAATAATAAAGTACGGAAAACCATAAAAAGAAATCATTTTGTACAAATCGATATCGCTTTGCATCGGTTCGTGGCGGCTATCGATAAAATGAAAAATCAGCGTAATAACTTTTGAAGTTTTGAAATAATCTTCGATGAGTTTTCCCCATCGTTTTCTTTCTTCCAGACCTATCTTTGCATAGCCAAATCCCGGCAGATCCACGACATAAAAAGTTTTATCAATTTCGTAAAAGTTCAGCGAGCGGGTTTTCCCCGGATCAGAACTTACTTTCGCCAAATTCTTTTTACCGAAGAAAGAATTGATAAAAGAAGATTTCCCTACATTTGACCGACCACAAAGAACAACTTCGGGAAGTAAATCCGTAGGCAATTCAGAGACTGCATAAACTGATTTTTTAAAGAGTAATTCTTTGTGCATAAACAAAAAAAGAGTAACCGGAAATCCGACTACTCTTTTTTCTCCAAACTATATTGTAATTATTTTTTCGTTTTTTCTGTTTCTTCAATTACTTTAGCGTCTTCAACAGCGCCTTCTTCGGCTGCTTTAACTTTTTTAGCTTCGCCTTTGGCTTCTTTCTTTTCTTTGTTTTCAACTGCTTTTTGGTTAGCAACTTCGTTGTAATCAACCAATTCAATAATTGCAATCTCAGCGCCGTCGCCTAAGCGCCGCCCAAGTTTAACAATGCGGGTATAACCGCCTTTTCTTTCACCGATGGTAGAAACAATATCGCTAAAAAGTTCTTTAACAACTTCTTTGTCTTTAATCGAATCCATCACCATTTTTTGATTGTGAAGATCACCAATAATGGCTTTGGATAACAACGGCTCTACAAAAGAGCGAAGTTCTTTAGCTTTAGCGACGGTAGTTCTGATTCTTTTGTATTTTAATAATGAAGTAGCTAAATTACGTAACAGCGCAGATTTGTGACTTGCCGTTCTTTTTAATTTTCTACCTTTAACACTGTGTCTCATAGCAAAACCTTTTTCAGAGAATTAGTTGTTTTCGTTTTCGTCTTTAATGTAACTGTCAATATCCATCCCGAATTCCAAACCTAAAGTTTCAACGATTTCGGTTAATTCGGAAAGAGATTTGCGTCCGAAATTTCTGAATTTGAGCATTTCAGCTTCATCACGTTTTACAAGCTCGGCAATATTTTTGATATTTGCAGCTTTCAAACAATTATGAGCGCGAACGCTTAACTCAAGGTCATCAACGTTGGTTAATAAGATTTTTTTAACTCTTTCTTTTTCAGAATCTCTTTGAATTTCAGCTTGTTTTTCTTCAGGTTCTAAATCAAGATTGATGAAAAGTTGAATATGATCTTTCAAGATTTTGGCTGATTGAGTTAACGCATCATCGGGAGCGATGGAACCGTCTGTCCAGATTTCAAGTGTAAGTTTTTCGAAATCATTCTTGTCGCCGATACGAACGTTTTCAACATCGTATTTAACGTTTTTAATCGGCGTATAAATTGAATCGATTGCAATGGTACCTAACGTGTACTCAGGCGATTTATTTTCGTTAGCCGGAATGAATCCCCGTCCTCTTCCAATACGAATCTCTAAATCAAATTTGGCTGATTTATTTAACGTAGCAATGTGTAAATCCGGATTAAGGATTTCAACTTCCGCACTTTCTTTTTGAATATCCGATGCCTTAAACTCACCTTCACCGTTGAAAGATAAATCAATTTTGATCGGCTTTTTATTGAGCAGTTTCATTCTCACTTGTTTCAAGTTAAGAATAATTTCAGCGGTGTCTTCAACAACACCTTGAATCGTGCTGAATTCATGTAACACATTTGAAAATTTTACAGCAACAATTGCAGCGCCGGGCAGCGATGAAAGGAGAACTCTTCTTAAAGAGTTACCCAATGTTACACCGTAACCTCTTTCGAGCGGTTGCAATGAAAATTTACCATAATCATTAGTGAATGTGGCGTCATCTAAGACAACCATTTCAGGCATTTTAAAATTTACTAAAGTCATTTCTATCCTCTGTCATACTTAAAAAAATTATTTAGAATAAAGCTCTACAACAAGTTGTTCATTTGCATTTAGAGGGACATCAGCTCTTTCAGGAACTTGTAAAAATGTACCGCTTAACGTAGCTTTATCAATTGACAACCAAGAATAAACGTTATCTTTTACTCTTTTTAACGAGTTGTGAATAAGATCAAGTTTTTTACTTTTCTCACGAACTTTAATAACGTCACCGGCTTTGAGAATATAAGAAGGAATATCAACCAATCTGTCGTTAATCATAACATGTCTATGGCGAATCAATTGTCTTGCAGATTTTCTTGAAGACGCTAATCCAAGGCGGTAAACAACGTTATCAAATCTGCTTTCAAGCATCTTTACAAGATTATCTCCGGTAATACCCTTCTGGTTGTTAGCTGATTCAAAGTAATTTCTAAATTGAGTTTCTAAAACTCCGTATTGTCTTTTAATCTTCTGTTTTTCACGTAACTGAATTCCATATTCGGAAATTTTCGCACGACGGTTCAACCCGTGTTGTCCCGGCGGATAGTTTTTCTTTTCGATCGGACATTTATCCGTAAAACATTTTTGTCCCTTTAAGAATAACTTCTGCTTTTCGCGTCTACATAATTTACAAACAGGACCTGTATATCTTGCCATTTACTTTACTTCTCCAATAATAAAATTAAACTCTTCTTTTCTTAGGAGGTCTGCAACCGTTATGCGGAATAGGAGTCACGTCTTTAATTTGCGTGATTTCAATTCCAGCAGTACTTAATGCACGGATAGCAGATTCTCTACCGGATCCGGGACCTTTCACAAACACTTCTACCCTGCGCAAACCTAATGCATACGCTTCTTTTGCAGCCGCATCCGCTGTAACTTGAGCGGCATACGGAGTATTCTTTCTTGAACCTTTGAATCCGTTTCTGCCGGCAGAAGACCAGGAGATAGTATTACCATAAATATCTGCTAACGTAACTTGCACGTTATTAAACGTAGCTTTAATATGAGCCGTTCCGTTAGAATCTACTAAATTTTTCTTTTTTGTTTTTTTTACACTTTTAGCCAAGATTTAGCCTCGCCTTTAATCTATTTAATTATTTCTTAGTTGGAGTTTTCTTTTTGCCGGCAACAGTTTTTCGTTTGCCTTTACGAGTTCTTGAATTAGTTCTGGTTCTTTGACCTCTGGCAGGCAAGCTTCTTCTGTGGCGAAGACCGCGGTAGCTGCCAATGTCCATCAAACGTTTAATATTTTGCTGAACTTCAGAACGAAGCGCTCCTTCAACTTTATAATCAGTTTGTAGTATGCCGCGGATGACAGCAACTTCATCTTCGGATAATGCAGAAACTTTTTTGTCGCCATCGACTTTTGCTTTTTCTAAAACTTCTTTTGCTACTTGCTCACCAATACCAAAAATATATTGAAGACCAAAATAAACTTTTTTGTTTTTGGGTAAATCAACTCCAGCTATACGAGCCAACTATGTATCTCCTTTATTTTAAATTAACCTTGGCGCTGCTTATGTTTTGGATTTTTACAGATTACACGCACAACACCTTTTCGTTTGATAACTTTGCAGTTATCACAAATTTTCTTTACAGATGATCGAACTTTCATATTTTCTCCGCTTATTTATATCTGTAGGTAATTCTGCCTTTTGTAAGATCATAAGGCGAAAGCTCAACAGACACTTTATCTCCAACGAGTATTTTTATAAAATGCATTCTCATTTTGCCAGAAATGTGAGCAAGAATTTCGTGTCCGTTATCCAACTGCACTTTAAAGTGAGCGTTAGGCAACGTTTCTGAAATCACTCCATCAACTTTTATAGGACCTTGCTTCGCCATATCAACAAACTGTTAAAATTTCCGGTTTCCCGTTAGTTATTAAAATTGTATGCTCAAAATGAGCTGATGGCAATCCATCTTTTGTCAGTACCGTCCAGCCGTCATAACCTACAACAACTTCTTTCTTTCCCATATTCACCATCGGTTCAATTGCCAGAGTCATTCCGCTTTTCAGTTTGGGACCTGAATCTCGCTTGCCAAAATTAGGAATAGAAGGATCCTCGTGCAAACGTTTTCCAACTCCGTGTCCTGTTAATTCTCTAACAATCGAAAAACCGTTCTCCTCAACAAAGGATTGAATTGCGTTTGAAATATTGTACAGACGTCTGTTTTCAATCGCCTCGTCGATTCCTAAATAAAGTGATCTTTCGGTAACATCCATCAGTTTTTGAACATCAGGAGAAATATTCCCGACCGCAACGGTTAATGCAGCATCACCAAAAAAACCGTTTTTGTTTACGCCAACATCAATTGAAATAATGTCGCCATCATTTAATACGGTTTTCGCTGGAATTCCGTGCACAACTTCACAATTTCTCGAAGAACAAATGGTTGCCGGGAAAGGATTTCCATCGCCTTGCGAATATCCTTTAAATGCCGGCTTTGCATTTTTACTTAAAATAAAATCTTCAGCTATTAGATCTAATTCTTTAGTTGTAACACCCGTGCGAACATTTTTTTTTACCAATTGCAGGGTTTCAGCTACAATTACACAACTATCTCTAATAAAATCAATTTCTTTTTTTGTCTTAATTATTATCAAGATCGTTTAGGCTCTTCTGCCTTTAATTTTGCCGGATTTCATAAATCCGTCGTAATGTCTCATCAACAAGTGAGATTCAATCTGTTGCAAAGTATCTAACGCAACACCAACTATAATCAATAAACTTGTACCGCCAAAGAACTGAGCAAATCTGCCTGATACTCCAAAGTTACCAACAAATGTCGGCAATATTGCAACAATTGCAAGAAAGAAGGAGCCGGGCAAAGTAATTTTGGTCAAAATATTATCAATAAAATCGGAAGTATGTTTCCCGGGACGAATACCGGGAATAAATCCGCCTTGCTTTTTCATATTATCAGCAACGTCTTTCGGATTGAAAGCGATTGCAGTATAAAAATAAGTAAAGAAAATGATAACCAACGCATATAAAAATGCATAAACAGGAGACGTATAATTAAAGTAACTTGAAACACTTTGTAAAAAATCATTGTTAGGAAAAAATTGCAGTATCGTATTAGGAATAAACATAATCGACTGAGCAAAAATAATCGGCATTACTCCGGCAGTATTTACGCGCAACGGAATATATTGCGTTACTCCGCCGTAAACTTTTCTACCAACAACTCTCTTTGCATATTGAACCGGAATTCTTCGAGTTCCTTGTGTTACCAGAATTACTCCGGCAATTACCATAACCATAAAGGCGACTATAACAATTTCAACAACTAAGTTTCTCGTGCCTTGCGTTAACATCTGATATTCATCAAGCATTGCATAAGGGAAACGGTCGATAATACCAATGAAGATGATTAATGAGATTCCATTTCCGAGCCCTCTTTCAGTGATCTGTTCACCAAGCCACATCATAAAAACCGTACCGGCGGTTAAAATTAATATTGTTGATAAAACCCAGAAGATACCCTGTACTTGAACCGGAATAATTGAAACACCTTGAACATCTATGTTTTTTAATCTGATTGTGATTCCCCAGGCTTGCATTGCAGAAATTAAAACCGTACCGTAACGCGTTAGCTGGGTTATTTTCTTTCTTCCTTCTTCACCTTCTTGCTGAAGCTTTTGGAAGTAAGGAACAACTGCTCCCATTAATTGCAGAATAATTGATGCTGAAATGTAGGGCATAATTCCTAACGCAAAAATAGCAGCGTTGTGGAAAGCGCCTCCAACAAACAAATCATAAAGACCAAACAAATTATCCGTGGTTTGATTCTTCATAGCTTGAGTTAAAAGCGTTGCATCTACTCCGGGAACTGTTACGTGAGCGCCAAAACGAACAATTAAGAGAGCTCCTAAGGTGTAAATAATTCTCTGACGGAGCTCAGTTATCTTAAAAATATTGCGAAAGGTATCTGTAATTTTCGACATTTATAACCGCATTAAACTATTTTAATTGTACCGCCGACAGCTTCAATCTTTGCTTGAGCTGATTTACTGACGGCATTTGCTTCGAGAGAAAGTTTCGCTTTAAGTTCACCATTTCCTAAAATTTTTAAAGGAAGAGTTTTGGACGAAAGCAGTCCTAATTTATGTAAATCTCCAAGTGTAACTACTTTGGAAAGAGATGATTTGTCCGCTAACTTTTGAAGATCGGAAACATTAATAATTTGGAACTCCTTTTTAAAAGTATTTGTAAAACCAAATTTAGGGATTCTTCTCTGCAGGGGCATTTGACCGCCTTCAAACCAAGCTCTGAATTTAGCGCCTGAGCGTGAATGTTGACCATTCATACCTTTTGTAGAAGTGCCGCCGTGACCGGAGCCTTCACCTCTGCCGATTCTCTTACGAGGTTTTTTTGAACCTTTAGCATATTTTAGATTACTTAAAACATCCATAAACTAACCTTTTTCTTTAACTATTCAGTAATTTCTTCAACAGAAACTAAATGTGGAATTTTTTTTACCATCCCTCTGATCTGAGGAGTGTCGTTATGAATTACTTGATAATTTGGTCTGCCAAGACCCAAAGCTTTGATTGTAGCTTTCTGCCTTACCGGTCTATCAATAATACTTCGTGTCTGAGTTATTTTTAATTTCTTTGCCATCATCATCTCTTTATGCATTAAACAATTGATTAACTGACATTACTCTTTTGGCAGCCATAGCCTTCGCGCTGATCAAAGATTGCAAAGCATTTAACGTAGCTTTTACTTGATTGTGCGGATTGCTTGATCCTAAAGATTTTGTAAGAATGTCTTGAACTCCGGCAGCTTCCAATACTGCTCTAACTCCACCACCAGCAATTAGTCCGGTACCGGCAGAAGCGGGTTTCAATAAAACTTTTCCGGCTCCAAATTTGCCGATAATTTCATGCGGGATAGTATTTTTATGAAGCGTAACGGATACTAAATTTTTCTTAGCATCATCAACACCTTTTGAAATAGCATCTGTAACTTCGTTTGCCTTACCGAGACCAACGCCTACGGTACCTTCACCATTGCCAACAACAACAATAGCATTAAAACTGAATCGGCGACCACCTTTTACCACTTTTGCTACACGGTTAATGTGCACAACTTTTTCTTTTAATCCGTCAACCGGCTGCTCGTTCGCTTTTACATTTTTTTTCAATTAATACTCCGTTTAACTACCTTACAAATGAAATTTTTATGCTGCCGAGGGAGGATTCGAACCTCCGCAGACGCCTCCAAAGGGCGTTGTCCTACCATTAGACGACCCGGCAATCATTTTTTATAATTTTAATCCGCCTTCTCTGGCGCTTTCTGCTAATGCTTGAACTCTTCCATGGTATCTATAACCATTTCTATCAAACACAGCAGCTTTAATATTTTTTTCTAAAGCTGATTTTGCAATAAAGATTCCGATCACTTTGCTTTTTGCAATTTTACCTTTTGCTTGTTTCAACGGTTCAGCTAATTCTTTAGTTAAATCTGAAGCGGCAACAAGAGTATTTCCGTTAACATCATCAATCATTTGAGCATAAATTTTACCGAGACTTCTATAAACAGTTAGTCTTGGTCTCTCCGCAGTTCCGGAAATCTTTTTTCTAATTTTAGTTTTTGAACGTTCTCTATTTCCTTTTTTTACTAACATCTTTTTTCAAAACTCCTAATCTTATTTACCAGCGGTCTTTCCGGCTTTTTTTCTAATAACTTCAGTTGAATATTTTATTCCTTTGCCTTTGTAAGGTTCAGGTTTGCGTATTGATCTAATTTTTGAAGCGACTGCGCCAACTAACTGTTTGTCGATTCCCGAAATTACAATTTGTGTTGGTATAGGAGCTTGTAACGTAATTCCAGCCGGCGGCATAAAATAAACTGGGTGAGAATAACCAATATTTATAAGCAGATTACTTTCCTTCAATTCAACACGGTAACCGACTCCAACGATATCTAAAGTTTTTGAGTAACCTTCGCTGACACCGATAATCATATTTTGAATTAACGAACGAGTAAGTCCGTGTAATGCACGATTTTCTTTTTGATCGTTCGATCGGGCTGCAATAATTTCATTGTCTTTAATTTCAAGAGAAATATTCGGATGAAAAGTATCATTTAATTCCCCTTTCGGACCTTTAACCGAAAGAGAGTGACCGTCTAACTTTACGGTTATATTTGAAGGTATTACTACCGGTTTTTTTCCAATTCGTGACACTACAAAACTCCGTTAAAAATTACCAAATTTTACAAATAATTTCTCCACCAACTGCTTCGCGTTTTGCTTGTTTATCGGTAAGCAACCCTTTTGAAGTGGAGATAATTGAAATACCATAACCGTTTAGCACACGCGGGAGATTTTCTTTTTGAGAATAGATTCTCAATCCCGGTCTGCTAATTCTTTGTAAACCGCTAAGTGCGGAAACTCCGTTTGTATAGCGGAGAAAAACTCTTAGCACGTTTTGTTTGTCGTCTTCAATAATTTGATAATCGACAATAAAATTTTGCGCTTTTAAGATTTCTACGATACCCTTTTTTTGATTAGAAAAAGGGATATCAACTCTTCTTTTTTGTGCTTTAACTGCGTTTCTGATTCTTGTTAATAAATCTGCAATTGGGTCTGTTACTGCCATAAAATCTCCTACCAGCTTGCCTTTCTTAAACCCGGAATTTCACCACGTAAAGCTTTTTCACGCAGCACTAAACGAGAGATTCCGAATTTTCTGTGATATCCTCTGGATCTTCCTGTTATCATACATCTATTATGCAAGCGGACTTTTGCAGAGTTTCTAGGGAGAGCCTGGAGCCCGTCCCATTCACCTTTTTCTTTTAGGTCTTTACGAATTTGTTTGTATTTTTCAACCAACACTCTTCTTTTCTCTTCTCTTGCAATTAAACACTTTCTTGCCATGAAAAATCCTTTAACCTTATTTAATTTCTTTTTTTCTGAAAGGGAAACCAAAAGCTTGTAAAAGTTCAAAAGCTTCAGCATCCGTATTTGCAGTAGTAACCAAAGTAATGTCCATTCCTAAAACTTTAAGCACTCTATCAGCATTAATTTCCGGGAAGATAATTTGTTCTTTAACGCCAATCGAATAATTTCCTCTGCCGTCGAATGATTTGTCCGATAGTCCCTTAAAATCTCTAACGCGGGGAAGCGCTACATTGATAAAGCGGTCTAGAAATTCGTACATTCTTTCTTTTCGTAAAGTAACCATAACGCCGATGTTAACTCCCTTACGAAGTTTGAAGTTTGAAATATCTTTTTTAGCCTTACGTACGCTGGCTTTCTGTCCGGCGATCGTTTCCAAATCGCGGATAGCTTCTTCCATAACTTTTGCATCAGAAGCAGCGGCGCCAACGCCCATGTTTACAACAATTTTTTTAAGCTTAGGAGCTTGCATCACGTTCTTATAATTTAATTTTTTAATCAAATCAGGAACGATCTGTTTTCTGTAAATACCTAAAAGTCGATTAGGAACTCTAACTTCTGCAACCGGTGCAGACTCTTTTGGAGCTTCTTTTGGTGCTTTACCTTTTTTATCAGGTGTTCCGCTGGGAGCGGGTTGTTTTACTTTTTTTTCTGCCATTATCTCTTCAAACCTTTAGAAAATGATGATTACTTATAACATCTCGCCGGAAGCTTTGCTTACGCGGGCAATTTTCTTTTTGCCTGTTTTTTCATCAATAATTATTTTAGAACCAATTCTGGTGCGCGCACTTGATTGAGGGTCAACAATCATTACATTGGAAACATGGATCGGAGCTTCTTTTTCAACAATGCCGCCCTGCTGGCTTTTTTGTGAAGGTTTAGTATGACGTTTGTGAATGTTAATTCCTTCAACGATCAAACGGTTTACCTTTGGATACACTTTTAAAACTTTTCCGGTTTTGTTTCTATCGTTTCCGGCAACAACGATTACATTATCATTTTTTTTAATTCGCATGGGTAACCTATTATAAAACTTCTGGTGCTAATGAAACTATTTTCATGAACTGTTTCTCTCTAAGTTCTCTTGCTACCGGACCAAAGATACGAGTTCCTTTTGGTTCGTTTTGAGCATTTAGAAGAACTGCTGCATTTTCATCAAATCGAATGTATGATCCGTCTTTTCTTCTCACTTCTTTATTTGTTCTAACAATCACGGCTCTTGAAACTTCACCTTTTTTAACTTGACCATTCGGAATGGCAGATTTAACGCTAACTACAATTAAATCACCGAGACTTGCATATTGTCTTCCGCTGCCACCTAGAACTCTGATGCAGCGTACTTTTTTAGCGCCGGAGTTATCCGCAACGACTAAATTGGTTTCTTCTTGAATCATCTCATTAACTCCTTGCTTTAACTACTTTGCTTTTTCAACAACTTCAACTAAGCGCCATCTTTTAACTTTGCTCAGCGGTCTGGTTTCCATAATTTTAACAACGTCGCCGATATTGCATTCGTTCTTCTCGTCGTGAGCCATCAATTTTGTTGTTTTCTTAAAATATTTTTTGTAAACAGGATGCGGAACTTTTCTTTCGATAGTAACCGTAATGGTCTTTTCCATTTTATTGCTGACAACTTTACCTTGTCTGGTTTTGCGTAAAGATCTTTTTTCCATAGTTAAGCGTCAACTCCTTTATCCAACACCGGGTTGGATTTCTTTTCTGAAAGTTCTCTTTCTTTCAAGATCGTTTTCATTCTCGCAATATCTTTTTTTGTTGAACGAAGTTTTGCCGTATTCGTCAACTGTTTTAACTCATGAGAAAAGCGAAGATCAACCAAGTTGTTCGCTTCTCCAACAATTTGCTTCCCAATTTCTTCGGAAGACATTTCTTTTATTTCAGAAAGTTTCATAATCTCTACCAATTTTATTCGTAATCCGGTCTTGCAATAATTTTTGTTTTAATAGGAAGTTTGTGTGAGCAAACTTTTAACGCTTCATGAGCAACTTCTTTGGTTACGCCGGAAACTTCAAACATAATTCTACCAGGTTTAACAACGGCAACCCAAAATTCCGGACCGCCTTTGCCTTTACCCATTCTTGTTTCGAGAGGTTTTTTGGAGACCGGTTTATCCGGAAAAATTCTGATCCAAACTTTTCCATCACGTTTCATTTTTCTTGATAAGGCAACACGACAAGCTTCAATTTGTCTGCTGGTAATCCATTGCGGTTCAAGAGCTTTAATACCGAAATCTCCAAATGCAATCGTGCTGCCGCGTTTGGCTTTTCCAGCCATTCTTCCGCGCTGCGATTTTCTAAACTTAACTCTTTTGGGCATTAACATATTAAAAAAACTCCTACAGTAATATTATTCTGAAGCTCGTTTACCTAAAATTTCACCACGGCAGATCCACACTTTAATTCCGATCGAACCGTAAATTGTTTCCGCTCTGCCGTTAGCATAATCTATGTCAGCGCGGATTGTATGAAGCGGAACTCTTCCTTCTTTGTATTGTTCTGTTCTCGCCATTTCAGCTCCGCCTAATCTTCCGGCGCACATAATCTTAATTCCTTCAGCGCCCATTCTCATGGTAGAATTGATTGCCGATTTCATCGCTCTTCTAAATGAGATTCTTCCAACAAGCTGATTAGCTATATTTTCCGCTACTAAAAAAGCATCCAACTCAGGTCTTTTAATTTCAGAGATTTGAATCTTAACTTCTTTTTCAGTTAATTGTCTTAATTCTAGTTCAAGCTGAGTGATTTCTTTTCCACTCTTTCCGATAACTACACCGGGTCTTGAAGTATGAATATTAAGGATGATATTTTTTGTAGTTCTATCAATAATGATTTTAGAAATACCAGCCTTTTTTAATCTATTGCGTACGTAAGAACGAAGTTTGTCATCTTCCTTTAACTTTTTAGCATAGCTATGATTTTCATACCAATTTGAGTCCCATCCTCTGATGATGCCAACTCTAAAACCGATCGGATTTGTTTTTTGTCCCAAAAAGAAATCTCCTAATTTATTTTGTTGCTACCACAATAGTGACGTGGCATGAGCGTTTTCTAATTCTAAATGCGCGGCCCATTGGCGCCGGTGAAATTCGTTTTGCAGTCGGTCCTTGATCTACGAATGCTGTTTTAACAAACAATTCGCTTGGTTCAACCTTTACGCCGTCTTCTTTATTAATAAGATTAGCGACCGCAGAGCGTAAAGTTTTTTCAGCATCTTTTGATGCATGTTTCGGTTGAAAATGAAGAATCTCAATCGCTTTATCAACAGAAATTCCTCTGATAAGATCAATAACTAATCTCATTTTTCTTGGTGATGAACCGATATATCTTGTAATAGCTTTTGCTTCCATAAACCTTTATTCCGTCCTATTTCGCTTTTGATGCTTTTTCAGCTTTAGTTCCAGGATGACCTCTAAAAATACGGGTCGGAGAAAATTCGCCGAGCTTATGTCCAACCATATTTTCCGTAATATAAATCGGGATCATTTTATTACCGTTGTGAACCGCAATAGTGTGTCCAACAAACTCAGGAGAAATAGTTGAAGAGCGCGACCAGGTTTTAATAATTTTCTTTTGACTTGTCTGGTTAAGCACTTGAACTTTCTTCAACAACTTTAGATCAATAAAAGGACCTTTTTTAACTGAACGAGGCATATTAACTCTCTACTTACTTTCGTCTTTTGATAATAAGTTTATTAGATACTTTTTTATTTTTTCTGGTCTTAAGACCTTTGGCTTTTTGTCCCCATGGAGATACCGGATGACCGCCGCCTGAAGTTTTACCTTCACCGCCGCCCATCGGGTGATCGACCGGGTTCATAGCAACACCGCGAACATGAGAGCGAATTCCACGCCATCTGTTTCTACCGGCTTTACCCTGGCTTAAATTCGACTGCTCTGCATTGCTTACGGTTCCGTAAGTAGCATAACATTCTAATCTAACCGATCTTATTTCACCAGAGGTAAGTTTTAGTTGAGCGTACTCACCTTCTTTAGCCATTAATTGGATTGCAGCGCCTGCGCTTCTTCCAATTTGTCCCCCCTTACCAGCTTTCATTTCAACATTGTGTAAAAAACTTCCAAGCGGTAACTCTTTTAAAGGAAGTGCATTACCTATTTTGATTTCTGAGCCCGGACCTGATTGGATCGATTCACCAACTTTTAAGCCATCAGGAGCGATGATATATCTTTTTTCACCATCGGCATAATGTAAAAGAGCAATTCTGGCAGTTCTGTTCGGATCGTATTCGATTGAGAAAACTTTTGCAGGAATGCCGAATTTATTTCTTTTAAAATCAATAAGACGGTATCTTCTTTTGTGACCACCACCGATATGACGTGAGGTGATGCGCCCGTGATTATTTCTACCGCCGGATTTTTTTAAGGATACCGTTAGCGATTTTTCCGGAGTTGATTTTGTGATTTCATCAAATGTTGAAATCGACATAAATCGTGTTCCGGGAGTAACGGGTTTCATTTTTCTAATTGCCATTTATCGTAGCTCCAAATCCAATTTTCTTAAACTTGCTCAAATAAATCTATTTTATCGCCGGTCTTTAACGAAACAAAAGCTTTTTTATACTTTGCAGTATTGCCTATAAATCTTCCTCTTTTAGAGAGTTGTGTTTTAACTTTGCCTTTGTTTACAACCGTATTAACCGAAGTAACTGTAACATTAAACTTTTTAGCAATTGCTTTTGCTATTTCAATTTTATTAGCTGTAACAGAAACCACAAAACCATATTTGTTTTGATCTGTGTTACTTTTTGTAACTTTTTCAGTAAAAAGAGGTTTAATCAATATTCCTTGCATTAGCTTACCACCTCTTTCTTAGCAGCTTGATTATTCAAAACTTCAATTGCGCTTTTTTGAACTAAAAGAACTTGGTTGTTTAGAATCTGATAAGGGGCAGCATTTTGCGCTTCAAGAACTTTTACATTCATAATATTTCTGCCGGATTTCCAAACGTTTTCTTGTTTTCCGTTGGTTAGCAGTAAAGTTTTTTTACCGCCAATCTTTAGCGCGTTCAAGATAGAAAGGAAACTTTGCGTTTTCGGACTTTCAAAATTAAAGTCGTCAACAACTACTAACTGTTCGTCTTTAACTTTATAACTTAAAGCTGATTTGCGAGCAAGGGCTTTAACTTTTTTGGGTAAATCTTGTCTATAATCTCTTGGGCGAGGACCAAAAATAGTTCCGCCGCCAACCCACAATGGGGAACGAGTTGTACCTGCACGGGCGCCGCCTCTTCCCTTTTGTTTCCATGGTTTTTTACCGCCGCCGCTCACTTCGCTGCGTTCTTTAGTTTTGTGGGTTCCTTGTCTTTGATTGGCGAGGAAAGCTTTAACCGATAGATAGATCACATGGTCATTCGGTACGATTCCGAAGACGCTATCTGTTAATTCTACTTTTTCACCTGACAAAGTTCCGTCTATTTTGTAAACATCTACTAACATTTTTTTACCAAACTACTTTTTATACAATTCAACTATTGAGTTAATTGATCCTGGAATACATCCTTTAACAAAAATCACATTTTTTTCTGCGTTCACTTTAAGGACCTTAAGATTGTGAACGGTTACTGAATCATTTCCCATTCTTCCGGCCATTTTCATTCCCTTAAAAACTCTTGAAGGATAAGATGAAGAACCAATAGAACCTGGAGCTCTTAAACGATCGCTCTGACCATGGGTTGTTCCGCCAACACCACCGAAGCCATGACGTTTCATAACACCCTGGAAACCTTTTCCTTTGCTGATTCCGCGAACTTTTATTGATTCGCCTTCTGTAAAGAAAGAAACATTGATATCGTCTCCAACTTTATAAGAATCATCTGCAGGGAAAGCAAATTCTTTAAGAACAGCGAAGCAAGGAAGATTATTCTTTTTGAAAAAACCAATTTCAGGTTTTGAAAAGGCTTTTTCCTTTTTTTCTTGAAAACCTAATTGTAATGCAGCATAACCATTCTTTTCAACCGTTTTAACAGCGGTAACTTTGCAGGGACCAACTTCAATTGCGGTTGCAACAATCCGTTGACCTTGAGCATCGTAAATATTTGTCATACCTAATTTCTTACCTAACAACCCGGACATGGTTACTCCATTTTCATTATAACTTAATCTCAATATCAACACCGGCTGGGATATCCAGCTTACTTAAAGAATCAATTGTTTTGGAATTAGAATTATGAATATCAATAATTCTTTTGTGCGCTCTGGTTTCGAACTGCTCGCGAGATTTTTTATCAACGTGAGGAGAACGGAGAACCGTGTACAGAGTACGTTTTGTCGGTAACGGAATTGGACCTGAAACGACTGCACCGGTACTTCTAACGGTTTTGATAATCTTTTCAGTCGATTTATCAATCAAAATATGATCATATGATTTTAGTTTAATACGAATCTTTTGACCAGGCACTTATATATCTCCTTAACAATTATTTAGACACAAAAAGGGGAGCCTTAAACTCCCTTTTCGTTGTTCAATTCATTTATTCTATAATTTTACCAACAACACCGGCACCAACTGTGCGACCACCTTCGCGGATAGCAAATTTCAATCCTTCTTCCATAGCAATGGTAGTAATAAGTGAAATTGATAAAACAACACTATCACCCGGCATAACCATTTCAACACCTTCAGGCAATGAAGCAACACCGGTTACGTCTGTTGTTCTAAAATAGAACTGAGGACGGTATCCGTTGAAAAATGGAGTGTGACGTCCGCCTTCATCTTTTGAAAGGATGTACACTTGAGCTTCAAATTTTTTGTGAGGAGTGATTGTTCCGGTTTTAGCAAGAACCATTCCTCGTTCAATTTCATTTTTATCAATACCGCGTAAAAGAATTCCGGCGTTATCACCAGCCATAGCGGCATCCAATTCTTTTCTGAACATTTCGATGCCGGTTACAACCGTCTTTTTATGCAAACCTAAACCGATAAGTTCAACTTCTTCTTGAATTTTTACTTGACCTCTTTCAACTCTTCCGGTAGCAACAGTACCACGACCGGTAATTGAGAAGACGTCTTCAACAGGCATCAAGAAAGGTTTATCAATGTTTCTTTCAGGAACAGGAATATAGCTATCAACGGCATCCATAAGTTCCCAAATGCAATTATAACGTGGATCGCTTGGATCAGCATTACTAGCGCCGGCTTCCAAAGCTTGTAAAGCAGAACCTTTGATAATCGGAATCTCATCGCCGGGGAATTCATATTTACTTAATAATTCTCTAATTTCCATTTCAACAAGATCAATTAATTCAGGGTCATCAACTGCGTCAACTTTGTTCATAAAAACAACGATTCTCGGCACACCTACTTGGCGAGCTAAAAGAATGTGTTCTCTAGTTTGAGGCATAGGTCCATCTGTTGCCGCAACAACAACGATTGCGCCATCCATTTGAGCAGCGCCGGTGATCATGTTCTTAACATAATCTGCGTGACCGGGACAATCGACATGTGCGTAATGTCTTTTTGCAGTGGAATATTCTACGTGTGCAGTTGCAATGGTAATACCACGTTCTCTTTCTTCAGGAGCATTATCAATAGAGTCGAAAGTTCTCACTTGAGAAAGACCTTTTCTGGCAAGAGCCATAGTAATAGCTGCAGTTAAGGTTGTTTTACCATGATCTACGTGACCGATTGTTCCGACGTTTACGTGCGGCTTACTTCTGTCAAATTTTTCTTTGGCCATTTAATTCTCCTTTTTACTTACTTTCTTTGAGTTCTTAAATATTATTTGTTTGTTAATGACTTTTACCCGTTGATTTTTCAGCAATTTCTTCAGCAACTGATTTCGGGACTTCTGAATAATGTGAAAACTGCATTGAAAAGATGGCTCTTCCTTGCGTCATTGAACGCAATATTGTAGAATAACCAAACATTTCAGCAAGCGGAACTTGAGCTTTAATAACTTGGGCATCTTTCCTGGCTGAAAATCCTTCTATTCTTCCTCTTCTAGAGTTGAGATCTCCCATAACATCACCAAGGTAATCTTCCGGAGAAACTACTTCCACAGCCATGATCGGCTCTAAAAGAATCGGGTGTGCTTTTCTGGCGCCAGCTTTAAAACCCATTGACCCGGCTACTTTAAAAGATAATTCATCCGAATCAACATCATGGTATGAACCGTCGTACAATTTAACTTTAATGTCAACCATCGGAAAGCCGGCAACCACACCATTTTTCATGGCTTCTTGGATGCCTTGAGATACCGGGGTGATATATTCTTTCGGAACAACACCGCCGACTATTCCATTAATAAATTCATATCCTTTGCCAACTTCATTCGGACTAATTTCCAACCATACGTGTCCAAATTTTCCACGTCCACCGGATTGTTTTACAAATTTTCCTTCTGCATTAACCGAGCTTGTAATAGTTTCACGATATGCGACTTGTGGTTTTCCAACATTTGCCTCAACATTGAATTCGCGTTTCATTCTATCGACAAGAATCTCAAGATGAAGTTCGCCCATTCCGCTGATAAGCGTTTGACTGGTTTCGTCATCAACTTTAACTTTAAAAGTAGGATCTTCTTCTGAAAGTTTCGATAACGCTTCAGAAAGTTTATCTTGGTCAGCTTTAGTTTTTGGTTCGATTGCGATCTGGATAACTGGTTCCGGGAAAATGATTTTTTCCATTACAACCGGATCGTCTTCGCAGCAAAGCGTATCACCGGTTCTTGTATATTTCAAACCAATTGCGGCGGCGATATCACCTGCGCGAACACTTGAAACTTCTTCGCGGTGATTTGCGTGCATTTGTAATAATCTACTAATTCTTTCTTTTTTCAGGCTAACAGAATTATAAACATAAGAGCCAGATTCGAGTGTCCCAGCATAAACTCTAAAAAATGTCAACTTCCCAACAAAAGGATCATTCATCATTTTGAAGGCTAACGCAGTAAATTTCTCTTTATCGCTAATTTTTCTTGTTACCAGGTCATTAGAGTTTACATGATGCGCGGTAACATCAGCGGAATCTGAAGGCGCCGGTAAAAAGTCAACAACTGCATCTAATAAGCGTTGAACCCCTTTATTCTTAAAAGAAGAGCCGCAAAGAACCGGAATAATTTTGCCTTCGATGGTAGCAGTTCTTAAAACTTTGATAATTTCGTCTTGAGTAATTTCTTGACCTGCAAGATATTTTTCTAACAAAGTATCATCAACATCGGATACCGCTTCAAGCATCTCAGTACGATATTTGTTAGAAATTTCAACTAAATCATGCGGGATATCCATCTCGTCATACGTGCTGCCAAATGTTTCTTCGTGAAAAATTCTGGATTTGAATGAAATCAAATCAATAATTCCAGAGAACATGTCACCTTCGCCAATAGGCAGGGTAACCGGAATTGCGTTTGCACCTAACCGCTCACGAATCATTTGAACTGCGCTATAAAAATCAGCTCCAATACGATCCATCTTGTTAATGAAAGCAATTCGAGGCACTTGATATTTATCAGCTTGTCTCCAAACAGTTTCAGATTGAGGTTCAACACCGCCAACAGCACAGAATAGTGCGATTGCGCCATCTAAAACTCTTAACGATCTTTCCACTTCAGCAGTAAAATCGACGTGTCCGGGAGTATCAATAATGTTAATTTGATGATCTAACCAGTAACATGTAGTTGCAGCGCTTGTAATAGTAATTCCGCGCTCTTTTTCCTGTTCCATCCAGTCCATGGTTGCTGCGCCGTCATGAACTTCACCAAGTCGATGCAATTTTCCTGTATAATATAAAATTCTCTCGGTCGTAGTGGTTTTCCCGGCGTCAATATGCGCCATAATTCCAATGTTACGAACTCTCTCTATAGGATAAACTTGTGCCATTCTGCTTTCTTAAATTTTCATTACCATTTAAAATGAGCAAAAGCTTTGTTCGCTTCAGCCATTTTATGAGTTTCTTCTTTTTTCTTTACTGATGATCCTTCGTTATTCGAAGCCGCCAATAATTCATTAGCTAATTTAACCGACATTGATTTCTCGCTTCTTTTGCGAGCATAGGTTTTAATCCATCTCATAGCCAGGGCAATTCGTCGTTCAGGGCGAACTTCCATTGGAACTTGATAAGTAGCGCCACCAACTCTTCTACTGCGAACTTCAATAAGAGGTTGAACATTGCTCATAGCTTTCTTAAAAACTTCAATACCCGGTTTCTTAGTTTTTTCCTCTAAAATATCAAATGCGGAATAAACAATATCTCTCGCAACTGATTTTTTCCCTTCATACATGATTGCGTTAACAAACTTTGCAACAATCATATCATTGAATTTAGGATCGGGTTTTATGTATCGCTTTTCAGCTCTTTTCTTTCTCATACTTTTTATTTCGATTTAGGTTTTTTAGCACCATACTTGGATCTACTTTGTTTTCTATCTTCAACGCCGCTTGTGTCAAGCGTTCCGCGAATAATGTGGTAACGAACACCGGGAAGATCTTTAATTCTTCCACCGCGTATTAACACGATTGAGTGTTCTTGAAGGTTATGACCTTCGCCCGGAATATAGGCGGTAACTTCCATATTATTCGTCAACCGAACTCTCGCAACTTTTCTTAATGCGGAGTTAGGTTTTTTGGGAGTAGTAGTATAAACTCTCGTACAAACTCCACGTTTTTGCGGGCATCCGTCTAGGGCGGGAGCCTTGCTGTTCGATTTAATAACTTTGCGACCTTTTCGCACTAGTTGGTTTATTGTTGGCACTAAAAAGTCTCCAAAAATTCTGTAATTAAAAAAATTAGCCTTACAATATATGACTAATATTATTTTTTGTCAAGAAACCCAGCCTGTTTTTTGCTTTTTATTTTAGGCTTCTTGAGAAACATCGGGTGTTTCTACCACTTCCGGTTCAGCAGACTTTAAAATAACGTTTTTGTATTTTTTAAGTCCTGTTCCGGCAGGGATTAATTGTCCCATAACAACATTTTCCTTTAGCCCGCGCAAGGAATCATTTTTAGCTGCAATGGCGGCGTTCGTTAATACTTTTGTAGTTTCCTGGAAAGATGCTGCTGATATGAAACTTTCGGTTGACAAGGCTGCTTGAGTAATTCCAAGTAGAATGTGTTCGAACGTTGCCGGTTTCGCATCGCGAACTTCGACTTCTTTTTTAGCTTTTCTTTTAAGATCAGCTTCAATTTCACGAAGTTTTGCTTTGGTTATAATTTGCCCTTCTTTTAACTTTGAATCCCCCTTTGAAGTTATGGCTACAGAATTAAGAATTCTTTGGTTTTCTTCAAAGAAATCATAACGGTCAACAGTATCGTCTTCCAGGAATTTGGAATCCCCGGAATCAACAATGCGTAGTTTCTGTAACATTTGTCTAACGATAACTTCAATATGTTTATCATTTATTTTTACACCTTGTAAACGGTAAACGTCCTGTATTTCGTTTAACAAGTATTCTTGAACCGCATTTGTACCGTTTATTTTCAAAATGTCATGCGGATTTATCGGACCATCGGTAATTTTTTCTCCGGCAGGAATTTCATCGCCTTCTTGAACTAAAACGTGCTTAGATAACGGCACATTATATTTTTTCTGATCTGATTCATCAATTGCTACAACAAATATTTCTCTCGAGCCTTTCTTTTTAGCGCCGAATTTAACAATTCCTTCAATTTCGGAAACAATCGCCGGTTCTTGGGGGCTACGAGCTTCAAACAACTCGGTTACTCTTGGAAGACCGCCGGTAATATCTCGCGATTTAGAAGCTTGTTTAGAAATTTTTGCGAGAATTGTACCTGCAGAAATCTCTTCTCCTTCTTCAACGGATAAAAACGCTCGAATTGGTAAGTTAAAAGTTTTCGATGTTCCATCATGCGCTTCGATAGCGATACTTGGTGTTAAATTTTTATCTTTCGATTCAATAACAATTTTTTGCACGTGTCCGGTTTGTTCATCAGTAATTTGTTGAATTGTATTGTTGTCGATCAAATCAATAAATCTAACTTTACCGGTAATATCGCTGATAATGAGCGAATTGTATGGATCGTGATTGTATAAAGGATTTTTCTTCGCAACTTTTGTTCCTTCGCGAACGTGTAATTCAGCGCCATAGGGAACGTCATACTTTTTAATAACAACATCGTTTTCATCATAAATTTCAACTGAACCACGGCGCCCTGTTACTACTTGAACTTTTCCAAAGAATCCCTCTTTTTCAACCGAATTAATTCTATTAAATTTGATAAAACCGCTCACAGCCGATTCAACTTGAGATTGACTTGCAATACGCGATGATGTACCGCCTAAGTGGAAAGTTCTTAACGTTAATTGTGTTCCCGGCTCACCTATGGATTGCGCCGCGACAACACCAACCGCTTCACCTACTTCAACCAATTTACCGGTGGTAAGGTTCCTGCCATAACATTTGGCGCAAACTCCATGTTTTGATTCGCATGTAAGTACGGTTCTGATATAAACGGAATCTATATTTGCATCTTCAATCCGCTGAGCAATGGTTTCGGTAATTAATTCCCCGGCACCAACTATCAGTTCATCGGTTTTTAAATCATAAATATCTTCTTGAGCAACTCTTCCGGTAATGCGTTCTGCCAGAGGTTCTCTTTCTTCTTCAACATCTTTTAATGCCGTAATATGAATCCCGAGGATTGTTCCGCAATCAATTTCCGTGACAATAACATCTTGAGAAACGTCAACCAATCTTCTTGTTAAATAACCGGCATCAGCAGTTTTAAGAGCCGTATCGGCAAGACCTTTACGAGCACCGTGTGTAGAAATAAAATATTCAAGAACCGAGAGACCTTCTTTAAAGTTTGCGATAATCGGGTTCTCGATAATTTCACCGGCTTGACCGCTTAAAGACTTCTGCGGTTTCATCATCAATCCGCGCATACCGGCTAACTGGCGAACTTGTTCTTGCGAACCTCTCGCGCCTGAGTCAACCATCATGTGGATTGCGTTAAATCCGTTGTCGGCTTTCTTTAATTTCTCCATCAAGATTTTGGCAACGTCGTTTGTTGTGTGTGTCCAAACGTCGATGATTTTGTTATAGCGTTCAGTATCTGTTATAACGCCCTGCTCATGCTCGTTAAGGATTTGTTCAACTTTTTCATTTGCACTGATTATATAGGTTTCCTTTTCTGCAGGAATAAGCATATCGCTAAAGCTGATGGATAAACCGCCTGCAGTAGCATAACGGAATCCAGTTGCTTTTAAATCATCAAGGAATTTTGCAGTAACTTTGTTGCCAAGTTTAAGGAAAACTTTACCGATAAAACCGCCAAAAGTTTTCTTTATAAGAAGATGGTTAAAAAATCCCATTTCTTTCGGCACGATTTGATTGAAAATAACTCTACCTGTGGTGGTTTCGATCATTTCACCGTCAATGCGAACATTAACTTTTGCATGAAGTCCCACAACTTTATTATTATATGCGATTATTGCTTCTTCAGCATTTCCAAAGGTCATTCCTTCGCCGAGATCACCATCTCTTTTCTTGGTTAAATAATAGCATCCAAGAACGATATCTTGAGTTGGAACAACAATCGGACTTCCGTTCTGGGGCGAAAGAATATTGTGTGAACTAAGCATTAACAAAGCGGCTTCAAGCTGAGCTTCGTGAGAAAGCGGAACGTGAACAGCCATCTGATCACCGTCGAAATCCGCGTTAAATGCCGTACAAACCATAGGATGTAAACGAATGGCTTTTTCATCGATAAGAATCGGTTGAAACGCCTGGATACCAAGTCTGTGCAGTGTTGGAGCGCGGTTTAATAATATCGGGTGTCCGTCAATAATTTTTTCAAGAACTTCCCAAATTATCGGGTCTTTTCTATCAACAACTTTTTTAGCGCTTTTAACCGTCTTATTGTGTCCTCGCTCGATAAGTTTTCTAATTACGAACGGTTTGAATAATTCAATCGCCATATCTTTTGGCAAACCGCACTGGTGCAATTTTAATTCAGGACCAACAACAATTACCGAACGACCTGAATAGTCAACTCTTTTACCTAAAAGATTCTGGCGGAATCTTCCCTGTTTTCCCTTGAGGACATCGCTCAAAGATTTTAAAGGACGGTTGTTGTCGCTTCTTACGGCAGAACCGCGGCGAGAGTTATCAAATAGAGCGTCAACCGCTTCTTGAAGCATTCTTTTTTCGTTACGAAGAATAACTTCCGGCGCTTTAATATCGATCAATCTTTTCAAACGATTGTTACGAATAATAACACGTCGGTATAAATCATTTAAATCTGAAGTTGCGAATCTTCCGCCTTCCAAAGGAACGAGCGGACGAAGTTCCGGAGGAATAACTGGAATATAGCTTAAAGTCATCCATTCAGGTTTGTTTGGAAGCTTTCCTTCTTTTTCGCGGAAGGCTTCAATGACTTTTAATCTTTTAAGAATTTCTTCTTTCTTCTGCTGCGATGTTTCAACTTTAACTTGTTCGCGTAAAGCATTGAAAAGAGCTTCTGTGTCTGTCTGTTTCAATAATTCTTTAACAGCATCGCCACCGATACGTGCGTAAAATTTGTTCGGATCATTTTCCGGAAGGCGATCATTTCCAGCGGGTAAAGAGTTTAACACTTCAAAATACTGATCTTCGGAAATTAGATCTTTTCGTTTCAATCCGGTAGGTCCGGGGTTCATCACCACGTAAGATTCGTAATAAATAACTCTTTCAAGTTCTTTTGTGCTGAATCCCAACATATTGCCAATTTTTGAAGGGAGTGAGCGGAAAAACCAGATATGAACAACAGGAACCGCAAGAGCAATATGCCCCATTCTTTCCCTACGTACACTTTTCTGAGTTACTTCAACACCGCAGCGATCGCAAACGATACCTTTGTATCTAATTCTCTTATATTTACCGCAATAGCATTCCCAGTCACGAGTTGGTCCGAAAATCTTTTCACAGAAAAGTCCATCCTTTTCAGGGCGGAAAGTTCTATAATTGATTGTTTCCGGTTTAGTTATCTCGCCGTGTGAGCGTGCTAAAATATCATCCGGACTTGCCAGAGTGATAGTAATATTTGTTATTTCTCTTACAGTATTTTCTTGATTTCTGAAGGACATTTATAGTCTCCTTATCCCGCAAAGCGGGACGTTAAAAAATTATTTAGCGTTAATTAATATGAATATCCAAGCCTAAGCCCTGGAGTTCTTTAATAAGAACGTTAAACGATTCCGGCACATTCGGCACCGGCAAATTTTCGCCTTTAACAATGGCTTCATACACTTTAGAGCGTCCGGAAACGTCATCACTTTTTACAGTTAATACTTCCTGCAAAATATTTGAAGCTCCGTAACCTTCAAGCGCCCATACTTCCATTTCACCGAATCTCTGACCGCCGAATTGGGCTTTTCCGCCAAGCGGCTGTTGTGTAATAAGCGAGTATGGTCCAATTGAACGAGCATGGATTTTATCATCAACCATGTGTCCAAGTTTTAACATATAGATGTAGCCGCAAGTAACTTTTTGGTGAAACTTCTCGCCGCTTCTTCCGTCGATGAGTTCAACTTTGCTGCCTGTATCTAAACCGGCTTTTTCAAGCCAGCTTTCAACATCGCCTAATTTTGCGCCGTCGAAAATAGGAGTCGCAAATTTTACACCGAGTAATTTCCCGACCCAGCCGAGAGCTGTTTCGTATAACTGACCAAGATTCATACGAGAAGGAACGCCAAGAGGATTCAAAATAACATCAACCGGAGTTCCGTCCGGCATAAAAGGCATGTCTTCTACAGGAACAACCTTAGAAACAACGCCTTTGTTTCCATGGCGTCCAGCCATTTTATCGCCAACAGAAATTTTACGTTTTTTAGCAACATAAACTTTAGCAAGTTGAACGATTCCCGGAGGTAATTCGTCTCCAATCTGAATTTTAATCTTCTCACGTTTAAAGTCTTCTTCCAAATCACTTAAACGATCGAAATAATTTGCATATAATCTTTGAACCGTTTGGTTTGTCTTTTTGGTTTCAAACCATCCGGTGGTATAATCTAACTTTGTAACGTCATCTAAATCAGAAAAAGTTTTTTCTTTAATAGAAGTTCCGCTTCTAAGCACAACCGAGCCGTCTAAATCACGGATACCGGTAGAAGTCTGCCCTTCGCAGATGACCGTTAATTTATCAACTAATTTTTTATAATGAGCCGTTACTTTAGATTTATGAGCGGTTTCAATTTGGTCGAATGATTTTTTCTCGACCTTTTTACCGTCGGCTTCTTTTTTCTTACGGCTGAATAATCTTGTTTTGATAACGGTTCCGCGAATACCGGGCGAAGCTTTAAGCGATGCGTCTTTAACATCTCCGGCTTTGTCGCCAAATATTGCACGTAACAATTTTTCTTCCGGCGTGGGATCGGTTTCCCCTTTCGGAGTAATTTTTCCAATAAGAATGTCGCCTTCTTTTACTTCAGCGCCAACGTGAACAATGCCGTTCTCATCAAGATTCTTAACTGCTTCTTCGCTAACATTAGGAATTTCTCTTGTTAGTTCTTCTTCACCGCGTTTGGTTTCTCTTACTTGTAATTCAAATTCTTCAACATGAAGAGATGTAAAAGTATCGTTAGCAACAAGTCTTTCACTCAAGATAATAGCATCCTCAAAGTTGTAACCGCGCCATGGCATGAACGCAACAAGTACGTTTTTACCAAGCGCTAATTCACCTTGGTCAGTTGCGCAGCCATCGGCAATAACTTCACCTTTTTTAACACGTTGTCCTTCATTAACAATCGGTTTTTGGTTGATGCTTGTTTCCTGGTTTGTACCGGAGAACTTAATCAATTGATAGGTCTCTCTACGAACATCATCAAAACTTGTAATTGCTTCCATTGATTTCGGATCGGTATCATAAACAACGGTTATTTTATTTGCGTCAACAAATTCGATAAAGCCGTCATCTTCAGCGAGAATAACCGCGCGGGAATCAACAGCAATCTTCCCTTCAAATCCGGTTCCAACAATCGGAGCTTCGGTTACCATCAAGGGAACTGCCTGGCGCATCATGTTTGATCCCATCAATGCTCTGTTGGCATCATCATGTTCAAGGAATGGAATTAAAGCTGCGGCGGCGCTTACAATCTGAGCCGGAGCAACATCCATAAATTGTAATTGTTCGTGGTGAACAATTGGAAACTCACCTTTATTTCTTGATTTAATTCTATCATTAACAAATTCATTTTTCTCGTTCAATTCAGCGTTAGCCTGAGCAATGGTATATAAATCTTCCTGCTCTGCGGTAAGATAACTTACTTCTTCAGTAGCTTTTCTCCCTTTTACTTTGCGATATGGCGTTTCAAGGAAACCATATTTGTTAACTCTTGCGAAGATCGTTAACGAAGAAATAAGACCGATGTTCGGACCTTCAGGGGTTTCGATCGGACACAAGCGACCGTAGTGAGTATAGTGAACGTCACGAACTTCAAAGCCGGCGCGTTCTCTTGTTAACCCGCCGGGTCCAAGGGCAGACATTCTTCTCTTGTGTGTTAATTCTGCAAGCGGATTAGTCTGATCCATGAATTGAGACAGTGGATTTGTGCCGAAGAAAGCATTAATAACACTGCTTATGGTTCGGGCGTTTACTAATTCTTGCGGAGTGAAATTTTCGGAATCGCGAACGTTCATACGTTCTTTGATGGTTCTGGACATACGAGAAATACCAACATTAAATTGTTGTTGAATTTGCTCGCCAACTGTTCTAACTCTTCTATTTCCTAAGTGATCGATATCGTCTGTTGATTCCAATCCGTTTTTCATACGGATGATGTAGCGCATGATTTCGATAATATCAACCGGAGTTAAGACTGTAGTGGTTTCCGGAATATCCAATTTTAATTTATCGTTCATGCGATGACGACCAACGTCTCCAAGATCATAACGTTTATCGTTAAAGAAAAGTTTTTCGATAAGTGATGCAGCCGTATCAACATCAGGGGCTTCACCGGTACGAAGTTGACGATAAATAGCAAACAAAGCTTCTTCTTTAGTATGAGCCGGATCTTTTCTTAAGGTATTAAGGATTAAACTCTGATCCGTATTAACTTCTGCGCTAATAAATTTTATTTCTTCAACTTCGGCATCTTTTACTCTTTCAACATCTTCTTCAGAGAAAACACTTTCTCTTGATAAAAATATTTCACCGCTTGATATATCAAAGACGTCGCTTGCGATCATTCTTCCGATATAATCTTCAATTTTAACTTTATTTACATTTACGGTTTCAACTAAATCGAAAAGCTGGAGAATTTCTTCATCGTTTGTGTAACCAAGCGCTCTAAGCAATGTTGTTGAAGGGAATTTTTTTCTTCTATCGATGTAAACATATAAAATATGATTAATATCGGTTGCAAATTCAACCCACGAACCTTTTAGCGGAATAATTCTTGCCGCGTAAAGAGGTGTACCGTTCGGGTGGATAGTTTGCGAGAAAGCAACACCGGGAGAACGGTGAAGCTGGGTAACAACTACCCGTTCAGCGCCGTTGATAACAAAGGTTCCCTGTTCGGTCATAAACGGGAGGTTGCCAAGATAAACTTCTTGTTCTACCGCGTTGATAAATTCTTTGGTATCAGGGTCTTTTGTTGCTAATCTTAATTTAGCTTTTAAAGGAGCGGCAAAAGTAAGTCCCTTTTCAATACATTCTTGAATTGAGTAACGGGCTTTTTCGATGTTGTATTCAACAAAGTCCAGCCGGAAATTTTCCTTATTATCGAAGATGGGAAAGTTAGAGGTAAAAACAGCTTGAAGCCCTTTATTTTCGCGTTGAGTAGGATGGATGTTACGCTGTAAAAATTCTTCAAAAGACTCTTTTTGAATATCGAGCAAATCCGGGATAGGAAGAACCGGTTTAATTTTTCCAAAGGAAATTCTTTGATTAGCCAAGTGAGATCCTCCAATTAGTTATCGAAATCATAGCTTGTATCCTGTATCATCATTACAAAAAATAAGAAAAAGCGATCCCGAAGTAATCGGGATCACTTTTTAAGAAAAGGAAACGATGAAATAAAAAGTTAATAATTATTTTACTTCTACTGTAGCGCCGGCTTCTTCTAGTTCTTTCTTCAGTTTTTCGGCTTCGTCTTTAGAGACGGCTTCTTTAACTGTTTTTGGCGCACCGTCAACAAGGTCTTTAGCTTCTTTTAAGCCTAAACCGGTATGAGCGCGAACAACTTTAATTACGTTGATCTTTTTCTCGCCAGCGGCAATAAGATTAACGTTAAATTCGGTTTGTTCTTCAACCGGAGCTGCGGCAGCAGCGCCGGCAACTGCGGCACCCATTACCACGGGGGCGGCGGCAGTAACACCAAATTCTTGTTCTAAAGCTTTTTTCAACTCAGAAGCTTCGACTAAGGTTAAGGCTTTTATTTTTTCGACTAATTCAGCAACTTTTTCAGACATTATAGATCTCCTAGTTATTTCTTTTATAAAAATTTAATTAAGCGGCTTTTTTCTTTGCGATTTCATCAACCACGCTAACAAGCTCGCGTAAGACGGAATTAAGAACACCAACAATTCCGGAAGCAGGGGCATCGAGGCTTCCAAGAATTCCCGCGATGATTTCCGGTTTACTCGGAAGAGTCGCCAATTGATCCAGCAATTTTCCATCGAAGTACTGGGTTTCAATATAGCAAGCTTTTAAAGAAAGCTTTTGTTTGTCCGAATAATATTTTTTGATGATCTTAGCCGGAGCAACGGAATTCTCTCCTGCGAAAACAGCGCCGGTCATCCCGACTAAGCTCGCATCAAGTTTTTCGTATTTACCGGTTTGTACAAGAGCTCTTTTCAACAAAGTATTTTTGATAACTCTGTATTGAGAACCTTGTTTCTTGAACTCTCGCCGAAGATTTTTGATGTCTTCGACATTGATTCCACTGTAGTCTGTTATATAAAGAGCGGTAGATTTATTAACTAACTCTACTACCTTTTCAACAACTTCAGCTTTTTCAGTTTTATTCATTTTTCTCCTACATCATTTTAGTTATTGACATGGAGTCGGATAGAAGCATTACGTGCGTAATAAACTTTTAGTGAACAGCTAATTCTTCTTTAGATATTTTCAAACCTGGTCCCATAGTTGACGAAAGGAAAACACTTTTAACATATGTGCCTTTCGCGCTGGCAGGTTTAAGTTTAACTATCATATTAAGAAATGCGTTTGTATTCTCGACTAATTTGTCAGTTTCAAAATTTAATTTACCAACGGAAACATGTACGATTCCGGTTTTATCAACGCGGAATTCGATCTTTCCGGCTTTAACTTCTTTTACGGCTTTTTCAACATCCATAGTAACCGTGCCACTTTTCGGATTAGGCATTAATCCTTTAGGACCTAATATTTTACCAAGTTTACCAACTTCTGCCATTACATCCGGGGTAGCAATAAGCACATCAATATCAGCCCAGCCGCCTTTAATTTTTTCTAAGTAATCTTCCAATCCGGCATAATCAGCGCCTGCATCCAATGCTTCTTTAGCTTTGGGACCTTTAGCCATAACTAAAACCCGGACTGCCTTACCGGTTCCGTTAGGAAGAGAAACCGTTCCTCTAATCATTTGATCGGCATGCCTAGGGTCAACACCCAAACGAATAGCGCAATCAAGAGATTCCACAAACTTAACTTTTGTTTGTTCTTGAAGGGTTTTAATTGCTTCAGCGATTGAGTAATCTTTGTTTTTATCGATCGCTTTATTAATTGCTGTAACTCTTTTTGAAGTCTTCATAATAAAATCATCTCATTCTTATAGTTATTCGTCAACAGTAATGCCCATGCTTCTGGCGGTTCCGGCAACCATACTCATAGCATGTTCAACATCATTTGCGTTAAGATCAGGCATTTTGAGTTTGGCAATTTCTTCTACTTGAGTTTTGGAAACTTTGCCAACCTTTATTTTATTGGATTCAGCCGATCCTTTTTCAACTTTAGCGGCTTTCTTTAAAAGGACTGCCGCAGGAGGCGTTTTGGTAATAAAGGTGAAGGACTTATCTGAAAAAACTGTAATGACTACAGGAATAATCAAGCCTTCTTGACCGGAAGTTTTTGCATTAAACTGTTTGCAAAACTCCATAATGTTAACACCCTTTTGGCCTAAAGCTGGACCAACCGGAGGAGAAGGGTTAGCTTTTCCGGCAGGAATTTGTAATTTAATATAACCTGTTATTTTCTTAGCCATTGTAATGTTCCTCTAGAAATTACTTTTCTAACTCTGCTTGTACAAAATCAATCTCAACAGGAGTTTTTCTGCCAAAGATTGAGACCAACACTTTAATTTTCATTTTCTCTTCGTTTACTTCTTCGATGCTGCCTGAAAAATTATTAAAAGGACCATCAATAATTTTTACAAGATCACCGGTTCTAAATATCGTTTCAATTCTTTCACCGTCGGTTTCTTGCGTAATTCTACCGACAATTCTTTTCACTTCATCGGGCTGAAGCGGGTTCGGGTTGTTCTGAGGTCCGAGAAACCCCATAACGGAAGGGGTGTTGAGAATAAAATCTTTTACTTGCGCGTCAAGTTCGGCTTGCAAGAGAAGGTAACCGGGAAAGAAGTTTTTTGTTTTGCTTCGTTTCTTACCATCGCGTACTTCAAATACCTTTTCGGTAGGAACGAGAACTTGCTGAATCTTCTCAAGAAGTTGTTCATTATCCTTCAATTCAAGATCGATGAAATTTTTTACTTTGTTCTCATGCCCTGAAAACGTTCTAACAACATACCAGCGAAAATCCATCAATGTTACCTAAAATATTCCTTTAAATGCTTGTGTGATTGCCATATCGATGACGTAGGTCAGCGCGGCAAAGATCAAACATACGGCAATAACCACATAAGTTGATTCTTTGAGTTCATCTTTAGTCGGCCAAGTAACTTTTTTCATTTCTTTGACGACGTCATTAAAGAAGGCTTTAATTTTATTAATCATAGTTTTGAAACTTTCTGCACGTCAGGAGGGACTCGAACCCCCAACCTGCGGTTTTGGAGACCGCTGCTCTACCAATTGAGCCACTGACGTAGCAATTACTATTTTGTTTCCTTGTGAATAGTATGCTTTCTATCCCAGCGGCAGTATTTTTTAAATTCTACTCGACTTGGGTGATTACGCTTATTTTTGGTTGTGGTGTAATTTCTTCTTTTACACTCTGTGCACTCTAAGGTGATTATTTCTCTCATAATAACTCTACTTTTTCTTTTAATAAACTAATTGAGCTGACGATCCCGATTCCATCGGGATGACCTCATCCTTACCAAGGATGAGCTTAAATTATCTTCTTGAGCTGACGATCCCGATTCCATCGGGATGACCTCATCCTTACCAAGGATGAGC
>JAVHOS010000219.1:0-2363 GCA_036170205.1 Ignavibacteriaceae bacterium | reverse complement strand
GAGTTGGTTCCGACAAACACTTTAAACATTCCCGGTTCGGAAACGAAGTTCATATCGATGTTATAAAACTTCAAATCTTCATTGGTTAAAGTGAATTCAACTTTTTTTGTTTCACCTTTTTTCAAACTGATTTTTTGAAATCCTTTCAATTCTTTAACGGGGCGAGTAACCGAGCCAACCAAATCGCGGATGTAAAGCTGCACTACTTCTTCGCCATCAAACGATCCATTGTTCTTCACATCGATAGAAATTTTTAACGGATCGGATTTTGTGATTTTCTTTGCCGATAACTTTAAATTATCATATACAAACTTAGTATAACTCAATCCATAACCGAAAGGATAAAGGGGTGAATTATCATAGTCAGCGTAATAAGAAGTATAATTGTTTTTGGGATCATATGGTCTGCCGGTATTTTTATGATTATAGTACATTGGCACCTGTCCGACAAATTTTGGAAAAGTTACCGGCAATTTTCCGCTTGGATTAACATCACCAAAAAGAACATCAGCAATGGCATCACCGGCTTTAATTCCCAAGAACCATGTTTCTAATATTGCTGCGGCATGTTCGTTCAACCAGTTGATGGTAAGCGGTCTGCCGTTCATTAAAACTGCAACGATCGGCTTTCCGGTTTTTGCAATTTCTTTTGCAAGTTCTTCTTGAACGCCGGGCAAATCAAGCGTTGCGCGGGCTCTTGCTTCGCCGCTCATATCCAAACTTTCACCTAAAGCTAAAATAACCACATCGGCATTTTTAGCCGCTTCAACCGCTGATGAGAATCCCTCCTTGTTGTTTCCCTTAACCTGACAACCTTCTTCAAAAATAATATTGGCTTTGCCGCCTAATTTATTTTTAATTCCTTGAAGAACGGAAACAACTTCATTTTCTTCTCCTTGCTGATTCCACGGACCCAAAGGATCAACGGTTGAATTTGCCAGCGGACCAATTACCGCAATCTTTTTTGTTTCTTTATTTAATGGAAGGAATCCATCTTCATTTTTTAAAAGAACGACCGCTTTTTTAGCAACTTGATGAGCAGCCTCTTTTATTTCTTTACTTAGAATCGTTTTCTTTTCTCTTTCGGCATCGCAATATTTAAGAGGATCATCAAACAAGCCGAGGCGGAATTTTATTCTTAATATTCTTCTCACACTTTCGTCAAGAATTTGGCGGGAGACTTTTCCTTCGGCAAGCAACTCACTCAAATGATTTATATAAGCGCTGGATTCCATATCCATATCCAAGCCTGCATTTAGCGCCAGTTCTCCGGCTTGCTTCAAATCTTTTGCAACGCCATGCGGAATTAATTCGCCTATAGAATTCCAATCACTTACCACAAATCCATCGAACTTCCATTCATCTCTTAAAATTTTTGTGAGGAGTTGATGATTTGCCGAGGATGGAACGCCGCCAATTTCATTGAATGAAGCCATCAACGTTGCCGCACCCGCATCAACAGCGGCTTTGAAAGGTTTTAAATAAACTTCTCTAAAAGTTCTTTCGGAAAAATCAACGGTATTGTAATCGCGTCCTCCTTCAGCTCCGCCGTAACCTGCAAAATGTTTTAAGCAGGCGGCAATGGTGTTGTTGGCAGAAAGATCTTTGCCTTGATATCCTTTTACTCTTGCAACTGCCATGGCAGAACCGAGGAACGGATCTTCACCGCTTCCTTCCACAATTCTTCCCCAACGCGGATCGCGGGCAATATCAACCATCGGATTAAATGTCCAGTGAATTCCTGAAGAAGAAGCTTCTATCGCTTGCATGCGAGCCGATTTTTCTATGAGCGTCGGTTCCCAGGTGCTTGCTTCTGCAATCGGAACAGGAAAAGTTGTACGAAATCCGTGAATAACATCTAATCCAAAAATTAATGGAATTTTCAATCGAGATTTTTCAACGGCAATTTTTTGAAGCGCTTTTGTTGTTTCAGCGCCTGCAATATTTAAGAATGAGCCTATTCTCCCTTGCGCTATCAACTCTTTGCTGCCGGTTTTGGGTCTTGTAGATTGCGCACCGGTTTCCCATCCACCGGAATATTGAACAAGCTGTCCGATTTTTTCATCTTGCGTCATCAAGGCAAGAACGGAATCGACCCGCTGTTCGATTGTTTTTGAGCTTTGAGATAAAATATTTTGAGGGATAAGCAAAAAGAAAAGTAGAAAGAAAATGACGGTTGACTTGGCTTTCATAAAGTTCTCGTTAGTAAATAAAAGTTGAATGAACTAAAAATATTAAAACTTTATCAAAGATAAAATTTCAGAGCACGGGAACCGAACAAATTTTGTGCCTTAACTGAGTGTGAAATAGTGCGGATACTGAAACTTATACGGATGATGATCCATCCAAAATTATTACTCTAA
>JAVHOS010000218.1:0-11908 GCA_036170205.1 Ignavibacteriaceae bacterium | reverse complement strand
CCGGCTGCGGCAACTTCCAAGGCGCGCTTTACATTTTCTTGCCCCTTCACATCAGAGAAATCTAATTGATAGTGATTTACTTTTGAGAAAACTTCTTCTTTGCTTGTGTAAAACGGTTGGGCATTTGATTCTCCATTCAAGAACTGCACAACATCAAAAAGATTTTCCATTCCGTAAACATCAATCCCGTTCACAATTGAAGCCTCTTTAACCGACTCACGCGGAAGAATGATTTTTTTCTTTCCTTGTTTTTTCGCTTCAACGGTAATCGGCAGCGCACCTTTTATCGGACGAAGTGAACCATCAAGCGCAAGCTCACCAAGGATAACTGTTTCATCAAGAAGAATTGGTTCAACTTTTTCCAACGAAGTTAAAATGCCGATGGCGATTGGCAGATCGAAAGAACTTCCTTCTTTTTTAATATCTGCGGGAGCTAAGTTGATGGTGATTTTTTTGATGGGGAATTCAAAACCGGAATTTTTAATTGCGGAGATAACCCGCTCGCGGCTCTCTTTTATTGCGCTATCGGGAAGCCCGACAATTATAAAACTGGGAATGCCCCGCTCACTGTGCGTTTCAACTTCAACTAAGTAAGCGTCTATTCCAATTGTTGCGGATGAGAAAACTTTTGAAAGCATTATTTCCCTCTTTCGTTTAAAATGTAAAATGTTCACGTTTTACTTAGGTGGAACCTTCACATGAATGAGTTTTCTGAATTGCCCCGACATTTATGTCGGGGATGATATAAAACCAACGACTTGGGCTTTAGCCAAATTACAAATAAATGTGGCTAAAGCCATTTTATTTTTTATAAATTATCCCGCGACCTAAAGGTCGCGGCAATTCAATCATTAATTGTGTTTAATGAAAGTTGTGAAACTTTTATTACCTTTATTTGAACTGTCGTACAAAATTTATTCTGTCTTGCAGCCTGCTTACGGGCGTTAGCAGTTTGTCTTTTCCGTAAATAGCATCTGCACGATTCGTAAAGGCAAGTTCGTAATCCTTGCTCATCAGAATTGCTTCTTCGGGACAAACCTCTTCGCAGAATCCGCAGAAAATACATCGCAGCATATTGATCTCAAATTTTTCAGGATAACGTTCTTTTTCATTTTCCGTTTCCGCCGCGCGAACTTCAATAGCGAGAGCCGGACAAACGCGCGAACAGAGCCCGCAAGCCACGCATCGTTCTTGACCGTTATCTTCCATCGCCAATACAGGTCTGCCGCGGTAAGATGCAGGCGGATCAAACTTTACTTCGGGATACTGCATCGTGAACTTCGGCTTAAACATATTTTTTAAAGTTAAGCCTAAACCTTTTGCAATTTCGGTTATGTAAATTCTTTGTCCGAAGGATAAATCTTTTAATCTATTTTTCTTAGCCATTCTTTCTCCGAATCTTTATAAAATCATTGCTAAAATTGCTACCCAGAGCAAATTTAAAAGTGAAAGCGGGAACATTACTTTCCAGCCGATGTTCATCAATTGATCATAACGGAAACGTGGAATTGACCAGCGCACCCAGATAAAGAAGAACATTATAAACACTAATTTGAAAATGAATGCGCCAACTTGCAGAGCCACAACCCATCCGGCTGAAAGATTTAATAATTCCAAATAAGGAATTTGCCAGCCGCCGAGATAAAGCGTAACAATAAGCGCGCTTGAAATAATCATGTTTGCGTATTCCGATAAAAAGAATGCCGCAAATTTCATACTGCTGTATTCTGTGTGGTATCCGCCGACAAGCTCCGGCTCCGCTTCAGGAAGATCGAACGGTAATCGATTCGTTTCCGCGAATGCCGAAACAAGAAAAGTTATAAAGCCGATCGGTTGAAGAACAATATTCCACATCCATCCTGATTGCGAGTTAACAATTGCGATCGGGCGAAGCGACTCTGCAAGAAGAATTACACCGGCAACAGAAAATCCCATCGAAATTTCATACGAGATCATTTGCGCGGAAGAGCGGATTCCGCCAAGTAACGAATATTTACTGCCGGAAGACCAGCCGGAAAAAGTTATAGCATAAACTCCAACAGAGGTAAGCGCCAAAACATAAAGGATTCCAATGTTAACGTCTGCAACAGCAAAAGAAAATGGTTTTCCGAAAAGTGTGAACGACGGACCGATCGGCAACACCGCAAACGTGCTGAACGCAACGAATAAAGCTATCATCGGCGCTAGTGTGTGCATCTGTTTATTTGCGGCATCGGGAACAATATCTTCTTTTAAAAGAAGTTTTAAAACATCTGCAAACGGTTGAAAAATTCCTGCCGGACCAACGCGGTTTGGACCAATTCTATTTTGCGCCCACGCAGCAATTTTTCTTTCAAAATAAACTAAATAAGAAACCGTTAACAGCATAACCACTGCAATAACAATGATCTTAATTAGCGAAACAATTATTAATTCTAAAATTCCCATAAAAAAGTCTTCCTTTAAATTATAACTTTTTTCTTGATGGATTCCGTCTTCAATTGAACTCCACTTTCTCCAATAACATCATAATCTAATCCGTTGAAGATTGGATTTGTATGAGCGATCTCATTAAAGATTTCTTCAGCCATCGCAAATTTATATTTTGTTCCAAAAGCATTAGCTAAGCCGGAGATAATTTTCCATGTTGGGCGGGCGTCATTCTTTTTTGCTTTTCCCCAACTGTCAAAGTCGGTTCCAAACTTATCCCAACGGCTTACAGACATTCCGTCGAGACTTCTTTCCATCTCAATCGTTGTAACCGCGGGACGAATGCGTTGAATTCTTCCTTGAAAGTTTATCCATGTGCCGTTCTTTTCAGCGTATGATGACGCCGGGAAAACAACATTCGCAAATGAAGTTGATGCGTCAAAATTGGTTGAGAAGGTTACGAGAAAATCTAATTTCGCCAAAGCTTTTTCATAAGCAGCATTCAAGCTGATCAAATCTTCTTCAATTAAAACAAGCGCTTTAATTTTTCCCGATTCGATCTGTGCAATTATTTCATTGAACTTCAATCCTCCTTTAGAAGAATCAACGCCCATCAGTTCAACGCCTTTTGCGTTTGCAGATTTATCTTCTTGAATGAGAATTGCATCACCGCTACCAGCAACTCCATTGGGAACAAAGTCAAAGTTTTTCACATTAATCGAGCGGACATATTTTGAAACAAGATAAGCATCTTCAACGGTTAATGAAGAAGAAGCTAAAGCAGCAATTTCATCTTTCGCAAAACTTTTAAGTTCGGATAATGTGTTTGCATACGCTTCATCCCAGCCCACTTTAATCAACTCGCCATCTTTCCTAATGTGGGGACCGTTTACTCTGTCGTTCGCGTTAATGTGTTTGAACGTATTTAATCTTCCGTTATCGCACATCCAGAAACTATTTACATCGTCATTTTGCCGCGGAGTTATACGAAGCACTTCGTTGTTGCGCGTCCAAAGATCAATATTGCATCCGCGCGCGCAGCCGGAACAAATGGTTTTGGTGGGAGCCATTTCCCACACGCGGGATTTAAAACGGAAATCTCTATTTGTTAAAGCGCCAACGGGACAAATATCCGTAACGTTCATTGAGTAAGGATTTTCTAATTTCTTTCCCGGGAAGGTTGTTATGGTTACGCGGTCGCCCCGTTTGATAAAAGTTAATTCTTTTTTACCTGCAATCTCATCGCAGAAGCGGATGCAGCGCGAACAGGAAATACAGCGTTCGCCGTCGAACATTACGTTTGGTCCAAGTTCAACGCGTTTTTCTTTATGATTTTTTTCTTCGGTAAATCTGCTTTCGCCAACGCTGTGTTTATAAGCGTAATCTTGAAGTTTGCACTCACCGGCTTCATCGCAGATCGGGCAGTCAAGCGGATGATTGATTAAGAAAAATTCCATAACCGCATTACGTGCGGCAACAACTTTTTCGGATTGAGTTTGCACAACCATTCCATCCATCGCTTGAGTGGCGCAAGAGATAGCGAGTTTCGGCATCTTTTCAATTTCAACAAGGCACACGCGGCAATTACCGGAAACCGAAAGTGACGGATGCCAGCAAAAATGGGGAATATCTATCCCGCCCGCTTTTGCAGCTTGGATAACTGTTTGACCGGCTTTGAATTCAATTTCTTTTCCGTCAATAATAATTTTAGGCATAAGGCAATCCTTTTTTCCTTGTTAAGCGGCTGCTTTCTGAATCTTTTTCTTGGAACGAATTTCAATTTTCGAGAAACCTTCTTCGTTCAACATTTTTTTGGCTAATTGATGAATCTCTTCCGGAGTAACTTTTTCAACATCGCGAATAATTTCTTCAACCGGAATAATTCTGTTAAAATATAAATATGAATTTGCAATACGGATCATTCTGTTCGTAGTATTTTCTAAGCTGAGCAGCATGCTTCCTTTTAAATATTCTTTTACGCGCTTCAATTCCTTTTCAGAAACTTTTGTTGTTTGCAGTTTCTTGAATTCCTTCGACAAAATTGAAAGAACCTTTTCCGATTGTTTCTCTCCTGTTGAAAAGTAAACACCGAATGAAGAAATATCAAGATACGAGTTGATAAAAGTATTTATCTGATACGTGATTCCGAGTTTTTCACGTATCGCCTGGAACAACCGTGAACTGCTTCCTTCGCCAAGAATATTCGTCAACACGTTGAGCGGGATGCGTTCCTTCTCCTTATAACCATACGTCTTTCTTCCAAGAATAACATGCACTTGCTGAAAATCTTTTTCGATGGTACTGTGTTTTACAATATTTTCAACCGAGGCGCTTCTTTCATTTTTTGCCGGATGATAATCTTTTAACAGATACTTTTGCGCTATTTGAAGAACTTCAGCATGTTTAATGGCGCCGGAACAAACTACCGTTAAAGAATTGAAATATTTTTTCTTAAAATAATTCCTTATAGAACCGGAATTAAATGATAGAACATTTTTCTCGTTCCCGATGATCGGAAGACATAAACCATTCTTTTCAAAAAGATGCTTTTCAAATTCATCAAAAACCAATTCTTCGGGATTATCGTTAATGTCGCGAAGTTCATCTAAGATAACACCAGCTTCCTTTTCAACATGTTCTTGTTTGAACATCGGGTTTTGCACCATATCCGAAAGGACATCAAACGTTTTTTCAAAATGCTGGGCTAAACCTCTTCCGTAAAAACATGTATGTTCTTTGGAAGTGAAAGCATTTAAATATCCGCCACATGATTCAATTTCTTCCGATATTTTCTTGGAACTTCGATTCTTTGTTCCTTTAAAGACCATATGCTCAATAAAATGGGCAATTCCGTTGTTCTCCACATTTTCATCGCGTGAACCAATGTTGAACCAAAATCCCAACGAAAATGATTTTACGTAGGGAATAAATTCCGAGACGACTGTAATCCCATTTTCTAGGCGGGAAACCGTAATATTTTTCAATAAATTTTGTACCGAAGGTTGATTTTTAGCTTTGTAAATATATTGAAATGCATTTACCGAAACAAGGAAGGAAGCATAGGAATCAACTTTTACGAACTTAAATTGGATTCTTCCTGATTTGTGTTTCAAAATAAATACGCAAAAAATACGGCAGAGTTTTATTGCGTATCAATTTCCGATTCGTTTATTTTGCACCGGTTATTATTCCAATAAAGTTGGATGATAACAAAGAGGCAAAATATTTTAGTAACTATAAGGACAATGCATATGAAAAAATCATTTTTATTCTTCGTAACTGCGTTCCTCGCAGTTTCACTTTTCTTCGTTGGATGTAAAAAAGACAATAATAATCCAACGGATTCGAACAATAATACAACACCCACTACGGAACCCAAGCAACCAATGCCGACTTTTGGTGGGACGGTTGATGGAGTTGTTGCGGCTATTCAATTTTCTACCACTTATTATGGCATTACAGTTGAGGAGGACATGGGATTTGCTACTTTCGGAAACGGTACCGATGCCGGTGCAGTGACCGTGAATGGAAAATCAATCGCTAAAATTACAAGCGGAAGTACAGTTTATTACAATTCATTCGCTTCAACCGATCCGTTAAATCCTCCAACTTCATTAGACTTGAATTGGAACGGCGGAAATCACGCATGGAGTGTAGCAGGCGCAGGAAATACTCCGGTTTTTACTATTGATGTAACAAGTCCTACCACTTATACACTTTCAAACCCCACAGCCACCACGGTTGCACCAAAGACGAGTAATTTAACAGTTACATGGTCTGGAGCTTACGGAAGTTCGCTTGATTCTGTTATGATCGTATTGGTTCCTATGTCCGGAAGCGGTACAACATTTACAGCTACTACAACCAATAAAACAGGTAGTTATTCTATTCCTTCCAACAGCCTTAGCGGATTTTCCGGCGATGCATTGTTGGAGGTTGTAAAATACAGATACGCAATGAAAACGGTAAGCGGCAAAACTTACGTTGGTGTTGCAGAAATTGTTAACACCGTTACATTTAAAATTCAGTAGCTCAGATAAGTAAAATGAACAGAAGGCGTTTGGTAGAAATACCAAGCGCCTTTTTTATTTGGTTGATTGTAATTTGGCTTGAGATCCCTTGCTAAAAAATTTATTATTCTCTAAGTTGCGAATGAAAAAACAAGGTTTAAAATGAACGCAAGTTATCAGGCAATAATAAGTGATGGGAAAATCCATTGGATTGATTTGCCGGCTGATACTCTGTTATCTAAAAAAGAGTTGAAAGTAAAAGTAGAAATTGTTGAAGATTCGACAAAAAGAAAAAAGTTGATGATAAAAGCTCTGGAAGAGCTTGCCGCAATTGGTGGAATTTCTTCAATTGTTGATCCTATAGCCTGGCAAAAAGATCAGAGAAAAGATAGAGAAATTATCCGGTAATAATATGGAGGTTTTACTCGATAGTAATATTATAATCTATTCTTCTTATCCTTCAAATAATTTTCTCCTTGATTTTATTCAAGAACATTCCGTTTCTGTATCAGCAATAAGTTTTGTTGAAGTGTTGGGGTATCATCTTTTAAAGAAGCAGGAAAAAAACTTTTTAGAAACCTTTTTTAATAACTCCAATATTATTCCTCTTGATTCTTCAATACTTATGCAAGCAGTAAAACTTAAACAACAAAAGAAAATATCTTTGGGAGATTCATTAGTAGCTGCAACCGCACTTGAGAGAGATTTAACTTTAGTTACTCATAACACGATAGATTTTTCATGGATTAAAAATCTATCTGTATTAGATCCATTCAAATAGAGTTTGTCATCGTCAATTAAAAACTTCAATCATTCAAAAACTTCTTATAAAACGTGCCAATATTATTATACGCCTTCGTTAAAATTTCTTCATTCGGTAAAAAGACAACTCTAAAATGCTGCGTGCCCGGTAGCTGTCCAAACCCGCTTCCATGTACCACAACAACTCCGGTTTCTTTTAACAAACCTTTTACAAAATCGGTGTCCGGTTTATTTGTGTGCAATTTCGGGAAGGCATAAAACGCTCCTTCCGGTTTTACGCAGGAAATTCCGGGAATTGCATTAAGCATTTCAAAAGTAAGGTCTCTTCTTTTAGTAAGTTTCTCCATCGCGATAGTTAAATGAGATTGATCTTGTTCCAGCGCGGCAATTAATCCGTATTGCTCCGGATGATTTGCAGAAAGTCTTGCGCGAAGAATTTTATTTATCGCTTCGATATATTCTCGTAGGTTTTCATCTTTCCCGCTGATAATTCCCCAGCCAATACGGAATCCGGGAACCATATAATTTTTTGAAAGTCCGCCGAACGTAATGCAAGAAACTTCTTTGTTTAGCGAGCCGATCGAGACATGTTTCTTACCATCGAACAAAAGTTTATCATAAATCTCATCAGCGAAGATTACAAGATTATGTTCCAACGCGAGTGCAACAATCTCTTCCAATATTTCAGTTGAATAAAGCGAGCCGGTAGGGTTATTGGGATTAATTAAAACGATCGCTTTTGTTTTATCGTTAATTTTTTTCTTGATGTCGTTAATATCGGGCTGCCAATTATTTTCTTCATCAAGATAATAAGGGTTTTCATACGCCTGCAGTTTGCTTTGGATTGCTGTGTACAACGGATAACCGGGAGTCGGCGTTAAAACATTTTCACCTTCATTTACAAGGGCGGTTAAACAAATATCAATTGCTTCGCTTGCGCCGGTGGTAACAAAGATATCAAGAATATTTTCAATTCCTTTTTTGTTTCCTTCTTTTCTTATTGCTTCAACGGCTTCTTTGATTCCGGAAGAAGGAGAATATCCATTTTTGTTTCTTAGCATCGCCTGGTAAGTTGCTTCAACAAGATGTTTCGGCGGTTCAAAATCAAAAAGATTCGGATCGCCGATATTTAAGTAGAGCATTTCCTTTCCGGTCTTTGCAACTTCATTTGCAAGAACCACAATATCTCTTACGGCATACGTTATATTTTCTGTTCGTTTGGCAGGGATTATTTTTGATAACATTAAAATACTTTCTCTGGTTAAAATTTAATTAGGCTGCAAAATTAAGAACTTCAACTTGAGAATTCTTTTTTATGCTTTGTTCAGCGTCTTGTAAAACTTTTGCTGAAATTTCTTCACTGAGATAACTCTCTCCGCAGTTTTCACAAATCTCTGCGGGAATATTTTTTACAACGATAATTACTTCTTCCCTTTGAAACGATAGGGAGGTTAAACCGTTTTTTGTTTCTCCATTCTTACAAATCACACACTTCATAATTTTCTCCTCGTTTTATAATCGTTCATCCAAATTCCCAAAGTAGGTTCATAAAGTGTTACAAAAATACAAAATTTGTTTTCACTATCTACTGCAAGAACCGCATGAATAGGACGATTATTAATCATTTTGAATAAAAGGAAACTTGGAAAAGGATTGTCTTCCGGATATTCTGCAACTATTACACCCTCTCTTGCAACTGAAATTGCTTCTGTCGTAGAAATTTTTCTTGCAAACATTTGTTTCAATGCGTGCGAAGTGAATTTAAATTCTTTACAACTTAAATCCATTTATTTTGCATTTGATTTTACAATACTAAACAACAACACACCCGTTGCCACCGAAACATTTAACGATTGCACTTTTCCTTTCATTGGAATTTTTACAAGAAAATCACATTGATCTGCAACAAGTTTCCGCATTCCTTTTTCTTCATTCCCTACAATTAACGCTGATGGAAAATTATAATCGATCTCGTCATAAAATTTAGAATTGGTTAATGTTGAGCCGATAATCCAGAATCCGTTTTCTTTCAATTCTTGAATTGCTTGAACAACATTTCCAACGAGACATATCTTTAAATGATTAACTGCACCCGCAGAAGTTTTCATCACGGTTTCATTTATCGGCGCCGAATTAAATTTTGTTAGAATAATACCGTCAACGCCTGCGCATTCCGCAGTGCGTAAAATCGCGCCAAGGTTATGTGTATCCTGAATTGAATCAATAATGAGTATGAGTGGGAATTTATTTTTCGGATTGGTTTTCGCGCTGTTAATTATGTCTTTCAAGCTGAAGTAAATAACTTCGTTACCCACAGCGACAACGCCTTGCGCGTTCACATCTTTTACCAGCGATTGATATTTTTCCAACTTCACTTGCGAGCATTTTATTTCGCGCTTTGTACAAGCTACACGTATTGCATCGATTATTGGTCCTTGCTGACCGAAAAGAATAAAAACGCTTTCAAGCTTTTCTCCAGCATTAATCGCATCAAGAACCGGTTTTCGCCCAACAATCAGTTTCATTTTTTTGTATGTTTTGGTGAAGGCTGTTTTACCGGCGCAGGTTCAAATTTAAATCTCTCGGGAAATTTGTTGATGAAGAAAATTCCAATTATTCCTACAAGAATTAAAACTATTGAAATTAACTGTGCTTCCGATAAGCCGAAAAGAAGAAGTGGATTAAGTCTGATGAACTCTACAAAAAATCTGGCAAAGCCGGAAAAGATGAGATAGATCATGAATAAAATTCCCATGTGGTATTCTTTTTTTCTTAACTGCCACAACATAAAAAAGATTATTAGCCCAACGAAGAATTCATACATCGGTGTTGGATGTAGCGGTGTGTTGTTGGGAACAATTCCTCCCGGAAAATTCTTTGCTATTTCACTTCCTTGAAACATGAGTGAAGGTTTTACAATTCCGTTTTGATAATTCGTTCCCCATGGTAAGGATGTCGGCAAACCATAATCACCATCACCAGCTAAATGACACCCTATTCTGCCGATGCCATACGCAAGTGCAAGTGATGGAGAAGCTGCATCTGCAATGTAAAGGAAAGGAATTTTTTTTCGTTTAAGAAAAATCATAATTGCTACTATTGCAAGAATTAATCCACCGTAAAAAGTTAAACCGCCGGCAGAAAAGATCATCCCGAATGGATCAGCAAGAAAGTCACTCCAGTTTTCAAACAGATGAAAAAGTTTACTTCCCGCAATACCAAAGATGATTGCAAGCAAAGTAACTTCTGAAGCAATGTTTGCTTCCAAACCTTTTCTTTCAACTTCTTTTGTTAAAAGGTAACTTGAAACGATGAAAGAAACGGCAAGCATAAAACCGTAGCTGTAAACAGTGAGTGGTCCAAGTTTTAATAATTCTGGATACATAAAATTCTTTATTTAAATGAAAAAGATTCGGAAGCGACCTCGAACCTGGTAAATATTCTATTATTTTTTTTCTTCGGTAAACTTAACTCACTCAACTTGATTTCTTTTCTATAAATGTTGAAATCAAATAAAGCGCTGTTAATACTGCCGTCTTGTTTAATTACATTGATAGTATATTTTCCAAAAAGATTTTCAAAGAGAAGTTCGGTGGTTGCCGGGTTAGGAGAGACATAGTAAGACTGGCGAGTATTTAAACCAAGAATGCTAATATCAATTGAGTTTTTCCCTTTTTGAACATCAACAGATATTTCGTAAGATAAACTTGTAAAAAGTTTAACGGTTGCCAGGGACACAACTGAGAATTGTTTTTTCAAGATCGGATCGTATTTGTAAAATACATGCACTACATATTCAACAGAACTCTCCTTTTTTTGCGGCGTTGTTTTTTTTACTTTTGCAATCGTTTTTTTCCTCGGCATTGAAACCTTTGGCATTTCATCCAGTTTACGTAAAGGCATTATTCACTCAACGATAAAGAAATTTCTTCTCCCGCTTGTTCAAGCGGCACAACTATTTGCGATCCGTTCGTCATATTTTTTACAACAATTTTGTTCTCGTTAAATTCTTCCCCTCCAAACAACACAACAAATTTGGCATTTAATTTATTTGCTTCTCTCATCTGCGCTTTAACGCTGCGGGAAAGATAATCAATTTCAACTTTGTAATTGTTTTTTCTTAACTCTGTTGCAAACAAATAATATTCGTTGATAAGCTCCTTGTTCAAAAGAACAACATAGACATCAAGGGGAAAACTTTCTGGCAATTCGGTTTTTTCATTTTGTAATGCAAGGAGAATTCTTTCAATACCGGCTGCGAAACCAACTCCATAATTTGGTGTTCCACCCAGCAATTCAATCAATCCGTCATATCTTCCACCACCGCAAAGAGCGCTCTGGGAGCCAACTTTACCGCTGACTATTTCAAAGGTAGTTTTTGAATAATAATCTAATCCGCGAACTAAAGTTGAATCCAAAACAAAAGGAATTTTTTCTGCCAGTAAAATATTTTGAACGATTTGAAATTCTTGTTTACTTTCCTCATCTAAATGATCAATAAGTTTCGGCGCGTTTTTCATAATCTGAATATCGTTTTCAGATTTGCTGTCGAAAATTCGTAAAACATTTTTCTCGAATCTTTTTCTGCTCTCTTCAGAAAGTTCACCTAAATAAGATCCCAAATATCTTTTAAGTATTTCTATGTATGTTTTTCTTGATGAAGTAATTCCGAGAGAATTTAATTTTACGGTGATGTCTTCTAATCCGAGTGATTTTAATATTGTGTA
>JAVHOS010000217.1:0-2405 GCA_036170205.1 Ignavibacteriaceae bacterium | reverse complement strand
TAAAAACTCTCTGGATGAAAATGCTGTCCTTGATTTTTGCAAAGGAAATTTGGCAAAGTATAAAATTCCAAAATATGTTCAATTTCTCGATACTCTCCCCAAAACGGATGCCGGGAAAATTGACAAAAAGAAATTGTTGAAAATTCATCAACAAATAAAAACACAATAACATCATTAAAAGGAGTTCGTATGAAAAAGTCTCTCTTGCTTTTGTTCTTTTCTTTCTCTGTTCTGTTCACATCTTGTAAAAAAGATGACACCACTACAGCACCGACAACTACAACAGATCCAATCGTTGGTGTCTGGGTTTCTGATGGGGCAAATGTTGCCTACGGATTAAGGGCCGCGTTCAAAGCCAAAAAAATCGTCGCTACGTTTAATGAAAACAAATCCTACGCGGTTGTTCAAACAGACAGCTCAAACGTGAACACAACATTTACCGGCACTTATACAAACACCGTATCAACTTACTTAGATACGTTATCAACTTCATTCACAAAAGGAGCTAAACTTTATACTATCGTTGCAACACAAGCAACTCCGTATGCCGCAACAGCAACCGGTATTTATGTTATCAGTTCGACAAATATGTCTTATGAAGTTATTCAAACTGCACCGCCGGTAGCCAACTTTTCCGCGCCGACAGTTGCCGGTGGTTTAGGTAGTACTACCTATAGCGGAGTTAAGAATCCTTATTATATTCAAAAGTACGTTAAACAGTAATTAACTTTTTTCTTAATCATAATCTTTTTCTTAATCGTTCACTAAGTGAATGAAGATTAAGATTATGATTAAGATTTTTAAGGAGACGGGAAATGAAATTTAAACTGCTTCTCTTTTTAGTGTGCATTTTCTTTGCAGTTCCGAATAGTAACGGACAGGATGCACAAGTAAAGAAAATTCCTGATGCCAAAGTGCCGGAATTTAAATTTATCGGATATTGGTTCAGCCGCGGAACCGTTTCTAATATAGCACCGACAAATGAATTACTGCGTGGACAAATTATCGGGCGCTTATTCGGACCGAATACAACCAACACTTCCGCTAAGACTTCTTCTTATTTTGAACAGCGTTTTGTTCCGATGTTTATTTATACTCCGCAAATTCTTGATGGAGTAGCAACGTTCAGGAGTCTATTTAAAATTGATATGACCTGGGGAGATGCGGCTTATGGCGTTGGTGGAAATAACGGCGGCGGAATAAATGCCGGACAAGTAAACTTGCAAACGCTTCTTGCAAACGTTGATATAAAACCGAAAGACAGTGACTGGAATGTTGTTATCGGTTTACAGAGGATGTTTGATAATGTTCGTGATCCGAACCAGAACGCAGTAAGCACTTACCAAAACAGTTCCTACAAACTTTCCTTTTGGGGAACGCAAGCAACCGGTATCAGTGTTTTCGGAAATTTGAATGAAACTACACAAGCGCGCTTTGGCTATTTTCAACTTTATGAAAATATAATTCAAGAAAATGATGATGTTGCGTTATGGATGTTTGATATCGAATCCCGCGTTCATCCTTTAGTTGAAGTTGGTGCCGATGCTTGGTTTGTTTGGGATAGAGGAAAAAACTCCGGCGGAATTTCTGTCCTTGGGCAAGGCTTAAACAGCGGTCTCGCTCAATATAACGGTGCGGTTCGTCTTAGTTTTCCATCGCAAAAATATGAAGCGAATATTTTATGGCTCGGAACTCATGCCGCTTACAACCGCGAATTTCTTGCCGGAAGATGGTGGGCTGATGCATTCGTAATTGCAAACCTTGGAACAGTAGATACAATCAGCGATAATTCAACAGCAAAAAAATATGCCGATATTTTCGGCGTTGCCGCAAACGCTTCGGTAGCATACAAATATGGACAAACTGCAAACGATAAAGTTTCTGTTGAAGCACTTTACACCACCGGAGATGATAACGGTGCGAGCGATAAAAAAATTGGTTCTGTTATTACGGGAAATGTTTGGGGCTCGCCTACCGGAATTTACAGTTCGCATAAAGCATTATTGCTTTTCCCCGATCCTCAAGTTGTGAACAGATATTATTCCGCAGTTCACGATATTTCAAACATGGGAATGGGTGTTACTGCTGGATTTTTATCTGTTTCAAAAGATTTAATTCCGAATAAGTTCAGCGGTAAACTTGGTTTTGCAACGGCAATTTCAAACGTTACTCCAAACGGCGGTTCTTCTTATATCGGTTCGGAAGTTAACGTGGAATTAAAATACAATATCAAAGTCTTTCTTACGCTTGGTTTAAGCGCAGGTTATTTGCAGCTCGGTGATTTTTATAAATCGCCTTCTGTTAAGTACACCGGCAGTTCCGAGAAACCGAAAGACCCGTTTGTAATTTTTACTTCACTTAGCTGGTTAATGTTTTAGGAGAAACCCATGAAAAAATTATTTGGA
>JAVHOS010000216.1:0-2406 GCA_036170205.1 Ignavibacteriaceae bacterium | reverse complement strand
AACTTTTTGGTTCTGGCTTGTCCAGGTTGGGTAAAAGAAAAATGATTTAACCTATGTCCTTCCCTTGTCATAACTCATACTTTGCACGCAAAACAATCACTAATTCATGCTGTGCGAAAGGTTGTTTGGTTTCTTAATCTTTTTCTTAATCCGCATCTGCCGTCTAAAAATGAAGATGACTATGATTAAGAGAATTTTTTATTAGCAAATGTGTAACCTGAGTTACCAACTCACTTTTTAATTACTTTTTGTTCGCTTCACTCACTCTAAGATGAAACTATTCTTCCGGTAAAATTGCAGCGGGAAGAATATTTTCTTAACAATTCGTTTAAAAAGGGTAAAAAAATGCCCGGTGGAGGGCTACCGGGCGTGGGAAGATTCACTATGGGGGGTAAGCATAATGAATCGTGGTTCAAACTTAATACACTTTTAAAAAAAAAGCAAGTACTTTTTTTATTTTTTTTAATTTTTTTTCTATACGTTCGTTTTTCTTAACAAAAATAACATCAAGCAATTAAAACACCACAAAAATAATATCAATTACATCCCATCCTGCGCTTTTAACGGCGATTTTAATAATCGGCTTAAAAGAAGTATTGCCCCCAAACAAAACACATGAGGAGTAATTTTTATGTTGACAACAGCGGCAGATTTTTAGCCTGTTTAAGTCAAATAACCAAAACTAATGGTTATCATATGTCACTTTCGCAATTCTTCAACGCGCAAAGGCGTTATGCTACCCGAAATAGTTCGACTAAAACAATAGAGAATTTACACTACTCGTGCAACTCGTTTATTATTCTATAAGTGTAGTTGCGGGATACCTATTTCTAAAAAATTCTCCTTTGTATCTGTGTAATAAATAATCCAATATTTTCATTTCCGGATTTATTAAAAAGGAACTATTTATTGATTTAGCGCCATATTGCTCAACTATCTTCCGTACAAAGTTTGGACTAATCGCCTTAGAAGTAATAAAGTTTCTCACTACTTCATTTTCATCCTCAGTTAAATCTTTCCCTTCCTTTTTTAATCCGCTAAGTAAATCGTTAAAATAACGCATCATTTCAATCCCTTCATCAACATTAAAATATACACCGACACCATTGATTGATTCCAGTAATTCCTCCGGTAAATCCATTTTGGGGTACGGATATTCTAATTCATGTTTTTTCATGTATGCTGCTAATTCATTTTTAGGCAGCGCTTCAAATCTTTCTCCTTCTTTCATTTGTAAAGCGGCAGCCATTGAGAGTCCATCGTTAAAAGTTATGAGGTCGCTTTCAAAATAATTGAGAAATTCTTGATGTTGAGTACGTAACATCGCTTTTGTTTTCTCTAAACGTTTTTTGTCGTAACGGTAAATTAAACGCGGCGAGTCCTTCATAAACTTTTTCTTTATATTCTCCAGACCAGTTGGCTCTGGATCGCCTAAATTATACTGTGCACCAGACCAGTACCATAAATCTCCGTACGGAACAAGCGCGCCTAAAAACACATGCCCGATCTTAAAGATTTCAACAAAGTTCTTATCTGAATGCACTACATACTTCGTGTTGTTAATAATGTTTTCTAATGTTAAGGTGATCTCAGTTGTTGAGATAACGCGGTAGTAGGAAATATATCTTTCATACCAGTTGCGTAAATCATTTGCCTCTTTCTCAGCTAAAGTAAGCGTCTTCGCCAGGATATCTATTACCCCTAACCCGGACCAACTTGTAGTTTCTTGACAAAGAAAATCATCCATGGCGGGAATTTCCATTTTACCTTTATTCTTTTCAATTATGAATCTGTGAAAACTTGTCCTAAATAAATAGGAACTTGTTCCAAGCCAAAACAATTTTTGCTTTACTTCCCATCCAAAATTGTTTGGCAGCGAAAGAAATTCTTTGAGGCATGTTACCTTTGGGACGTTTTTAAATTTTGCTATTAAAAACAGAGAGACGGTTTGTGCTAAAAGGTTCAAATCCTGATGAGTTGGCGTCAATAATAAGTCTTCTTTTAAGTCCATAAAAAGAGTGTGAACAAAATATTTGATTCTGTTTACATCGAACAGTCCGGTTATCTCATTTTCGCTCTCAACAAACAGAGGCAGCGGAGTATTAAACATTTGTTTATTATAATATTCAAGGCTCTCCCAAAGCCCGATACTATTATGCAAGTCTTCAGCAAACTCAATTATCAAAGCCGCCAGATCTCCCCGTTTATCTGCGGTTAATTTTATGGTGTTATACAAATATTTAGTTTGTGTTTTTTTTATGAGTTTTTCCAGCTCATTTATTAAAGGCGCTAAAAACCTTTCTTCTTTATAATTAAACCCGGCGGGTCTGTTTATATTAAATTTTGTTTTCATGTTTCTCCTATTCTCCCCATACGCTGGCTATTTTTGCTTTTATCTTTTGCTCG
>JAVHOS010000215.1:0-2423 GCA_036170205.1 Ignavibacteriaceae bacterium | reverse complement strand
TGAATCAATTCCGTTCCATTCAACAGAATATTTCCCGGCAGACATATCTTCACTAACTAATGTTATAACTTCACCTCCAAGCATATCGTAGATTTTCACTTCAACATATTCCGGAAGCGGAATTGCAAAACCTATTGTTGTTGTCGGATTAAATGGATTAGGATAATTTTGCGCAAGCTCATAAAAATCGGGTAGGATATGTTCATCTTCAACCTTAACTGAGGTTTGCGTTTTGAATCCAAAAGTAGAAGACCACAAACTTGTTCCAAATTGATTCTTTGCTGCAACCCGCCAGAAATAGTTTTTATTCAAGACTAACTTCGAGAGCGAAAGAGTTGTATCCGTTAAAACCGTATCGAGCAAAGTAGTCTGCGGGGTAATCGTTATACTTGATGCAAACTGAAATCTGTACGAGGCTGCTATGTTTGACTTAGCCCATTTAAAAGTTGGACTGAGCGAAACACCAAAACTCGCATGCGCCGGTTCAAGCAGTGTTATTGCCGCCGGGAAACCGGTAGTAAAATTGAACGCTGAAGAATATCCGCTTTCTCCCGCGGGATTACTTGCTTTAACCCGCCAGTAATATTTTTTCTCACCAGCCAATTTTGTCAGCGCATAAGAGGTATCAACAACCACGCTATTCACTATCAAAGTTCCTGTAAAAGCATTATTATCTGCAACTTGTAACTGATATTGGAAAGCATTCTGCGAGTAATTCCATGCCAATTTCATAGTATCTCTCTGCCGCATATCGTCATTTAACGGAACGGCAAGTGTTGGAACAGGAGGCGGTAAGAGTTGAACAATGTTTGAAATAGGACTCTCTGCGCCATATCGGTCTAACGCAGTTAAGCCAAAGAAAAGATCGCCTGAAGAAACAAGATTTGTGGGCGCTATTTCTTTTAACGTAGTTACGTCTTGAATATTTTCGTTATTATCAATTTCACTTTGCGAAGGCGTAGCGGTAGTAAACTTGTAGAGAACATAAAAGAAAGAAGAATCGCCGTCCATATCAAGATCACCTTTATCCCAAACAAGTTTTGCTGCTGAAGTAGCCAAATCTTTTTCTATCCGTAAATTCATCGGCGGCATTGGAGCGTTGTTCGCTTTCCAATTCATTATTGGGGTTAACGCCGGATATTTATAAAGCGTGTTTTTTAGTGAGTCGGTAAATCCTAAACGATTCTCTAAACTTGAAGTTGTATTATACAGAACACTTCCCTGGCAGAAATTGTCCGTCCGGTTTAAACGGATCTGTCTTGGAAGTTCGTTTGCATTAAAGGGATTGTTGATATTATAAACTGCATGACCAACATACATGTGTCTTCCGTTAGCTCCGGCGGAATCTGCCCACCAGGGCATTAACTTTGCGTAATCTTGTCCGCCGCCAAATGCCCAATAGAGTTGTGGATTAATGTAGTCAATCGATCTAGCATGCAGCCACGCCATCGCATCGCAATAAATGGAGTTGTAATTGTCGTTACCGGAAATACCAATTGGATAATTCGGTCTCCAAATCCCGCGGGGACTAATTCCCCATTTAATAAAAGGTTTTACCGCTGTGATACTGTCGCTTATCATTTTTACAAGTGTGTTCACATTATTCCTTCGCCAATTTGCAAGCGTCATTCCACCTGGATTATAACTTGAAAAAGTTGTAGCGTCTTCCGTTGTCATGCCATCATCATAAAAATAATCATCAAAGTGAATTCCGTCCACATCATATCTTCGTACAATATCCATAATAACAGAGACGACATAATCTCTCGCTTGCGGCAGTCCCGGGTCTAATAATCTCAACGTTCCTTTTTTAAATGTCCACTCAGGATGTTTATTTGAGATATGATTTGGTGCGGTTTGATAATTTCCAACACTGCGTTCAACACGGTAAGGATTTAACCAGGCGTGCAATTCCATTCCCCGTTTGTGTGTTTCTTCTATTGCAAATTGTAAGGGATCATAAAAAGGATTTGGCGCAACTCCCTGAGTTCCGGTAAGCCAATAAGACCAGGGTTCGATGGATGAATTGTAAAGCGCATCGGATTCCGGTCTTACCTGAAACATGACCGCGTTAACATTAACTGCTTTAAGTCCGTTTAAAATATCTATCAACGCTTGCTTCTGCGAGGCTGTTGAAGCGCCTCTTGTGGGCCAATCGATATTTGTTACGGTGGCGATCCATGCGCCTCTAAATTCACGTTTGGGTACAAATGTTTGAGCAAAAGATGAACCGCTAAGGAGAAGAAGTGACAGTAGGAGAATTATTTTTTTCATGACCGATTCGCTTTTATTGAAAAGTTTTGTACAAAAATAAAGAATTAATCGGTAAACTACTACCAACTTATAACAAGTAACGACTCAAGTCACTTTCTATTTTTCTTTTCTACTCACAATTTCGATCGAAGCGCTTTTTAGTCCATCTG
>JAVHOS010000214.1:0-2424 GCA_036170205.1 Ignavibacteriaceae bacterium | reverse complement strand
CCCTAACGGGACAGGAAGATGAATAGTATTGTACACCGAAGACGATTTTATAATGATTAGCGCGTTGCAGCATTACGTCTATTGCCCGCGGCAGTGCGGATTGATACACGTTGATGATGCATGGAATGAAAATGTTTTTACAGTTCGCGGCAATATTCTTCACGAAAAAGTAGATACTGATACTTATGAAACGCGGGGAACAATTAAAACTGTTCGCGGACTTCGTATCCATTCATTTCAATACGGAATAGTCGGCAGATGTGATGTTGTGGAGTTTTCAGAAACCAAAACCGGTAAAACTGTAATGCCGGTAGAATTTAAATCCGGTGAACCGAAAGAAGACATCAGTGATAAAGTTCAACTTTGCGCGCAAGCGTTTTGTCTGGAAGAAATGTTGGGAACAAAAATTCCACAGGGTGCTTTCTTTTATGGAAAGATACGCAGAAGAAATATAATTGAAATAGATAACGAATTACGAATGGAAACCAAAAGCATTATTAGTGCGGTTAGAGAGATTGTTTCAACTAAGAAAATACCAACCGCAGACTATTCAGCTAAGTGCCGTAATTGTTCGCTCCAGGATATTTGCCAGCCAAAAGCAATGAACAAGAAAAAACTTGAGCTGTATATGAAAGGATTATACGAAACGTGAAAAAACATTTGAACACGCTTTACATTACTTCCGATGACGCATACCTGCGTAAAGAACGGGAGACGTTTGTTGTAGAAATCAATAACGAAAAAGTTTTTCAAGCGCCGGTTCATTCAATAGAGAATATCGTCTGTTTCGGATTCAAAGCGCTCTCTCCTTCGTTAATGGCTTTCTGCGCAGAGAATAATGTGGGAATTAGTTACTTGTTGGAAAACGGAAAATTTCTTGCCCGTGTTTATGGCGCTCAGCAAGGGAATGTACTTCTTCGCAAAGCGCAGTATGCTATTTCGGATAATGAATTTCAATCGCTTACAATTGTAAGACCGATCATCGCCGCAAAAGTTTCAAACTACCGTAGTTTGCTGCTCCGGCATCAACGGAACCATCCTGAAAATACAACCGATGAAGTTGTCGTTGCTGCTGAAACTATGGGTAGAAGATTAACAAATATTCAACGCGCCGAAACGCTTGGTGAATTGCGCGGGTATGAAGGAGAATGCGCAAACATATATTTTGGAGTTTTTGCTTCTCTAATAACAGCTCAACAAGAAGATTTTACATTTAAGAAAAGAACAAAGCGTCCTCCTCTCGATCCTGCAAATGCGATATTATCTTTTTTGTACGCAATACTTGCAAATGATTGCCGCTCAGCATTAGAAACCGTTGGGCTTGATCCACAAGTAGGTTTTCTTCATCAGCTTAGACCCGGAAGACCAAGCCTTGCATTGGATTTAATGGAAGAGTTTAGAGCTTATCTTGGCGATAGAGTAATGTTAAATCTTATAAATCTAAAACAAGTTTCAAAAAAAGATTTTGAAATTCGCGAATCAGGTGAAGTACGTATGTCTGATGAAGCGCGTAAAACCGTGCTCTCGGCTTACCAGAAAAAAAAACAGGAAGAGATCACCCATCCTTTTCTTGGTGAAAAGATGACCATCGGGTTGCTTCCACACGTTCAGGCTCAGTTACTCGCGCGGCATATCCGTGGAGACATAACTGAATATCCTCCATTTTACATGAAATGAAATTATTATGATGGTAATTGTTAGTTATGATGTGTCAACAATTAGCGCCGGCGGGAAAAAAAGATTAAGAAAAGTTGCAGAGACCTGTCTCGATTTTGGACTAAGAGTTCAGAACTCGGTATTCGAGTGTATTGTTGATCCGGCACAATGGGAAATACTTAAGGACAGACTGCTCTCCATCTACGAAGAAGAAGAGGACAGTTTAAGATTTTATTTTCTCGGAGCGAATTGGCAGAACCGTTTAGAACATTATGGAAGAGACAAACTATTGAATATCGAGGATCCGTTTATTCTTTAGAACGTCTATCTTTTAACAATCGCTAACCTAAGCGAACAGCAAAACACCGGGCTATTAGCGGTGCGAAAATTTACTCTAAACGAAATAAAAAAAAGAATCTAACTGTTTCAGTTATAAATGATAGAGATTAGCGTAAACACAAACGTAAATATTTGTAAATTGAATAGTTAGATATAGTGCAGTCGCGCCTCATGCAGGCGCGTGGATTGAAACCTGGTAAACGTCATCATTCCATAAGTACCCGAGGTCGCGCCTCATGCAGGCGCGTGGATTGAAACACTTTCGCGCTTTTTTAATTGCTCTATAATTAAGTCGCGCCTCATGCAGGCGCGTGGATTGAAACGAACTCAAATGATGACAAACGGTATACGGTAGAATGTCGCGCCTCATGCAGGCGCGTGGATTGAAACCTAATTAACGGAACGGTCTCGACCGTTCCCTACTGTCGC
>JAVHOS010000213.1:0-12045 GCA_036170205.1 Ignavibacteriaceae bacterium | reverse complement strand
AGAAACATGATCCAAACTTCGTTATCAAAAGATAGACAACGAACCGAGACTCTTAAACGTGATGTATTAGATCGAACACGTGAAAGTTCGGCTGCGCCAAGGAATAGAGATATTAACAATGCCGGAAGAGATAGAACGATAATTTCAACCGATCGTCCTTCACGTTCTACCGAAAGTAAAGATGCGGTAACGAATAAAAGAGGAACTGATCAACCTTCGGAGAGAAATAAAGAGATCATTCGTCGCGATAGGAATTCAACATCTACAAATACTAATGAAGCAAGACCCGAAAAACCAACAAGTACGGGATCTGAATCACCAAACGTTAAAACTGAAAAAAAACCTGAATCAACTTCTCCCGGCAGAAGGAGTTCCGGTGAACGAAAGAAAGAAAGTTATTCAACACCAAGGCGAGAATCTTCACAGCCAAGATATGAAGCTCCGAGAAGCGGTAATAGCGGCTCATCATCAAGATCATCTTCATCTTCATCATCCTCTTCGTCAAGAGGAAACAGCGGTGGTGGTGGTTCGAGAGATAGGAGAAGATAATCATGAAAGCGGTTAAGCTTTTAGCTTTCGTTACAATTCTCTTTGCTTTACAGAGTTGCTATACAGTAATTTGGACGCCCGATGTTGCGTTCCCTTCAAAAGAAAAGAGTGAAGAATCAGACTCCTATTATGATGACGTCTATTATTCGCCTTATTATGATATTCCCTGGTGGTACACAATTCCTCCACCACCAACATTTACACCTCTTGTAAATGAAAGAAATGGAGAGACCGCCAAGTTGAGAAACGGCAGTGAACCAGGCAGAGGAACACCGGAAAGACCGAATATCCCCGAACGAACTCCGGTAGTTGAACAGCCAGTTACCACTCCTCCACCAACAGTCTCTCAGCCTGTAACCGGTAGTGAAGATGCGTCAGCTAAAAAAACTGAAAGTACACCGCCGCAAAGAGAAAGAGGGAATTCTTCTAATTCACGTGATACAAGAAATAATGACGGAAGCAGGTCTTCCGATACTCCCAGGAGATAAATAAAATGAAAATTCTTAAAGTTTTTTTTCTAACAGTGATTATTCTTTCCGCAGTCAATCAGGCTCAAACGATAACCGATGCTTTACGTGTTTCTGAAGGCGGTTTGGGAGTTGGAGCAAGAGCTTTAGGAATGGGGAATGCCTATAGCGCAATAAGCGATGATGGTTCGGCAATGTACTTCAATCCGGCGGGATTGGGATTAATAAAACGTCTTGAAGTTGCCGGTGGATTAGACTATTATAGTTTCAACAATGATGCAACACTTTTTAATAATAAAACAAATTATTCAAGCAGCGCTACTAATTTTAACCAAATTAGTTTTGTATTCCCCTTTCCTACTTTGCGCGGAAGTTTAGTGTTCGGAATGGCTTACAACAAAACTAAAGACCTCACCTCAGCATTAAAATTTGATGGATTCAACATTGGGAATCACTCAATGATTCAATATCTGGAAAATCCGAAAAGTCCGCTGGATGATCAATCTTACAAAAATTCAATTCCATATAATTTGTATCTAACTGATGATAATGGTTATGTATCCGCAATAAATGGAAAACTTAACCAAAGCGGAACTACGCTTCAAGAAGGTGGATTAGATAGCTGGACTTTTTCAAGTTCAATGGAAGTTTCAAAAAATTTATACGTAGGCGGTTCTCTTAATATCAATTCCGGGACATTTAAAAGTAACCGCGAATATTTTGAGGATGACACGAAAGGTTATTACGACACAACTGAAACCGCGCCGGGAAATTCCTTTACCAAGAATTTTACAACCTTTTACAGAAATGATATTCTCGATTGGGAAATTAGCGGCTGGGATTTAAAGATTGGTACCATCTACCAACTCTCAAAGATTGCAAGATTTGGCGCGACTGTTCAATTCCCAAAAACTTTTACAATAAAAGAAACTTATACCTTTGATGCACATTCCGAATTTGGAGGTAATATCGTTGACCTGCCTTCGGATCTAAAAGATTATTTAAGCGATAAAGTTGAGTACGACATCACCACTCCTTTTGTATTAACCGGCGCTGCATCTGTAAATGTAAAAGGTTTAATCCTATCTGGCGAAGCAACATTAACCGATTATACTCAGACAGAATTCAGTAATCCTAAAGGAATTTCCGCTTCTTATTTTGCCGGATTGAATAAAGACATGAAAGAATTATTGAGAGCTGTAGCCAATATAAATGTTGGTGTTGAATATACTATACCGGAAGTAGGAATAAGACTTCGTGGCGGATTTATCTCTCAACCTTCTCCTTACAAAGGCGATCCTTCCGATTTTGGGAAGAAATACTTAACGGGCGGTGTAGGATTTTTAGCCGATGAAACGTTTGCAATTGATGTTGCTTATGCTCATGGTTGGTGGAAAACTTATGGCGATAATTACGGTACGAATTTATCAAGAATTTACCAGGATATAACAACAGATAAAATGCTGGTAACCTTCAGTTACAGATTCTGATAAATTGTAGGCGAATAAAAAAAGCGTCATTTCGGTGACGCTTTTTTTTGATCTATTTGCTCATTTAATCATTTTATCCCAGGCGCTAACTATTCAATTATCTTCTAAAAAATTCGGCAACTACTTTTTCCCAATTTACATCGCTAAGTTTTTCAAGTTGACCGATGTAAAGATGACTTTCCTCAATGTACTCACCTTCTTTTTTCTCGGTTGTAACAAGGTCTTTCATCATCGCATTAAAGTGCTCAATATCTTCTTGATAGAATGTTACCGCTGATTTTCCAATCTGAAGTTCTTTTATTTCGGTATCAAGATTTTCTGCATCAAGTGCGCAAACCCAATTTCTTTCGTATGGAGTGATATTCAATGCCGAAAGATTTCTTTCCAGCAGCGTGTTAATTTGCGATACTTTTCCACTAACCGGAGAAAGAAAACTGACACTTCTGTTTCCTTGTTTAACCGTGAAAAGCGGCTGCCCGACCTTTATGCTCATTCCAAGATTTGGAAGTTCAATTGCATCGATACTGCCGATAAGTTTTTTGGCAAAGTCATCAATTCCAATTTTAGCAATTCCTTCTTGATTCATGCTAACCCATGTATGATTTTTTGCGATAAAAACTCCACCGGGGATTGAGAATTCGCCCTTTGTAAAATCATCCGAAGCCGGCAAATGCGTAATATGAACTTTCGGTTTTAACTGTTTCTGGATTTTGTCTTGCCGTTTTATTAATGACTTCTTTACAAACGCGAGCAGTTCGTCTTCAGTAAAAGGTTTCTGAACGTAATCCATCGCGCCGTACTTCATTGTTTCAACAGCGGTTTCAACGGACGCATAACCGGTAATAATTATTACATCAATATCAGGTCTCATATGTTTTACCGATTTAGTTACCTCAACGCCATCCATCAGAGGCATTTTAAGATCGGTAAAAAGGAAATCATAATGATGTTTTTGGATAAGTCCGAGCGCTTCTTGTCCGGTCTCGACAGTATCAATAGAATATCCATCGAGAACAAGAATTTTTCTGAAACTTCCAAGAATCACTTCTTCGTCATCTACGCAAAGAATTTTTGCTTTTGGATTTGGCACTTCAGCCCGTTTTAAACTCTTCGCTTCGCTGGTAAAGTCTAATTTCAAACTTTCCTGCAAAACGAGTTCGCGTTCTTTCTTCAACTTCTTTTCGGTCAAACGTTTCCCGAACACGCGGATTAAAATATCCGCGATGATGAAGATGATTACTGCAAGTATTAATAATGGCATACTATTTCTCCTCAGAATTTATTGGTTTAATTTTTTCATAGACACATTAGAGTAGTTCAGAAGTACACATGATCAAATGTTTTTGTTCATAGTCAATATCAGTTGGAATCACCCGGTAAATCCAGCCATCAAAATAGGGGTCTTTCTCAACTAAACTTGGATTCATTTTTATATTTTCATTTACTTCAACAATTCTTCCCGAAATAGGCGAAAGCATTTTATGTGTTCGTTCGTCCGAAGTTGTAATTGAGAGACAACTAATTCCTTGAATAATTTCTTCATCGTTATCCGATAACTCAAACGATTTTACCGTTTCTATCGTTTTAAGAAAGAGGTCGCAAACACCGATTAATACAGAGCCGTCTCTCTCTTCAAACATCCAGCTTGCGTATCCAAGCCGCAAATACTGAACCGGACAATTAACATAGAGTAATTCTCTATTGGCATCTTGCATCGAAAAAGATTTTTGTTTGTTCTTTATTTGCTGATATCTGTTTGCTCTAAAAACCGAATTGAGCAACTCATCAACGGTAAAAGGTTTTGGGATGAAATCAATCGCTCCCATATATAACGAGTTAACGGCGTTCTCCACAGTTGAATATCCAGTCGTCATAATTACTGAACTATCGATATTGCGATTATGCAACTCATCCAGTACTTGAAACCCGTCTCCGTCCGGCATCATAATATCACAGACTATAATCGGGTAATAATTTTTCGATATTTTTTCAATCGCAGATTTTACATTTACCGCAACTTCAACGGAATAATTATCTAACGCACATATTTTTATTACGGCATCTTCAACTACCTGTTCATCATCAATCACTAATATGTCGGCGGTAACGCTCATCGTATCATCTTATCTTTGTTGTGTAAGCGGAAGCCGGATGACAAAAGTTGTTCCCTTACCAACTTCGCTTTCCACGGTTATCGTTCCATTATGATTATCAATAATTCCCCAGATCACTGCGAGCCCAAGTCCGGTCCCTTTTTGTCCTTTAGTTGAGAAAAAAGGTTCGAAAATTTTCGGAAGATCTTCGTTGTTAATTCCCGCTCCGGTATCGGAGATTTTTATTTCGATATATTCACTTAAACCTGCGGAGTCAACAAACTCCCATCTCTCCCAATTATTTTTTTCTGATGCGCAGACTTCATACAGCCCTTGTCCGCTTGTATCAAACACTAGCACAGGTGATCCACAATCCGGACAAGTTTTATCTTGAAGGATCAAAGAACTGCTGCAATCCGGACAAACAAATTTAGCATCTTTTGTTAACGGGAAAATAAGATTATATACGTTACGATGCTTGCCATAAACCGGATCAAGGTGAATTATTCCTTCATTGTTTTCCGAAATCACTTTTACTTTTATTGAAGGAAGCCCGCCGATCTTAAATTCGTTATCGATTAAACTATGCCGTTTTGGACAAGCGGCTTTTTTTATTTGCGCTAATCCGTAGGGAGAAAGCGAAATTTGATGAGTGAGGAGTGTAAGTGTTCCGCCGTTTTCTCCAATAGCATCAGCAGCGTTTACAAAAAGATTAATGAATACTTGCTGAATCTGGTTTGCATCAACGGTAATCTTCGGTAGAAATTTATCAACTTCTTTTATCAATTTTACTTTGTTAAGGATAAGTTGATTTTCAATAACACTCACAGCTTTATCAATAATTTCATTTATATCTGCATTATTTTTTTTAGGAACGGTTTGCCGGGCAAAATCAAGCAAACTCTTAACAATCTCTCTGCACCGCAAAGTTTCTCTAACAATAACTTTTAGATCATCCTGAAATTCAGCATTGTCTTGAGTTCTTTTTAAAAGAAAACTACTATAAGTTAAAACTCCGGTAAGCGGATTATTAATTTCATGAGCCACGCCGGCAGCAAGTCTTCCAAGCGATGCCATCTTATCAGACTGAAATAACTGCATTCTCGCTTCGGAAAGTTTCTTCGTCATATTATTAAACGATTGAGCCAACTTCCCTATCTCATCATCCCCCATATTTTTAATTGAATAACTTAAGTTCCCCATACTCACCTGGTTTGTAGCGCCAAGTAAATTATTCACGGGAGTTGAAACCCATCGCCGAATAAAAAAACCGATGAGCAGCCCAACACCAAGAATCGCCACGATCGCAAAGACCACAATTTCAAGTTCACTTTTCTGAATGGTTCGATCCACATCAGCAAGAGAAATAGTTACATCCAAAACACCAAGCACTTTTTGATTTTTTGGGTGTGCATGGCAGTCTGCTTGCCAGCAGGATGTTGCATTATAAATCGGGGTTATGATCCCGATGACGCGGCTTGAATCAGGATGAAGCCGATATATTCTTGTCCTTTCCGTTATAGATATTTTTTCCAGCGGCTCATTTGCAGAATGGCATGCATAACAACTTTCGGCTTTTTTATCAACCATCTTGTTAATTGTTGTCGAATCAGATGAGTAAATTACCTCACCAACTTTATTAAGAATTCTAACATCTCTAATCTGCGGCTGCGTGCCGATTGAATTAATAACTTGTTGAATCCTGTCTCGTTGATTTAACATCATGTCAAACCGGGTGCTGGAAATTACCGTCTCGCCAAGCTGATTAGCGTGCCGCTCAACTTCCACCAACAAACTTCGGCTATGTGATTGCACGTTGAAATAGGCAAAAACTCCTATTATACTTAACGAAGTAAGCGCGACGGCAAAAATTAAACGAAATCCGATTTTCTTAAACATTATTTTATCTATTATCTACAATTTACTCATGCTACTTTTTTGAGCCAACCAACTTTCCCGGTTTTTGCTTTGGAAAGGAATAATTTTCATGGCAATTACCACAGCCAGGTTTAACTGCAAAATTATTTTCCGCATGGCAATCTTCACAATTTAGTTGAGCATGCGTTTCATTTAATTGTAATCCGGTAATTGTGTGTTTGAAATTTTCATTATTCCATGCGCCATGACAACTGTTACACTTACTATTAAGTTTTTTATAAGGGATTTTTGTCCCGTGGCATTTTGTGCAAGATAAGTTAGCATGAAATTTATTAAGCGCCCAACCGGTTCTCTTTCCATGATCAAAGTGCTCAGCCGGTTTGGTAAGATGGCAGCTTCCGCACTTATCATCTTTATGGCAGCTAAAACATTTCTTGTGATGTTCATCCAAAGATTTATTTGCTTTTACAACTTTCAATTGATCATCGGCGAGTTTATTCACATCGTGACATTTTAAACAAGTTTCGTTTTTATGGCAAGTTGTACATTCAATTTTAAATTTCTTTGTATGGTCATCGTGAAAGAAGGTGACCATTTGTCCCTTTGAATATTTGGTTTCAAGAACAATTTTTGCCGGTTCAATTAATGCCGGATGGACTTTTCCTGAAACCTTCTTCTTTGCTGCGTCTTTTGGGAAACCCTTCTTTTCGGTCTTTAAACTATGGCACGAAACACAATTTGTGTTATGGCTCCATTCGCGATGGCAGGTAATGCACTGCCGATGATATGCGGCTTCGAGATCAGGTTTACTGATATCATCTCTGATACGTTTAGTTTCGTGGCAATTTTTGCATGGCTGAATTGGCCCATCGGTATTATAATGATGGCAGGTGCCGCAGCCACCGGACATAATTGACATTTGTGCATGAACACGATGTGAAAAAATTACCGGAAGATATTTTTTTGAAAGTGTTTCCAGGCTAACAACATCAACGGTTTTATCAGGTGATTCATAAACCGTCTTCATTTTCCCACGCGGACAGGGAATTAAACAGGGCTGATCTTTTGTCGGAACTTCGCACGAGTGACAAGTTTTACAATTTAAATCCGACTTTGCGTGATCTTTTTTCATGTTCTGCTGCGCCATAACGGGGAATGAAATGACGATCAAGAAAAATATTACAAATCCATTTTTCATTTTGTTGCCCCTTTAATTGTGTACTTGGTGGGTTGCGCAGATTTTAAACCGGGCAAACTGATAACCGGGAAATTTATTACAAAAAATCTGTAAAGCAGTACTAACATGGCTACAAATCCAACCGTTACAGAAATTTCTCCAAACGATGGGAAATAAGATTGTGTTGAATAAGGCGGCGTATAAGCAACAACAAAATTATTTATTCGATTTAAAAGAACACCAAACACAACTAAAGCTGATGCAATAAATAGAAACAAAGGCGACTTCAAAACTTTTTGCGAGAGTAACATTCGTAACGGAATGATCACTCCAAATAAAAGTTCTATGGTAAACATCACGCTTGCTGTATTGAATTCTTTTAAATAGACGAAAGTTTCGCGAATGACCATATCGCCAAGTTTAAATGCAAGATAAACTCCCAACAGCGGAGCAATCATCGATCCTAATTTTGAAAGCACGTGCATCTCCGGCTTTAATCCAAGCGATCGCGAAGCTAAGAGCGATTCGAAAATCACCATCGGAAATCCAACACTTATCGCCGAAAGTAAAAACAATAAGGGAAGGATTGGCGTCTGCCAGAGCGGATGCATTTTAGGTCCGGCAATAACCATCAAAGTTCCTAACGAAGATTGATGTAGCGTTGAAAGAACAACTCCGGCGATGATGAAAATGAACATCGTTTTAGCAAGAGCGTTATCGACAAGACGTAAAATTTTATCAACCATTTTATTCATTCGGGAAAGGAATCCGGGAAGATTAACTTTTCCAATAAATCTTTCAGTTATCACCGGAATGAATTCGATATAAAGGACGGTTAAATAAATCATAACACAAATACCAACTTCAAAAAGCGCTGAACTTCCATTCCACATAATTAAAGGATGCCAGATAAAATACCATCGTCCAATATCAACAAATACACCTGTTGCAACAAAAGTATAACCGAGAAGCGCTGTTAGCAATGCTGGTCGCACGATAGCGTGGTACTCTTCTCTGTGCATCACATGTCCGAGTGCAGCCGTCGTAAAACCACCGGCGGCAAGCGCAACTCCGGCGGCAACATCAACACCGATCCACAATCCCCATGGATATTGATTGTTAAGATTCGTTACTGCGCCAAGTCCAAAGAAAAATCTTCCCATCAAAAAGACGAGACCATTTAAAGCGATGATTAGTAAAACAATAACTCCGGGAGTAAAATATTTTCGTTTTACCGGTACGGGATTTACTTCTTCGTGATTCATAATTTTTCCTCCTGATCCAATTCTTTGCGATGCTTTGTTATCCACATAATTCCACCCAGTAAAGCGTACAAAGAAACCGGCGGAACAAAGTAGGCGAATATTCCATGTTGGATTGATTCCGAGACGCCGGGCGCTGGATTTGTGCCAAGTTTCGGGAAATCAAGTTCGGCAAAATTTTTGCTTGAAAGGTACATCCAGGATGTTCCTCCCACTTCATGTTCACCAAAAATATGATCAACATACTTATCCGGATTTCTTTTTATCCGGTCACGTCCAATTTTTACTAATTCAGTTCTTGGTCCATAAGTAAGGGCTTCAACCGGACAAATATTTACGCAAGCCGGAAGTTTACCTTCAGCTGTTCTTTTAAAACAAAAGTCACATTTCATAATTAAGGGATTAATTGCTTTGTTATATTCGAAAGCCGGCACTTGAAACGGGCAGGCTGCCATACAGTAACGACAGCCGATACATTTATCGGTATCCCAAATAACAGATCCGTTTTCTTGTTTTGAAAAGGCTCCTACGATGCACGCCGAAACACACGCCGGATGATCGCAATGCATGCACTGCACTTTAACATTAATCGGAAGATTAGAATTTTTACCTGCCGGATATTCGTTAACAACAGTTAGCGCCTCTATGTTCGGTCTTCTTTTTTGTTTGAAAACACTTTTATCTTCGTAAGATTGAAGATCACCGGCAGGTAACTGATGAGCTTCTTTGCAAGCCCATTCACAGTTGCGGCAACCGACGCATACGGTAGTATCAACTAACACACCCATTCGATCTTCAGATAGAATATTTTTAGGAGCTGCCTTGGTTGTGGAAGATGAAAGCCCCGCCACTCCGGCTCCAATTACAACGCTCGTTTTAAGGAAATCACGACGGCTTTTGCCAGACATTTTTTAATCCTTTCTCGAAAAGTAAGTTATATATTGAAAGACTTATACATGAATTGCTACTTTAAATACAATTTTATGCCACTAATCGAACCGAAAGACTTTAAAAAGAAATGTCGAAAATTTGCACTTAGTCAAAGAAATAATGCGTAAGGTTCATCTTTAAAACTTTCGCTAAAAGCGGTTAATTCTCAATACTGGCAATTAATTCATCATTTTTTAAGGAAAGAGAACAAATACTTACTTGCAACTTTTCTTGAATACATAATATTGGTAATTACAAATTAAAACGAGTGGTACAGCATGAGTTGAAAATAAAATGTTGTTCATTCCATCTCATTCCGGTTCAAAAATTATTGGAAAGTAGTCCACCGAAATTTATATTTGATTTAATATTTACCATATTTAAATGAAATTTTCTTTACACGACTTAATATCTTCATACGAAATTTTCTTAAAAGATAAACTGCAGCAAACAGCTGCTTCGGCAAAACCGAACCAGCTTTTGAGCTTTTGTTTTATGCTTCCTACAGATTTATTTACATCTGATTTCTCTCCTCTTTTAAATGATTTCAGCGATGGTTTTTATACCTGCGCGGAAGAAAAAGAACTTTTTGCTTTTGGGAATATTTTGTCATTCCAAACTGAAGGCGCTAACAGATGGGATATCATTGAGGAATTATACGGAAAAATCCCTGAACCTATTTTTAATTCAAATGAAACGATTTTTATTGATTCCCCGCTATTTTGTACTGCAGTAAAATTTAACGATGAAAAAAAGAGCGCGGAGTGGAGCAATTTCGATAATATGGAATTTTATATCCCGAAATTCCTTATTAAATCGCAACAAGGTTCTCTCCTCTTTCGATTTAATGTTCTAATTTCTCCAACATTTTCATATGATGAAGCAGCGGTTGAATTTGGTGAAATCATAAAGAAAATTTCAGGAAGCAAAAAAGCATCTATTGACGAGGTAATCATCGATTACCAAAATACACTTGATAGAGTATTAGAAAAAGATGCATGGACAACAAAAATTGAGAAAGCGCTTTCGGCATTACGGAAAAAATCGATAACTAAAATTGTCTTGGCAAGAAAAATGTCCTTAGCCTCAAATTCAGCTATTCCTCTTGAAGTTTTGCCGGGACGATTGAAGAAAGCAAATCCGAATTCTAATATTTTTTTTATAAAAAAAAACGAGTCTGTTTTTTTAGGTGCATCGCCTGAAATTTTGATGGAAGTAATAAGTAACACGTTAAAAACTGAAGCAATCGCCGGTTCCCGAAGAAGAGGCGGCAATAAAGAAGAAGATGGTGAACTGGAGAACGAGCTGTTTTACTCGAATAAAGAATGCGCAGAACACAACTTCGTAGTAGATTTTTTAGTTACTAATTTAGCCGAGTTGGCTTCGGATGTTAGCTATAATAAAATACCAACTGTGAAAAAACTTACTTCAATACAACATTTATCGACTGAAATAACCGCAAAATTAAAAGACGGTTCTTCTCTTTTTTCTGTAATAAAAAATATTTTTCCAACTCCGGCGGTTTGTGGGTATCCAAAAGAAGAAGCTATGAAACTTATTTCTGAATTAGAAGATTTCGACCGTGGTTTGTATGCCGGATTAGTTGGATGGATTTCTCCCTCATCTGCACAACTAATTGTGGCAATCCGTTCGGCGCTTATAAATAAAAACACGATATTTGTTTACGCCGGTTGCGGAATTGTTGAAGGTTCCAACCCGGAAAGTGAGTTTGCAGAAACTGAAATAAAATTTAAGACAATCCTTGCGGCTTTTAATGAAAAAAGTTAATAAAAATATTTTGTGGGCTACAATTTTCTTTGAACAACTTGCAAAACTTGGGGTAAAGCACGTCTGCATTTCACCTGGTTCGCGCAGCACTCCTTTAACGCTTGCCGCGGTGTATAATAAAAAATTAACTTGTTTGAAAATAATTGATGAACGCTCTTCGGCATTTTTTGCCACCGGAATTGCAAGAACCACCGGAGCGCCTGTTGCGTTGATTTGCACATCCGGAACTGCAACCGCAGAATATTACCCGGCGATAATTGAAGCGTATCAACAAAGAATTCCTTTAATTGTTTGTACCGCAGATCGACCTCCTGAACTTATAAACAGAGGCGCTAATCAAACGATCAATCAGAAGAATTTGTACGCAAACCATATCCGTTTTTTTGTTGATGCAGGTCTCCCGGACATTTC
>JAVHOS010000212.1:5083-12080 GCA_036170205.1 Ignavibacteriaceae bacterium | reverse complement strand
ATATTTTACCAGCATCAGCGTAATATCATCGTGCTGCTCTTCGTCGTTGCAAAAATCTGTTACACCGTCTAAAATTTTAGTTTGAATTGTGTCGAGCGATGACTCCGCATTCTTCTTTAAAATCGTGATGATATTTTCTTCTCCAAATTCTTGCTGTTTGCTGTTCATCGCTTCGCTTATTCCGTCTGAATAAACGGCAAGCAAACTTCCATGCTCCAAAGGAATTTCAGTTTCTTCAAGCGACGCATCAAAAACTTCACCTTTGTTCAGACCAAGTCCAATTCCTACCGGCTTTATTTTTTCACACGTTCCATCGTTGATCAATAACGCATGCGGATGCCCGGCGCGGCAAAAGTGAACTTTCCTGGTATCGCTGTCTATTAAAGCTAATGAAACGGTGATAAAATAATTCCGTTCCATTTCCGCGAAAAGTCTTTTGTTAATTTCAACCAGAATTTCTTTTGGCGATCTTTCTTCCGAACAATACATGCGTATCATCGTTTGAAGTTTGGAAATATAAAGAGCGGCGCTTAGTCCTTTGCCGGAAACATCGCCGACAACAATGAACAATTTTGTATCACTCAATTTTATAAAATCGTAATAATCGCCGCCAACGTGCTGCGCGGGAATCGTAACGCCGCTGAGTTCCAAATGATTAATTTTGGGAATTGATTTTGGCAGTAGGCTTTGTTGAATGTGCCGCGCGTTTTCCAAATCGCGCTCAAGACGATTCTTTTCAATTTCGGAATGATAGAGCCTTGCGTTCTCAATCGAAATTGCTGTTTGATTAGAAGCAGATATGAGAAGGTCTAAATCCTTTCCGGTAAATTGCGCCCCGGTTTGTTTTAATCCGAATAACAATAGACCGATGATCTGCTCATTTATCATTAACGGGACAATTGTAAAAATGTTTTCGTTGATAAAGATCGCTGCTTCCTCTTCTAAAACGGAAGAAAAATTCTGCCGCTCTAAAACAATTCTTTGATTATTCTTTTTCCGTTCGGAAAAATATTCGGAAAGATTTTGAAATGAATTTAACGGCTGCGGCGCTAATTCTGTTATTCCATGATATTGAAGAAGATGAAACACTCCTCCATTCTTTTTAAGCATTAAACCGAATTTGCTCATTCCAAGCGATTCAACATAAAGTTCGCGCGTAGAATTGAGAATGTTTTCTATTCCAACAACTTTTGCAATATCTCCGCTGAATTTTAGCAGCCCAGTTTGAAATGCGAATTGTTCGGGATAAAACTTCTGTGTTAAAAAATCCTGAAACCGGTCTTTTGAAGATTGAAAAACAATTGCAAAAACCATAAACACAAATACGGCGATCATCCCCTGATACTGAGTACCGATCGCGCTGCTAACCACTTGCCCCATTAACAGCATTATCAGAAAATAAACAACCGCAATTGAAACCGTAGCAGTTCCGTACACAACGGTGCTTTTCACCACTTCTCTAATATCCATTAAGGAGTATCTGAAAATTGAATAACCGAATGCGATCGGAATTATTGCAATTAAAATAATCGGCATAAAAAGAAGCGGATCGTTAAAGACCACTTGACTTGTAGTTGCGACAAAAAGGATAAAATAAAAGAGAGCGCCCAATCCTATTATAAATGCAATGATGATTATTTTAAGCGCGCGTTTTTCTGTAACTGATTCAACCTTCCTGTATCCATTAACAAGTAAAACAAAACTTGTGATCAGCGAGATGACGATAAGACCGCTTACCACCACTGCATTTACTATCGTAACACTTTGCAGATTCCCCGAAATGCTAAACTTAATATTAACCGCAACTGTGGTTATGAAAATGATCCATGGAGAATAAACCAACGTTTTTCTGATACCCGATTTTTTTTCAAGTTTAGTTTCGATAGGGAAAATGCTGAAAAATCTTACCATACTAAATGCCCAAAAGATCGCGCCAAAAAGTATTAATACTGTTACACTTCGGAACAACACTTCATTTCTCAAAATCGGATTATCTACTTGCAATCCTCTGTTAAGCAGGCTGTTCATCGAAAAAAGAACGGTGAAAACTCCAACGCTAAAAAATAATCTCTGTATTTTCCCTTCCGGCTTTGCCATCAAAACAAAGAAGCCGACAATCAGCCAAAACGAAGAGAACAAAGTAAACGCGAGATTATTGAATCCGATTAATTTTTTTACGTAAACATTTGTGGTAAACTGTTTTCCATTTCTTTCAAAAACATAAACCGCATAATCGCCGGACGAAACTTTGTCTAAAACTCTACTTGCGTCCAAAGTATTCTTGCACAAAACTCCATTTATGGAAACAAGGCGATCATGGTTACGTATCCCGGCTACCCAGGTTACTCCATTTAATTTAACAAAATCGAAAGTAATTATGTTCTTTGCGGAGTTAAAATCGGAATCGCGCCATAAACATTCGTCGTTTGATTGAGCTGTTACATCAAAAATATAAAACAAATTCAGTGCACAGATCATAACCAAAATAGCAGAAAGGAAAAGTATGAGGTGAGAGAATTGATGATTTAAAAATATTTTGATCTTCGCTACCATACTTCACCCGTTACCCGATAAGAAATATTTATGTGATGGAGAAAAATCATTGCAACAAAGCCGTTTATTGTTTAGTGCAAAAATAGTTAATTCATTTTGAACAGCAACTTTGATTGGAAATTAAAATTGAATTACACCGGCAAGTTACTTCATCCATTAATAGAAGGTTTCCCTTTTGCCATAAAATATTGCCTTCCCACACAATACGAAATAAAAAAACCCGAAAATGATTCCGGGTTTTCAATCTTATTTTTCCTTTTAAAGTGCCGAAACAATTTCCGCAGTGTCCATCGCAATTACAAGTTCTTCGTTGGTAGGAATGCGAAGGACGTGAACTTTACTCCCTTCTTTTGACAGTTCATTTTGCTTTGCGCTGTTTTTCTCTTCATCAATTTCGATTCCGAGGAATTCCAATCCGCTGCAAACCGAACTTCTTACAAGAGCGGAATTTTCACCAATACCGCCGGTAAAAACGAGAGCGTCTATTCCACCCATTGCCGCCGCGTAAGCGCCGACATATTTTTTTATACGATAGGTGAATACATCAAAGGCAAATTTAGCGCGTTTGTTTCCTTCGGCTACGGCGGATTCTATTTCTCGCATGTCGCTGCTTTCGCCGCTGATGCCGATTAGACCGCTATGTTTGTTCAACAAAACTCCAGCTTCAGAAAGCGATAATCCTTCTTTGCCCATGATGTAAAGTATAACTGAAGGATCAATATCTCCGGCTCTGGTTCCCATCAACAACCCTTCAAGCGGAGTAAATCCCATTGAAGTATCAACTGAAGTTCCATGATCGACTGCCGCCATGCTGCATCCGTTGCCAAGATGTGCCGTAACAATTTTTAATTCGGTAATCGGTTTGACTAACATTGAAGCGGCTATTTCAGAAACGTATCGGTGAGAAGTCCCGTGGAAACCATATCTTCTTATCTTGTGGCGTTTATACAGTTCGTAAGGAATGCCGTATAAATAAGCTTTTGGCGGCATTTTAATGTGAAACGCAGTATCGAAGATTGCGCATTGTTTTGTTTCGGGCATTATACGGGTAACCGCTTGAATACCTTTAATATTCGGCGGATTGTGCAGCGGAGCTAATTCAATATTTTCTTGCAATACTTTCATCACTTCGTCTGTCATAAGAACTGAACCGGAAAATGATTCGCCCCCGTGAACAACTCTATGCCCTACGGCGTCAATGTCGGATTTATCGTCAATTACTCCGTGATTTTTGCTAAGCATAACGGCAAGCACATACTCAATTGCCATTGCATGATCTAAAATTTCCGCCACAATTCTTACGTTGTTTCCATCGTGCCGCGTATGGCTAAGAATAGCGCCGGTCATTCCGATTCTTTCAACAACCCCTTTTGCCAAAGCAATTTTTCCTTCGGTATCTATGAATTGGTATTTGATTGACGAACTGCCGGAGTTTAAAACTAATACTTTCATATTTATATTTTCACTTTCATTATCAAATTGAATTGCCACGACTTTTAAGTCGTGGGCGGTTTATTAAAAAATCAGTTTTGGGCTTTAGCCGAACGATGATTCTTTAATAGTGGCTAAAGCCAATATTTGGGGTCTTTATTAATCCACGAGCTAAAGCTCGTGGCTATTCAAATTCTTTATTCCTAACGAGCTACGTTAATAAACAATCTTTCCATTAACATCGTACTTATAAAAACCTTCGCCGGTTTTTTTGCCGAGTTTTCTTTCGCGGACAAGTTTGCGCAATATCGGACACGCGCGGTAACGCGGTTCACCAAGCGTTTTCCAAAGTGTATCCATCCATGCCAATACTTCATCAAGTCCCATCATGTCAGCCATTTCCAACGGACCATTTTGGAAATTGTAACCGAGCTTCATCGCGGTATCAATATCTTTTGCGGTTGCAATGCCTTCAAGCAAAATATGCATCGTTTCATTTAACAAAGGAACGATTGCGCGGGTGGTAACGTAACCGGGATATTCATAAACTTCAATTGCGGTTTTGCCGATTCGTGATGCAAACTCTTTTACTTGGGCTACCGTTTCGTTGGATGTGTCCAACGCTTTTACTAATTCTACCAACGGAACTTTGGGAACGGGATTTAAAAAGTGCATACCGATAATTTTATCAGGCCGACTTGTCGCCTCGGCAATTTTGGATAGACTTAATGTAGAAGTGTTCGAAACGAAAATGGTTTCATCCTTAGCGATTGTGTCAAGCTGCTTAAAAATAGTTTTCTTAAGTTCCATGTTCTCGTCAACGGCTTCAATTATTAACTCGCATTCTGCTGCATCTGCTAATTTTAGTGACCATTTTATCCTGCTTAAGATTGCCTTTTTCTCTGAAGTTGTAATAGCCCATCGTTTAATTTCGCGGTCGATATCTTCTGATAACCTGTTTTTTCCATCTTCAAGATGTTCGGCATCTTTTTCAATTACCAGCACTTCAATTCCTGATGCGGCTATTGTTTGCGCTATTCCCTGACCCATAATTCCAGCGCCAATAATTGCAACGGAATTTATTGTTTCACTGTCGTTGGCAATTTTAGCGTTACGTATTAGTTCTTCTATTTCAGATTGTTGTTCGTTCATTTATTTCTCATATAATGATAAATCACTTCTCTTTAACAAATATTATTCCACTTTCGGCATCCCTTAAATAAACTTTTTTTGCCCTTGGTCAACAGAAAATTCTCATATTGCACAAAGAACAGCCAATAATGGAAATCTTAATAATCACTCTTCTCAAAGAAGTAAAAACCGGAATAGATGACCACTAACAAAAACAAAAACGAACTGATCAATATTTGCGGTTCTATTTTACCGGTGTTCAATGCAAGAAGTTGCGGGATGTTTTGTATCTCGTGCAGCTTAGGCAGTACATAATAAATTCCATCAATGATGGTCTTCAATGTCTCTTTCCCTTGAAGAAAAATAAATATTTTTTCCCGGTTTGCTAAAAGGGGACTAACAAACATCAGCAAATACGCCAACATCATACTTATACCAGAACTTTTTGTTAGAACGCCGAAAAGAAGCAGAACTGCATTCAAGATTGCAAAATAAAATAAAGAGCTAAGCAATAGCCACAAAAATGAAATATCCCAGTGCCCAAACTTCATCCCGGCGATCAACCATATTCCGCAGATAAGAACAAAAATATGAATGAAAAAAATGAGCAATCCGCCAAAATATTTTCCGCCCAATAACTGAGCGCGGCTTACTGGTTTTGAAAGAAAGAGATCGATCGTTCCTTTTTCCAGTAAAGAAGGAATAAAACTCGCGCATGCAAAAATGGAGAGTAGGAATCCGAAACTAAGAACAAAATTCGCTGTTCCCATTTTAAACATGATCATCGTTTTATCAAATCCTATAGGCGATTGTTTTAGCGCATCTCCAAAACCTAAATTGGCTGCAAAGAAAACACCAACCAGCATAACAATTACAAAAATTGAGAACGCAATAAATACTTTTTTAGAAATTGATTCTCGAAGCGTGAAAACCGTCATCAGCCAAATATTTTTCATAAGTTTTTCTCCTCCGCTTTTACCAACGAAATAAAAACATCTTCAAGTGAATTTTTCTCCTGTGCCATTTCTTTAATTGAAATTCCTTTGCTGCGCAAGTGATCAACAAAATCGTTCACCGGTCTTTGCTCATCAACTCGAATAAGATACGTTGATGAAGAAATTTTATGAAGTTCGTATTTATCTTTTAACGATTCATCTAGCACACTCTCAAGTTCCGCATCAACAACAATTCTATATTCTTCTTTTCGGCTCGTTAAATCGTGAACATTTCCTTCGCGGATGATTTTTCCTTTATGCAGGATCGCTACACGGTCGGTAATTAATTCAACTTCGGAAAGCAAATGGCTGTTTAGAAAAATAGTTTTGCCGTTTTCTTTTAACGCGAGCAGCACGCTACGAATTTCTTTTCTACCGATTGGATCAACGCCGTCTGTCGGTTCATCGAGAAAAAGAAGATCGGGATCATTCAGCATCGCCTGCGCAAGCCCAAGCCGCTGCATCATTCCTTTTGAGTAAGTTTTAATTTTACTTTTACTCCACTTTGTCATCTGCACAAGTTCAAGCATTTCATCAATTCGTTTTGAGAGATAAAGATTTTCCAATCCGCTCAACTTGCCGAAAAACGTCATCACCTCTTTTCCGGTCATGTAGTTTGGGAATTTATGATTCTCCGGTAAAAAGCCGATCTTCTTTTTTAAGTGAAGATTTGTAAAATCCTCCCCGAACATTTTACACGTTCCAAAAGTTGGATAGACAATTCCGAGCAAAACTTTTATTAACGTGGTTTTGCCCGCGCCGTTTTGACCAAGCAATCCGAAGATCGTTCCCTGCTCAACCGATAAAGTTACATCGGTAAGCGCGGTTACCGTTTTCTTGCCGAAAGTTGATTTGAACGTCTTACTTAAATTTTCTATTTCTATAAT
>JAVHOS010000212.1:0-4983 GCA_036170205.1 Ignavibacteriaceae bacterium | reverse complement strand
AAGATTAGGATTAAGATTACGAATTTGGCTTCGAAATTGCCTCGAAAAATACTATTGCAAATTACTTATAAAAACGGGGGCGGCAAAATTTAAGTCACACTTCTATTTCCCGTATATTTGCAGAGTAAATTTATGCTTAAAGTAAACGAAATATATTACTCCATTCAAGGAGAAAGCACTAAAGCGGGACTCCCGTGCGTTTTCATCCGCTTAACGTACTGCAACTTGCGCTGCTCTTACTGCGATACTGAATATGCGTTTTACGAAGGAAAAGATTTTTCGCTTGAAGAAATTCTTGCCGAAGTAAAAAAGTATAATTGCAATTTAGTTGAACTTACCGGCGGCGAACCGTTGATGCAAAGTGAATCTTTAGAGTTGATGAAACAACTTTGCGATAACGGTTACGAAGTTCTTCTTGAAACCGGCGGAAGTCTGCCGATTGATAACGTTGATCCTCGGGTAAAAATAATTATGGATCTAAAATGTCCTTCAAGTAATATGGAGAAAAAAAATCTTTACGAAAATATTCAGTTCCTAAAAAAAAGCGATGAAGTAAAATTCGTTCTCGGCTCGCGTGAAGATTACGAATGGACGAAAATCATTCTCGCTAAATATGATTTACAAAACAAATGTGAAATTCTCTTCTCCGTTGTGTTCGGTAAACTTGAACCGGCAACAATGGTAAAATGGATTTTAGAAGATAACTTACAAATAAGATTTCAACTGCAGATGCACAAATTTATTTGGCATCCGGATAAGAAAGGTGTTTAATGAAAATAGCTAAAGCATTCGATTGGGAAATGGGGCACCGGCTGCCTTTCCATAAAGGAAAATGTAAAAACCTGCACGGACACTCCTATAAACTCCGCCTTGAAATTGAAGGCGATCCTGACGAGCAGGGAATGTTAATTGATTTTTATGATGTTAAAAAAATCGTTAACCCGATCATCGAGAATCTTGACCATGCATTTATGGTTTATAAAGACGATAAAGAACTGATTGAAGCATTAGACAATTTAAATTCAAAAACCGTTATAGTAGATTTTCACTCAACCGCGGAAAATATTTGTAAATATTTTGTTGATGAAATAAAGAAAATCCCTCTTCCCGCTAACATCAAAAAAATTACCGCACGGATTTATGAAACCGAAGACTCGTATGCTGAGGAGAATTACGAATTAGGAATTACGAATTAGGAATTGGAGTGAAAGAAAACAATATTCTAAAAGAAAAAAGTTATCAATTCGCTATTCGGATTGTAAAACTTTATCAATTTCTCAAAGAAGAAAAGAAAGAATTCACTCTTTCTAAACAAATTTTAAGATCGGGAACCTCTGTTGGAGCCAATATTGAAGAAGCAATTGGAGCGCAATCTCAAAAAGATTTTTATATGAAATTAAATATTTCTTATAAAGAAGCTCGCGAAACTCATTACTGGTTACGTATTTTACACGATACAAATTACATTGATGATAAACAGTTCCAATCAATTATAAATGATTGCGATGAACTCTTAAAAATAACCGGCACAATTATTAAAACCATGAAATCAAAATTATTTCCTAATTCGTAATTCCTAATTCCTAATTAACGAGATTTTAATGTCTAAGTATAAAATGTTTATCGAGTATGATGGCACCCGCTACAGCGGCTGGCAAAAACAGCGCGACAGCAAGACCGTCCAGGGAACGCTGCAACGCATTGCGGAAGATATTTTCAATACCCGCGAAGTGGATATTCAAGGAGCGGGAAGAACCGACTCGGGAGTGCACGCACTGCGACAAGTTGCTTCGCTCGATGTACGAACCATGCTCGCGCCCGAAATTATCAAAATGAAGTTCAACGATCTTCTTCCTTACGACATTAATATTATTGAAGTTGAAAAAGCCCACAACAATTTTCATGCGCGCAAAGATGTTGAGATGCGCAGTTATCTTTATCAAATTTCTAAACGGAGAACCGCGTTCGGCAAACAGTTCGTTTGGTGGATAAAAGATAAACTCGATACGAATAAAATGCGATCAACTTTGCAGCTTTTTATCGGCATGCACGACTTCGCTTCCTTCACCGATAAGAACATGGAAGATAAATCAACAAAAGTTTTGATAAATGATATTACCCTTACCGAAGTTGACGATCTGATCATCATCAGAATTATCGGTTCACATTTTTTGTGGAAGCAAGTCCGCAGAATGGTTGGAGTAACCGCCGAAGTTGGACGCAACCATTTAACCGAAAACGATGTGATAAAATATCTCACCTCGCTAAGGAACGAGCCGGCAAAATTCACCGCTCCACCTTCGGGTCTGTATTTGGAACAAGTTATTTACAAAGGAGAAAAGTTTAAAGAAGAATTTTCTCCGCTGATTAAAATATCTTAGTGTTTCTTTGTGTCCTTAGTGCCTTAGTGGTGAAAACTGTTTTACCACTGAGACACTAAGATCACCGAGTTTCACTAAGCGAAATAATACACAGTTGATTTCTTAATACAGCGTTTTGTGCAATGCGATTAAGCAAATGTTAATTATCTTTATCTAAAGAAAATAAATATTTAACGGAGCGGGTTTTATGCCTACTTATTTTTTGAAAACACAATTTCTTCTTTTTGTCCTAACAAGTTTTTTACTGCTCAATAGCGGTTGTAAAAAGAACACAACCGAACCCGTTGAAACACTTGCCCTAACCGTAGAAGATGTCTCTTGCACTGAAGTATGGGTGAAAATTGCAAGCGCCAATTACCAAACACCAAATACACTAACTCTTTTTGTAAACGACAAAGCAAACCAAAGCATTACGCTTGTTAGCAGCGATACAGTACTTTACATTGACTCTCTCCTTCCCAACCAAAGCTATAAAATAAAAGCAGCCTTTGCCGCCAACAACCGGCAACAAACCACCAACGAAGTAGTTGCCAAAACAATGGATACCACCAGCCACAACTTTACATGGCAAACCTTTACCTTTGGCGGCGAAGCCGGCAGCTGCACTTTATATGATGTTGCAATAGTAGATGAAAATAACATCTGGGCTGTTGGTGAAATTTATATGAACGATTCTCTTGGTAATCCAGACCCAAATGCTTACAACGCAGTGCATTGGGATGGAAGTAAGTGGGAGTTGAAGAGAATATATTACTATGGAGCTTGCAGCGCGGTATATTATCCCCCATTAAAAGCAATTTGGGCGTTTTCGGCTTCAAATATTGTAGTTACAAACGGAGGAAGTATAGGCTGGTTTGATGGGAAGAAAGTAAGATTAGATTGTGGTATTAACCCGTTATTAACCGGAGCCATCAACAAAATCTGGGGCAGTAGTAGCAGTAATTTGTACGTAGTAGGTAACTCCGGCAACATTGCCCATTACGATGGAATGAGTTGGAAGAAGATAGAAAGCGGAACAACATCGATCATTAATGATGTTTGGGGAATAAATGATAAAGTCGGTAACTCTATTCTTTATTGCCCTGTTTCTTCTTTTTTTGAACCGGGAGATAAAAAAATATTAAAGATCACCAATAATAAAGTGGATTCATTTTTATGGAATAAAGATGTACGATTGTACTCCTCGTGGACGGCTAAAGAGAACTTTTTAATTGTCTGTGGTGAGGGGGCTTTTGAAAACAAATTTGGGACATGGAATCAGATTGCTTTACCCGAAGTTGGAATGAATTCCGTTAGGGGCAATAATATCAACGATATTTTTATAGTAGGTGACTATGGTTTCATCTCCCATTTTAACGGTATAAACTGGAAAGTGATGAGTTCTCCAATTGATAAAGGCTATTCGAAAGTTAATATAAAAGGAGATGTGGTTGTTATTTGCGGACAGAATCAAGGATATGGAATTATTGAAATAGGTAAAAGGAATTAATTATAAAAATTTAAGCAAATACATCGCCAATAAAATAAAGTCCCGCCTATTATAATTAACTTTCCAATTCCGTTAGGAATTAAATATTGGTAGAATACAATCCCCTTGCTCCTAATAGTTCCTTAGGAACGAAATATCCAAAATTTTATCCGAAAAGCCGGTTTATTGCGTAAAAAGAAGGAATCAGCACGTCTAACACCTCCAAATTTCCCCCAACATACCCAAAGGTTTCGGCAAAAGAGCGAAAAGTTTTTATAAATTATCAAAAAGTTTTTATGTTTTATCAAAAAGAATCGACAACAGATCAAAAAGTTTCTGCATTTCATCAAAAAGATTTTATGATTGTGCGAAAAGTTCTTGCATTTAATCAGAAAAAATCAATAAATGTGCGAAAAGTTTCGACAATTTTAAGAAAAGTATTGACAAATTAGCGGAAAGTTTCCCCGCCGGAACCAAAATTTCCCTCTTCAGAATAAAAAGTTTTCATCCCTAACCTGGACAAACCAGAACCAAAAAGGGAATAATGAATAGCGAACAAGGAATGTCGAATTTAGAAGGGCAATAATTTCATCATTCATTATTTCTTGTTCAATATTGGATATTCAAATTCAAGAATAATATTCTGCCAATTACTACACGAACCTAACTGATAGGGTACTAATATTTCCCAACTTTCACCGTAGTTTATCGATTTGAATAATGCTCCTTTTCCTCCATAATAAACAACTCCCGCAGTCTTCGGATCTGCTTCAATTATAGGTTCTGAGTTAGTTCCCAAAGAAGTATCAGGGCTAATATTTGTCCATAATTCACCACCATTTGTTGAACGGTAGACACCTTGTCCTGCTGAATAGAAGATGTCTGGATTTTGACAACCAAAGGAAATACTATGAATAACTGTCTCATACGATCCAATTAAACATTCCCATTGAGCATGCAAATTGTAGGAAAGAGTAAATAGAAAAAAAGGGAGTGCAAAAAACATTTTATAAGGGACAATACACTTTTGGTGCGGTGAAGAAAAATTATCCATAAATGCTTCTCATTTTATCATTAATTTTTTCTGAGTTTAAATTTCAACTGATAAATGAGAAATTCAAGATGTTTTTAAAA
>JAVHOS010000211.1:0-2441 GCA_036170205.1 Ignavibacteriaceae bacterium | reverse complement strand
TTAGGGTAATTGCAGGCTTTTGGGTTAACACTGATTTAAATCTCTCCCTCCAGACGGTTCGACAGCAAGTTAAAGACGATTTCGCAAAAATGGTTGTTGACCTTAAAGATAATCCCGGCGTGTTAATGTGGAACCTCGGCAACGAACAAAATTATCAGAACGGAAACAATTCCTACTGGTACACACTTTGTCAGGAACTTGCAGTTGTAGCGTATGAAATAGAAGGGGAAAAATATCATCCGGTATGTATTAACAACGGAAATATTTACAACATCGGAGATGTTTCAAAGAACGCCGATGATGCTTCTCTTTCTTATATTGATCTTTGGGCGACAAACATTTACGAACTTAACTTGACTCCTCAATTTCAAACGTATAAATCAAAATCGAACAAACCGCTGGTAATAACTGAATATGGAATTGATGCGTTGGACGATCGCATTAAACAAGAATATGAAACAACGCAGGCTGTGGTTGACAGCATGAATTGGTCGCAGATTCTCTCCGCGAGTGATGTTGTGATTGGCGGAACGGTCTTTGAATATACCGATGAATGGTGGAAAGCCGGAGATCCGAATAACCATGATTACGGCGGTTACACAACTGGCGCGCATCCAGATGGATATTCAAATGAAGAATGGTGGGGAATGATCGCGGTAACGCCGGATGTGAACGGAGATGGATATGATGAATGGAGACCCCGGCAAGTTTACTATATGTTTAAACGGAATTGGAAATGATCATAGTAGAAAGTTAAAAGTTGAAAGCAGAAAATGGAAAGCTTTCGATTGAGTATCATTTATATAGAAAGGACGAAAAATGAAAAAAGAAATTTTGCTCGGTGGTTGTTTGGGTTTTGCAGCAATTTTGTTTCTTGCCGGATGCGCATCTTCGCAGCAATCGAAACAAGAAGTGGCCGGGCAGCAAGAAAAAACTTTATCAAAAGAAGTTATCAAGAAAGTTGAGATAGACTATCTCCTCTATCTCCCAAAAAATTATAACGCTTCACAAGAAAAATTTCCTCTCTTGCTGTTTTTGCATGGAGCCGGAGAACGGGGGCATGATCTTAATCTTGTTAAAAAACATGGACCTCCAAAACTGATTGACCAGGGAAAAGAATTCCCCTTTATTGTTGTGTCACCGCAATGTCCCGAAAATGTTTGGTGGTCAACCGATGATCTCTCTGCTTTGATCGACGAAGTTGTTCAAAAATATAAAGTTGATGAAAAAAGAATTTATGTAACGGGACTTTCGATGGGCGGATACGCAACCTGGGCATTAGCGGAAAAATATCCTGACAGATTTGCGGCGATTGCGCCCGTTTGCGGCGGCGGAAATCCATTAACAATTTGTAAGATCGGGAAACTTCCCGTTTGGGTTTTTCACGGCGCTAAAGATCCTGTTGTTCCGGTGAAAGAAGGACAGCAAATGGTTGATGCTTTAAAAAATTGTGGCAACGAGGCAAAGCTTACAATTTATCCCGAAGCCGGACATGATGCGTGGACGGAGACATACAATAATCAAGAGTTGTATGATTGGTTTTTAAAACAGAAAAAATAGTAACTGAACTTATCGCCGGAGCGCTTAATCATTCCCGTCAGCTTCCATCTGAATTTTTTTCATAATCTTAATCCGGTTAAAAGCCGGATTATGATTATGAGTAAGATTAAGGAAGAATAAAACGGCGGCAAGAGAATGCAACTTTGGGGATGGAAGACCGTTAAAAGAGTTTTCGGGTTAAAAACAGTAGCTTATTTCTATCGAAGCGAAATTTCCTTATTTTGCAGTCAAAATTAATCGATGTCCCGAAAACCGCTAAGTGCGGTTTTATTTTAACAGAGTAGTATGAACAAACCTTTAGCAGTTATTGCCGTAAGCGGCGGCATGGATAGTTGTGTTACCGCAGCGATCTTAAACGAAAAATATGAATTGGCTTTTGCCCATTTTAATTACGGGCAGCGGACGGAAACACGCGAGTTAAAAGCTTTTAATGATGTTGCAGATTTCTATAACGTGCAGCATCGCTTGCTTATCGACTTTTCACACTTCCATAAAATTGGCGGTTCTTCACTAACCGATTTTCATCTCGCAGTGGAAAAAGCTGATCTTGAAAATAAAGAAGTTCCAAGTTCGTATGTTCCGTTTAGGAATGCGAATATTTTAGCGGCTTGCGTAAGTTGGGCGGAAGTAATTAAAGCGGAAGCCGTTGGAATCGGCGCTGTTTATGAGGATGCAAGCGGTTATCCTGATTGCCGTCCCCAGTTTTATTCCGCATTTGAAAAAATGGTTGACGAAGGAACCAAACCGGAAACAAAAATTAAAATTATCACTCCGATTATTAGTTTATCGAAAGCTGAAATTGTGAAAAAAGGAATTGAGTTGAACGCTCCGCTTAATTTAACATGGTCGTGTTACCAGAGTGAAGATGAAGCGTGCGGAGT
>JAVHOS010000210.1:0-12189 GCA_036170205.1 Ignavibacteriaceae bacterium | reverse complement strand
CTTTTTGCAAAAGAAAATTTATAATGATAATTTTACTAATAATAATTGGAGATTAAATGTATCTGATTCTTTTTGGAGCCCCCGGTGTTGGAAAAGGAACTCAAGCCAAAATCTTGAGTGATAAATTTTCAATCCCGCATATTTCAACCGGCGATATCTTGCGTGAAGCTGCAAAAAACGGCACCCCGATGGGGCTTGAAGCTAAAAAGCTTATGAATTCCGGTCAATTAGTCCCCGATGAAATAATGGTTGAAATAATCCGCGAGACGCTTGCTGAAGAACGTTGTAAAAACGGATTCATTCTTGACGGGTATCCGAGAACGACTGCGCAGTCGGAATCATTGAACCGATTATTTAAAAGATTAAACATTTCAAACTATGCGCTGATTTGCCTTGAAGCCAATGATGAAGAGGTTGTAAAACGACTTACCGCGCGACGAGCCTGTAAAGTTTGTCACGCAATCTTTTCATTATCAGAAATTGAAAATGAGATACACTGCCCCATCTGCGGCGCTGAAAACAGTTTTTATCAACGAAAAGATGATACGGAAGAAGTGATTCGTACACGGTTGAAAGTTTTTCATTCTTCTACAAAACCGGTAAAGAATTTTTATAGAAATGAGAATAAATTACTTGAAATTAACGGATTGAATTCTATTGAAGAAGTTACAGATGAAATTATTAAAGGACTTGAAAAAACTTTTTCTTAAATGAGACCGCTAAGTTAGCTTCTAACTTCTTTTATTATTCCATTCTCAAGTTGTAAAATACGCGCATTGGATTTTTTAATCAGTTCGTAGTTATGTGTAGCAAATAAAACCGCTGTGCCTCTATTATTTATTTTTTTTAACAACTCCAATATTTCCAACGATGTTTCGGGGTCTAGATTTCCGGTAGGTTCATCAGCAACAACCAGCAGAGGTTCATTAATTATTGCTCTCGCAATTGCAATGCGTTGCTTCTCTCCACCTGAAAGTTCTTTCGGAAGGCTTTTTATTTTGTGTGAAAGCCCGACATCACTTAAAACTTGAGAAATTTTTTTCTTAATTTTTTTTGCCGGGGTGTTTACGGTTTCAAGAACGAAAGCGAGATTTTCATAAATTGTCCTGTCTTCGATTAACTTAAAGTCCTGGAAAATAATTCCTATTTTTCTTCGGCACAGCGGTAACTGTGATGTCTTTATCGAACCGGTTGCATAAGCGTCAAAAATGATCGCACCTGAATCAGGTAGAAGGTTAAAATAAATCAATTGTAATAAAGTACTTTTACCGGAACCGCTTTTACCTATTAGGAAAACGAACTCGCCATTCTTCATATTAAATGAAAGAGAACGAAGAATCTCATCTCCATTGTAACTAAAACCTACATCGTTAAATTCAAGCATCGGGACTAACCTTTTTTAAGATGAATTGAACACGTTTGGAATCTTCTTTACCTCTTTTAAAACCGAAAGTTTCCAGGCAATCAACTATGTAAAAATTACTTTTTTCAATTTCTTTTAGATAAAATTCGAATGGATAAATTTTCTGCTTATGAACCTCTTTCTCAACCGGCTTATCGTCTTTATAAAAAGTAAATTCGTTAATATGAATTCGACTTTCAGCATTATAAATACTGTGATGAATTATTTTTTTGTCTAAATGGTTGTAACTTATCTTTTTGCCGGTAAGATGCGGAAGACTATTTTTTTCTAAACTCACATCAAAGGTAAAACATCCATTTTCTATTAACACAGTTGAAACAACCGACAACAAATCGGCAAAACTTTTTTTTGAAGTTAGATAATTCACCGTATCAAAAGCTGCAAATACAAAATCAAAATGTTTACGGAAAGGGAGAGCGATCATATCGCACACAATTTTATTTTTTTGATTTTTACTCTTCTCAAGCAGAAACGATGATTTATCGGAAAGGATATAATTAGGAAATTTTCGGCTTAATACTTTAGCTAATTTTCCATTCCCTCCTCCAAGTTCTAACACCGAGTTAACGTTAAGATTGTACTTCTTGGTAATATCAATAAGATATTTTGCCCATAAAGTGTAATCAATGTTTTTCATCAGAAAGGAATAAAAAGCCGCAAGAGATGAGTAATTTTTTTTAATTAATTGCGGCATATTTCTTCCGGTTTCCGCAAATCTGAATAGCTAATTTTGCTGCATGAATAATACTTGAAGGATCAGCTATTCCTTTCCCCGCAATATCGTAAGCCGTTCCGTGATCGGGAGAAGTTCTTACAATCGGCAGCCCGGCGGTAAAATTTACACCGTCAGAAAAACTGAGCATCTTAAATGGAATCAGCACTTGATCGTGATAAACCCCGACAACAACATCAAACGCTTTGTAAAAGTGCATCCCGAAGAACGCATCTGCCGGAAATGGTCCTTTCACAAATTCTTTGTATTCATCAACAAATGGCACAAACAAAATTGATTCTTCGTCTCCCAATAAACCATTCTCGCCGGCGTGAGGATTCAACCCCAACAATGCGATACGAGGTTTTTCTATGCAAAAATCTCTTCGAAGGGTTTGCAGAATTATATCAACTTTTTTTCTAATGAGATTTTTATCTAACGAAAATGAGACGGTTTTTAATGGAATATGAATCGTTAAGAGAGCCGCTTTTAATTTAGCAGAATGAAAAAACATTACCACATTCTCCGACTTCGTCCATGCTGCAAACAACTCAGTATGCCCGGGAAAATCAATTCCGGCGTTATAAAAAGCTTCTTTTGAAATTGGCGCTGTTATTATGCAATCTGCAAAATTCTTTTCAACTGCCTGAAACGATTCTTGCAATGCTCTGAAAGCAACTTCGCCGGATACTTTGGTGGGCTTACCGCTTATAACAGTTGTATTTCCCAGATTAATAATTGTTAGGACATTTTTTAGCGGCGAACTCTGTTCGATCTTTTTTACAACTTCATATTCAAGATCAAGTTGAAGTAAATTTAGAACGGCTTCAAAAATATTTTTGGGTACTGCAAAATAAAGTTTGTGTTTTTTTTGTTTGCTGAAGAAAACGAGAGTCTTGGCAACAATTTCAGGTCCAATTCCGTTACAATCGCCGCAGGTAAAAAAAAGTCTCATCCTTCTTTTACCAATTGAAAACTTCCGTTGCCGAGATTATCTTTGAAATAATAAGGGTTGCTTCTGCCTTTGTAATACCACAATTCAATATTTTTTCCGTTTGCGGAAGTCGATCTTTCGATGTGAAGCGGCGAGCCTAATTTAATATAAATTTTACCACGATCTGATAAAATACCATCAGGTGTAGCAAAATTTGAGAAGGTTTTTTGAGCGTAATCAACTCTCAAATAGAATTCCTCCATCAAATCATTATATGTAGTATTAGGCGTAGGATCGTACTTTTCCCAATATTCATTGAAAGCGCGATAACCCGATTTATTCCCCAAATCTTTTAATGAATCAATGAGTAACTTGGATTCAATAATGCCTAAAGCTTTTAACGATATTTCATAATTTAAAAGCGACAGCGGTTTATTCCACCATTTAACTTCAAAGTAAGTTTTTTGATTTTTGGATCCATCAATAGTAAACTTTCCTTCCGGTAGTTTGGAAGAAATATCCTTGAACAAGTAACTTTTGGTAAATGAAGTCGTTGAAGGCGACAAGTAAATTCCCGATGAATCCTCTTCCAACAGAAATGAATTGTTGAAAGATCTTGAAGAACTAAAATTTATTGTATCCCCCGGAGATTGGAATTCTAAACGCAGTGAATCGTTAACCGCCGAAGTTGTTCCGGTTTCATAAATTAACGAATAAGCTGACGGTTCAAATGGTATTGTTCCTCTCTTGTTTGCTAAATAATATTTTTGATTATCGGATGAAGAAACGACGTAATTTATTTGCTGATTCCCGGTGAGATCAATTGAGATTTTTGGAAAAGCAAAATCTTTATTTGATGAAAGATCTGTTAGTACAACCGTAGCAAAATATTTTTTCTTTTCAAGATTAATATTCAGTAAACCTTGAACCGATTTCTCTTTATCCACCGTTTCTTCAAAAGAAAAAGCAGCGATACGTTTAGCTTCATTGGTTCGCAAGATATTGTTGGTAGAAGAATCCTGCAACTCCAGCGTAACTCGGATATTGGAAGAGTAACTCTCACCATCTTTTACAAAGAAAAGTTTATCATGGTTAATTCGATAAACAAATTGGAATATTCCGTTACTCGAATCGCTTTGAGAAAAATAGTACTCGTAAAGTAAAGGTGGTTCGAATTCATATTTTTGCGCAAAGAGCGGAATGGAAATAATCGAAAGTAAAATGATCTTTATTATTTTATTCATAAGCTATCAACAGAAAAGAATGGAAATATTTCCCTTCCGATTTTTCACCATTTAAAAGAAGTCAAACTAACTATTCATGTTCAATAAATATTCTTTGTTGTTCTTGGTGCCTCTCATTTTGGAAGTCATAAATTCTATAGCTTCAATTGGATTAAAATCACTCAGAATTTTTCTAAGTATCCATATGCGGGCTAAGTCATCTTCCTTAATCAGCAGGTCTTCACGTCTCGTTGAAGAACGGTTAACATCGATAGCCGGGAAGATTCTTCTATCGCTTAAATCTCTGTTGAGCACAACTTCCATGTTACCGGTACCTTTGAACTCTTCAAAGATAACATCGTCCATTCTGCTGCCTGTATCAATCAACGCAGTTGCGATGATGGTTAAGCTTCCTCCGTCTTCAGTATTTCTCGCAGCGCCGAAAAATCTTTTTGGTTTGTGTAGCGCATTAGAATCAACACCGCCGGAAAGAATTCTGCCTGAATGCGGAACAACAATATTGTTGGCGCGAGCTAAACGTGTAATACTATCTAACAGAATTACAACATCTTCGTTCGCTTCAACTAATCGTTTTGCTTTTTCGATAACCATATCAGCAACTTGAATGTGGCGGTCAGCCGGTTCATCAAACGTTGAACTGATAACTTCAGCTTTTACACTTCGTTCCATATCGGTAACTTCTTCAGGGCGCTCATCGATCAATAAGATTATCAGTTTTACTTCAGGATGATTTCTTGTTATGGAGTTTGCGATTTTTTGAAGAAGAATAGTTTTACCCGATTTTGGAGGAGAAACGATTAAACCTCTCTGCCCTTTTCCTATCGGTGCAAGGAGGTCTAAGATTCTCATCGAATATTCGCCCGGAGCTGACTCAAGTGTAAGCTTTTTTGTAGGATACACAGGAATTAAGTTATCAAATAAGGTTCTGTCTCTAATTCCATCCGGACTAAGTCCGTTGACTGCTTCCACTCTAAGCAAAGCGAAGAAACGTTCTCCTTCTTTTGGAGGACGAACTTGTCCGCTGACAAAATCTCCCGTACGCAACATAAACTTTTTGATTTGCGAAGGTGAGACATAAATATCATCCGGCGAAGGAAGATAATTATAGTCTGCGGAACGGAGAAATCCATATCCGTCAGGCAATACTTCCAACACCCCTTTGGAAAACGTAAGACCATCTTTCCCGGTTTGCGCTTCTAGGATTTTAAATATTAATTCTTGTTTACGAAGATCGCTATAACCTTGAACACCGAGTTCTTTGGCAATATCATTTAATTCTACGATCTTTTTGGATTTCAGTTCAGAAATATCCATTGGCATAATTTGACCCTTATTGTTTTTTTGTTCTAAAATTCGGAAATATTAATTTGTTTCTAATTAAGTACCAGTGATTTATCGATTGGCTTAAGAGGTTGATTCAAAATTGCAATTATTTTTTCTCTTTGTCAAGTGTTTTCTTTAATTAATCTTTTTTTTATTTCACCTACCAAATACATACTGCCCAATATTACAAGGCATTCATCGGAATTAATCATCTGCTTAAACCGGAGAAAATACTCTGTAGGATCCTCTACCACAGTAGAATTTAGAATAAGTTTATTCCCTCTTACTAATAAATTTTCTTTTTTTTCAGCCCGCTCAAACGGAATATCTGCAAAATGGATCTCATCAAACGCCGGTTTTAATTTTGAGAGCATGTCCTCAATTTCTTTATCTTTCATCACCGCAAAGAGAAGATGAGTTTTTTTATATCTTGGTTTTTCCTTTAAGAATTCGGAAAGAAAGCTGTCGACTCCTTCGGGGTTATGGGCTGAATCAAAAATGATTCTGGGATTATCGGAAACAACTTCATAACGCCCTTGAATTCTGGTATTCTCTACAACGTGTTTCAATCCGTTTTCAAAAAAGTGCATATCTTCTAAACCAATTGTTTTATTAACTGCCAAAGTAGCTAATGCTGCATTGTATTTTTGATAATAACCATGGAGAGGCGAATCCAATCGGTCGATATCGAGCTCTTCTGTATAAAGTTCCAGGTAAGTTTCACGTTCGATGATAAAATCTTCAAGTTCAAAAAGTTCGCAATCAACTTCCTCGCATTTTTGCTGAATGACTTCATCAGCTTCTTCGGGTAATAAACCGAGAAAAACTTTTGCTTTGGGTTTTATTATTGCGGCTTTTTCGGATGCTATTTCGGCAAGAGTATCTCCTAAGTATTGAGTATGTTCAAGACTTATGGAAGTAAGTACAACCGCTAACGGGTTAATTACATTTGTTGCATCCAACCTTCCGCCTAAACCGGTTTCGATCACTGCGTACTTAACTTTTTTTTCTGAAAAATATGTAAACGCCAATGCGGTTGTTACTTCAAAGAAAGTAAGTTTGTTCTCGTTTATAAATTTTTCATGTTGATGATAAAACGAAGCAATGAATTCATCTTCAATTTCAATTCCGTTAATCCGTATCCGTTCATTAAATTTTACAAAATGGGGCGAAGTGTAAAGTCCGGTTCTGAATCCCGCAGTTTGTAGGATACTTGCAATAAAGGAAGCTGTGCTTCCCTTTCCGTTAGAGCCTGCAACATGAAAACATTTTAGGTTATTTTGTGGGTTTCCGAGAAGCTGAAGAAATTTACGGATATTGTCTAAACCTAACTTCATTCCAAACATTTGGAGTGCATAGAGTTTTTCTAATGTGCTTTCGATATTCATTTTACAGGATGTAGGAACCGGTTAAGTTTTTAATTGAAGTTATTTCCATTTTTTCACAGTATAAAATTAAATCATTTATCATTGTTTCGGAAATATTCGGATGAACAAAATTTACGGTTCCTAATTGAAAAGCGGAGGCTCCGGCAATCATAAATTCAACCGCATCTTTCCATGAAAAGATTCCGCCGATACCAATGATTGGTATATCGACATTTCGTTTTATTTCCAAAACTTTTGCCAGCGCTACGGGTTTAATCGCCGGACCGGAGAGACCACCGGTAATATTTTTAATTTTGGGTTTTCTTGTATTAATGTCGAATGCCGTTCCGACCAAAGTATTTATCGCTGATACCGCATCCGCCCCTGCTTCTTTTGCGGCTAAAGCAAACTCTGAAATTCGCGAAACATTTGGGGAGAGTTTGATGAATACAGGCTTAGTTGAAACTTTCTTCACTTCTTCAGTTATTCTTGCCACGGCTTTTTTATCATTACCGAATTCGAGTCCGCCTTCTTTTACGTTGGGACAAGAAACATTAATTTCAAATGCGGAAATCGTCTCTTCCGTTGTTAGCAATTTAGTACATTCAACGTATTCTTCAACCGAGCTTGCAGCAATGTTACAAATTATTGCAGTATCAAACTTCCGTAAAAAAGGAATTTTTGTTCTAAGGAATTCTTCTACACCAACATTAGCAAGACCAATTGCGTTTAACATTCCTGAAGGAGTTTCAACGACTCTTTGAGGAGCATTCCCTTTTCTCGGTTTTAAACTTAATGATTTTGTAACTATTCCGCCTATTTTATTTAGATCAACAAACTCCGCGATTTCATTTCCGTAGCCCACGGTTCCTGATGCCAAAAGAATCGGATTCCTTAGCTTTAACGTTCCGATAGAAACGGATAAATCCACTTGACTCATGGAAGTTCAACATCCTTTACATTAAATACCGGACCATCTTTACATACCAATAAATATTTATCTTTGTTGGTGGTTGATTCAACCGGACAACCCTGGCATATTCCAAATCCGCAAGCCATTGACGATTCCGTGGAAATGTCTCCATTAATATTATTTGAAATACAAAACTTTTGAAGCGCTTTTAACATTGCGTTTGGTCCGCAGCCAAATATTTTGATTTTATTATTTTTACCAGCCTCATGCACGTCAATTTTGGAAGCCAAAAGCTCTACAACATTTCCCTTAAATCCCAGACTTCCATCATCTGCTGCAACGGAAACATTTTCCATCCCGTAGGTGATGCAATCATTTTTAGTTTTTCCGCCAGAAAAACAAGAAATCTTTTTTCCACCTTTGGCAAGTTCTTTAATTAAAAATGGGAACGGAGCCGCGCCAATTCCGCCGGCAACTATAACGGCTTTATCAAAATCATCATCTAAATGAAATCCGTTTCCCAAAGGACCCATAACATCAAGAATTTCACCCTGTAGTTTATTTTGAAGAACCGAAGTTCCACTCCCTATCGCTACAAACATAATAGAGATTGAATCTCCGTCAACGTTGCAAATACTGAAAGGGCGGCGAAGCAGAGGAAAATCCGATTCTGAAATTTTGATATTTACAAATTGACCGGGTGTTGCACGCTTGGCAATTTTTTCAGAAATCAATTTTAAGAGAAAAACGTTCGTTCCGATTTGAGTAACAGAATCTACTGTTGCGTTCTCAAGAAACAAGGGACATCCTTTTAGTGGTAATTTTAATCATTATTTTTGAACTTTTAGACAGGTAACGCCAACCTCTCTCCCGTTTGGTCTATAAAGAATTAAACAAAGCGGAAGCGTTAATTTGAACGACCCAAATTTAAAGAGAAATTCATTCCCTGCAAAATTCTCACTTCAAAACTACCAGCTTTTTTATTTGCACAAAATCACCTGCCCGCAGCTGGTAAAAATAAACGCCCGATGTCAATTCGTAATTCCTAATTCCTAATTTGTAATCGTGTCTTCCCGCTTGTTGAAATTCGTTTACGAAAGTCGCTACTTGATTTCCCAATACATCGAAAAGTTTTAAGGAAACAAAATTACTTTGCGGTAATTGGTAACTGATTATCGTTTCAGGATTAAACGGATTAGGATAATTTTGGTAAAGTGATAAACTCTCCGGACTTAGTTTTTCTTTCTCTCCTTCTACGGGAAGTAAAATATTATATTGAGCATCATCAACATAGAAGATGCTGTTTTTTGCACCATTGGGAGTTTGCTTAACTACAATACTGTTAAAGTACTTTTGTCCCGAACCACCAATAGAAGATTTTGGGATTCTCTTCAACATCCAGCCTGACCAGCTAATTGTATCAACAAAAACTTCTGAATTTGTATTACTTTCATCATTAAACCAATATTCTAAAATATTGTAACTTAAATCTCCTTTCACCCACAAACCGAATTCCGATGAAACATCTGAACCAATAGTTGGTTCTGAGGCATTATAATATTGGCAAACGCCGCCGCTTGGTTGAGTAAATACATATGCTAATCTTCCTGATTTAACGCCGCTATATTTGTAACTGACTATAACATTGAACATTGATTTTGCAGAATCAATTCCTACTGATCCTGGATTTAACCCTGGATTTTTCCACTGCCCGACGACCTCAAAACTGTCGATGATTGTTCCTGATATATATTTTTCAGAAACTGTTTTAAATACTATCGTATCTTTAACGGCGGTTGGTATTCCTTCCGAATCTTTTAACGATGCTCCTATTACCAATTTATATGTACTGTTTTGTTCCAAACTACTTTGCGGCTGGAAAGAAATTACTCCAACGCCATTCTCAACTGTAGTTACTATCGAAACCGGTAGTAATACATTTTGAGGTGAAAAGAGAGAGAGATTTGCAGCTACGGATGAACTTAAAATTGGAGCGTCAAATTTTACGCGCCCGAAAAATGTTGCGCTGATTCCCTCTTGATTGTTAACCGGATAACTACTTAACAAATTTAATCTGTTTCTGCTTTTCGTTGTAAAAGAGAAACTGTAAGGTTCTGCAAGAGAAACATTTGAAACGCTTTTTGCACCGGTTGATATGTAAACAGTGTAAAATGTCGATTTTTCATAGCTGATTGCCGGAGTAAAAACTAACGTCATATTCTGATTTTCCCAGCTCAATGTTCCTTCTACAGAAGGATCAATCGAAAACGCATTGGCAGTTGCGGTTGTTGACATTGGTTTATCAAAATTGATTTGCACTTTTGTGATTGTAGAAACGGTATCGCCAAAATTTGTTTGCGGCGCATGCGATAAAACTGTCGGAGCTATAGTTGAATCGTATAACATCAACTTATCTGAAAATACTGTCTGATTTGCAACTACAAGAACTGTAGAGGAATCTTTCACATAATCCGGCGATTCAAAGTAGAGTTTATATGTTCCCGGTGCAACACCATCAAACATATAAAAACCGTTATTTAGATTGTCTCCTTGAAAAACTTTACTCCCCGGTTGAAGCGTTACCTTAAGATTATTGACAGGAACTTTCGTGTCTCCTTTAGAAGAAATTGCATAGTAGCTGACTGTTTTATACATATCTCTTGCTAATCCGGCAATTATTCCGGTTGAAAATCCGGGCTGTCCAAAATATTTTAGAAATCCTCTTGCTATTGCAAATGCTTCATGTTTTTTGTAAGAGGAATTCATCAATCGCCATGATTCCGGGATGTAATCATGAAATTCACCTTCAGATAATGTTCCGGGAACACTTAAATTTTTGAAAACGCCTAAATAAGCCTGACCGGTTCCATAAAAATCGAAATCGCCGCGGCTGTATTTTGCAGTAGTTCTGTTGGCTTTATAGATTTCATCAACAACGTAATTAGCCATCGTTAAAGATTGTGGGTAGGTCGGTGCATTATCTCTCCCTTGAAATAAAAGTAACGTGTAATTTGATTTTCCATCATATCCATTGCTGTGTATTGCATGAAAATAATCCACATTCTTAGAATTACAATCCGCTACAATTTGAGAAAGAGGAAGATCGGAAGCATCGGTATTTGTAGTTCTCGACATATAGATTGTTGCATTGAGCTGCGCTAAGATGCTTCGTAACGCAAGTCCCTTATCTAAATTGGAAACTGATTCCCAAAATCCCGTTTGCGAAACAAATCTATCATTTGCCGGATCCAAACCGCCATGCCCCGGATTAATGTAAATTTTTGTACCGAATAAATCCTGCCCTAAAAGTGAACGGGTTAGCAGGATAAGGAGAATAAGTTTTTTCATGTTTTTCATCTTAATAATTTTGTTCTAAAGAAAGATAAATGATTTTTCCATCGGCAGTGTGGCAAACTATTGCGTTCATCGAAGGAGACCATTCCGGGAATTGTTCGTGTGCATCTTTGCTTTCGGTAAGCTGGATTTTATTTTTGCCATCGATAGATAGTAAGTAAATGTCTGACGAAATAATTGTTTGCCCATTATCTTTGTCGTCCATGTATGCAATCCATTTTCCATCCGGAGACCATTTAGGAGCGTTAGCATAACCTACTTCAAGAAGAATATTACCATCCAAATCAGCTACGTACGTTCCTTTCCCCATAAAAGTAAAAAGGATTTTTGATTTGTCCGGTGAAAATGATGACCAAAGATAACTTCCGTTACCAAGCGGATTGAAGACTTTTCTTTCACCATTAATAAGCAGAATTAAATTGTTATCACTGTAAAACAACATGGTGTCTTGCGGAATAATGTTAAGCTGTGTTGTTTGTTTCAGTTTATTGTTTACGGTTATATCAGCGTCGATCTTAAAAATGCAATCACCGCTTTTTAGAATTTTAGGCGTAGAAAGATTTCTCTTCCGGCTTTCGAGCAACTCCGATTTATTTGTACGGAAGTCTAAAGATTTAATATCCGAATATTTTTTCCCATCGAGGAAAGTATCCGCTCTATAAAAAACTTTATTACCGTCGTCTGTAAATTGATATTCAAATCCTGAGCCGGGATCGCTTGTAATATTTTTTAATTCGTTTGTTAAAAGATTTAGTGATTCGATCCCTTGATAGTATGCGCGGGTGAAATAAATAACCGAATCATTTGCAGCAAATCGCGGGAAGAAATGTTCACCGGCTTCCGGAATGGATATTTCCTTCCTCTCTTTCACTTTAATTGATTGAGCTTCAGTTATAAACTGAAACGAAAGTAAAAGTAG
>JAVHOS010000209.1:4694-12358 GCA_036170205.1 Ignavibacteriaceae bacterium | reverse complement strand
TGGAAAAAATGTCCGTAAGAAAAATGAAGAACCGCACGGTCTGAAATAGGATGAGCTAAACCGATACGTGGACTTAATTGTGTTTTCGCTGCAATTGGTTCTTCTATAGAGGGAATCCAATTGTTACTTGGATCGAATGAACCGAAATGCCGAATATCGGGCCACATCGAAGCTTTGGGATCGGCATAATCAAAACGAAGTCCGAGATTAATAATTAAATAATCATATTCTATTTTATCTTGCGCATAAGCGGCAAACTCAATTGGAGTACGCTCGTATTGATCTTTGTATTGCGAACCGGAGGGCCACGGCTCATCTTCTTCGTGGACTTTTATGTTGTGGCTCTTTAATTCAAATCCCGTCTTTAATTGATTATAATTATTCGCCTGGTAAGTTAGATCAACCTTGCCGCTGTACGTAACGGTTTTATCATCGGAATATTGTCCGTCATCTCCGCTGATATAAAAGTAAACGCTCTTTCCGGTTTGCCCGCGCACATAATCAGCCGGTTGTTTATCGCCAACTTGAACTTTAATCGTGTTTTCAAATCGGGAAACCTGCGCGGTATAAAACAAACTGTTGCTCAAAGTATGGGTTATCGTAAAACCAAAGCGAGTGGTATTTTTATTTGTATGCGTCTGATTTTCACTTAAATATTTCCACGCATGATTATACCCCTGATATTGATTTTTTGTTATTTGTCCCGACAAAGAAAATTTCAACATCGGTGTTGCTTTGTAAGTAAGCTTGGTAAATCCGTCTCGCTCTAAATTGTATCCGTGCGGTAAATAGCTATCCTCATTTTTTACCCTGCCGGAAAGAAAGAAAGTGAGATTCGGAATAAAAGAAAGCGGTCCATTTAAAGACAAATTTAGCATACCGTTAATCGGGATGTCGAGATTTTGAGGTTTAAATTTAACTTTATCAATAACGCTTGCCTCCTGATATGGATAAGAATCTTCAACGCCGGTAAATGGGTTGCTTTTGCGGTAAGGAGATTGATTGATCATCGGAGAAGTATATTCAAACTTTCCTTTAAAAGTTTCGCCTCCTTCTTTTGTTACGATATTCACAACGCTCGACATTGCGTTTCCATATTCGGCATTAAACGTTCCGCTAAGTACCATCATCTCTTCGATCGCGTCTTTATTTACCATCGAATTAAATCCTCCGTAAAGAGGATCTTCAACGTACATGCCGTCAACCATGTAGGCAATTTCTCCGGTTCTTCCGCCGCGAACATGAATGTTCCCATCGGCATCGGTGGTAAATCCGGCTTTGGTAGTAAGCACTTCCTGGAAATTTGCGACCGGCATATTATTAATTTCTTCGGAACTGATGATTGACATTTTTGAGGTGACATCTTTTTCAATAATCGGACGTTGACCAACAATAATGGTTTCTCCAAGATCAATAGTTGTTGATTCAATTGAGAAATCAACCTTGGTGGTTAAATCAACATTAACCTGAATGTTGGTAAGCTTATAAGTTTTATAACCTACCATTGAGGCGACCAGATTGTATTTTCCCGGTCTAACATTGATGATAAAATATTTTCCGTTAACATCGCAAACAGCGCCGAGTGATGTTCCTTCAATGGAAATTGAACATCCGGGAAGGGTTTCCCCGGTTGTTTTGTCTCGAACAACTCCGGAAATTTTACCTGTGGTACCGGCAAATATATTTATCGAAACCACAAGCAATAATAAAAACAAACTGAAAAGAAAGACCGAACTATTTTTAACGTATTTTCTCAAGGGGAATCCTCCCTTAAATACTATTTAAATATCTTGTTGAAAAAAATCAAAGATCTGTTACTTGAAACAACTAACTAATAATTCAAACAACAGATCTTTGTATATCGAATTAAACCATTATTTCATTAAGATCATTTTCATTGTGCTTTTAATATTTCCTGAACTCAAAGAATAAAGATAAACGCCCGAAGGAACTTCGTTCCCGGAATTGTTTTTGCCATTCCATGTGGCGCTATGCTGTCCGGCAGATTGTTCTGTAGAAACTAAAGAAGCAACTTCCCTTCCCAATAAATCATAAACTTTCAAAGAAACTAAACCGCTTGTAGGAAGGTTGTAATTTATTGTTGTGCTCGGATTGAAAGGATTCGGGTAATTTTGTTGTAAAATATATTCTTCTGGAACAGGGGACTTATCTTCAACGGCAAGAGGCGCAAGTTGTGTAACTACAATGTTGTCAAAATATGCGGCAAGCCCGGTTGCGCTTTGTTGAAAAGAATATAAACCAAAACCGCCTGAATTATTAGCTCCGGTTTTTGTATAACTGATAGGGCAGCCCGTTAATAAATGATTATCAAAATAAACCCAAAATGACATGGTGCTATCAGTAACCGTTCTAACTTCCAATTTCATTTTATGCCAGCCGTCTGCTGCAGGATAAATTCCGGCATTGTCGGCTCCTTTAAAATCTTTGTTAAATAATGGTAAAAAGGTGTTGGGGTCAGATTTTAAGCCGGAAAGATTTACTCGATTACTGGCATCAAAATCCGCACGAATTTTATAAAAATCTTTTTTAGAACTATCGGCATAAACAACTAAGCCGGAATAAGCAGAAAGAGATTGATTGACATAACAAAAAACATCAGCTTCGATGGAATAATCTTTTAAAGAAAGGTCTCCCGCCGTTGCTACTGCAGAGCCAGTATAAGAACCATCAATGTCTTGAAGCAAACCTACGTAGTTCCCGCCGGTGGCAAGAGCTTGGGGGGCGTTCGCCATAGGCTTGGCAACGAGTTTATCTTCGTTTTTATAATAGGTTGCCCAAGACGCGTCAGCAGAACCTGATTCAAAGTCCTCTGTGAAAATTACCGTTGAAGGAGGATTCACTGGCGCAAGTTGTGTAACTACAATGTTGTCAAAATATGCGGCAAGCCCGGTTGCGCTTTGTTGAAAAGAATATAAACCAAAACCGCCTGAATTATTAGCTCCGGTTTTTGTATAACTGATAGGGCAGCCCGTTAATAAATGATTATCAAAATAAACCCAAAATGACATGGTGCTATCAGTAACCGTTCTAACTTCCAATTTCATTTTATGCCAGCCGTCTGCTGCAGGATAAATTCCGGCATTGTCGGCTCCTTTAAAATCTTTGTTAAATAATGGTAAAAAGGTGTTGGGGTCAGATTTTAAGCCGGAAAGATTTACTCGATTACTGGCATCAAAATCCGCACGAATTTTATAAAAATCTTTTTTAGAACTATCGGCATAAACAACTAAGCCGGAATAAGCAGAAAGAGATTGATTGACATAACAAAAAACATCAGCTTCGATGGAATAATCTTTTAAAGAAAGGTCTCCCGCCGTTGCTACTGCAGAGCCAGTATAAGAACCATCAATGTCTTGAAGCAAACCTACGTAGTTCCCGCCGGTGGCAAGAGCTTGGGGGGCGTTCGCCATAGGCTTGGCAACGAGTTTATCTTCGTTTTTATAATAGGTTGCCCAAGACGCGTCAGCAGAACCTGATTCAAAGTCCTCTGTGAAAATTACTGTCTGAGCAGAGACCATTCCCGTACCGAAGTAAAGCAGAATTCCGAGAAAAGTAATTATTTTTTTCATAACACACCTTTTAGATTAATTAATGAATGTATTGATACTTCTTTATTTTACTAACGAACTGAAGAATCTACTTAATCTGAGAGCACAAGAATTTTGAAATAACTTTCACGGGATATTCCACCATGAACTTAGAGAAAGATACTTATCTTTAGAACCCAAAAGCGATAAGTGGTAAATAGCTGCGAAAAGTGGTAAAATAATTTGACCACCTTAAAGTATCAAAGATTAAACAAACTTCTCCTTTATTCGAGCGGCATATCTTCTGCTCATCAGCAATGGTTTCTCAAATCCATCTAAATAAACCTGGTATGAATTGGAAAACGAATTTTCTAATTTTGTTACACAATCCAAATTAACAATGGTTTCTCTGTGAATGCGGCAAAAGTGGTTTTCAGGTAATCGCTGTTCCCATTCCTTCATCGTCTTTCGAGTAATCGAATGTTTTTTATCAGTCGTATAAACGTATGAATAATCTGCATCGGAAGTTATTGCCACAATTGTATCAATTCTTAAAAAACGATAACGGTTATTCAGCATCAAGAAAATTACATCGTCATAATTTAAGCGGCGAAAGTTTGCAGTTTCTTTTTCAGTATCATGGGACAATTTTTTAATTGTGTTCTGCATTCTTTCCGGACTGACAGGTTTCAAAAGATAATCGTGCGCATTCACTTCAAATGCTCTGATGGCATATTTATCGTACGCGGTTACGAATACAAAATCCAATTCATAATCTATTTTGTTCAGCAAATCAAAACCCGACTCACCTCTTAATTGAATATCCAAAAAGACGAGGTTGGGATGCAATTTGTTAATCAATTGCTCCCCCGAACTTACATTGTTGGCTTCCCCGATAATTTCAATCTCTTCAAAGGTACTCAGGACATTGCGGAGATCAAGTCTGGCGAGTTTTTCATCATCTACAATAATTGCTTTGTATTTTGTTATCATTTTAAGATTTACTAATTCTTGTTTTAAGAGATAATTTCACTTGAACGGAATCATCGTTCTTTATGACTTGAAAATCATGATAAGCCGGAGAAAAAATTTCCAATCTCTTTTTAATGTTTTCAAGTCCTTTTCCGGTAGAATTTTTTTCTCTTCGTTCAATCCACTTACCGGTATTATAAACACTTGCATATAAAATGTTGTCAACAATTTTCACTGTGATAATAATTTTGAGAGGGATGGGAGAGGTTTGCATCCCGTGTTTTATCGCGTTCTCCACCAAAGGATGAATGAGAAAAATTGGAATTGAATACATCTCTGCAGCAGGATCAATATCAAAATCAACCAAAAGTTCATCTTCAAATCTAACCTTTTCAATATCGAGATAATTCTTTATAACCTCAATCTCGTTAATGAGCGGAACTTCGTTATTACCGCTTGTTATCAACGTATAACGGAGGAACTCGGAGATTTTAGTAATTATTTCTTTTGCTTTAACATTTTCCTCCGAGATTAAAGCCCGAAGCGAACTTAATGTGTTAAAAAGAAAATGAGGATTTAATTGATATCGCAACATTTCGTACTCAGCATTGTGAGCTAATGTTAAAGCGTTATCTGTTTTTTCTTTTTGTAAAACCCATTCCATCCAAAACTTAATTCCGAAATACAATCCGCTCCAACCGATAAACACCACGTTGTTTCTAAAAACACCAACAACGATCGTCCAGAAAGTAATATCTCTTAACTCTATTTTAAGCGATTTAACAAATTCAAAAGTAACAATGGAAGCCCCTTCCCAAATTATAGAGCAAACAAAGGATGAAACAAAAATTATTATCGAAAGGGAAATGAAGGAGTATTCCAGGAAATTTATTTTTTTCAATCTGTAACGAAGCAAGATGGAAATTGCGAATCCGATTGCCCATGTAATGGTTTTATTTAAAAGGCTGTAGAAAGTAAAATCAATGATGCCGCTAAAGACAAATACGTGTTGGAAATAGAATAACATCCAGCCCGAAATTTGTAAAAACCAAAAGGTTTTTTCTTTGTTGGAAGACAAGTCTTTGATCAGCGCCATTTGTTTGTACATAAAAATATGTTACCGAATTATCATGTTGCAGAATAGGAAAGAATATTTAATTATCATAAGCGAGAACATATTGCATTATTAATTTAAGTTTTTTTTTAATGAAATTCTTCTCTTTGCGATAAGAGGTTTTTCCGTGCGACGAAAGGCGTGAGGATTTAAAATAAAAAAAAGTACGGAATTACTATTGATTCCGCACTTATAAGTGCACCTTGCGTGACAAATCCTTAACGCGATAAAAAATAAGGTTCTACCGTTAATAGTGGGAAAGTGATAAATTTGGGATATGGAAACGAAAGAATTATTTACGCGTTTATTACAACTCCCGGAAGAATGGGAATTCTATGAAGTTCACGATGAAGTGGAGTAAAGCAAAAAGGCGAAACAGAGTTTCGCCCTACAGTTTTCGCCTTAATAGAAGATTAAGCAACCCTCTACCCGCTTCTCCGGTAAGCCGTCATTCCGCCCGGAACATTCTTTACGTTAAAACCTTTTTCGAGTAGAAACTTTGTTGCGGTGCGCGAGCGGTTTCCCGATCTGCAGATAACGGCAATTTCTTTCTTGCGGAATTTTTCAAGCTTTGTTACTTCTTGCGTCAGCGCTTGTAAAGGAATATTTATCACCCCTTTAATTTGTCCAAGTTCGCTTGTCAATTCTTCCGGCATTCTTACATCAAGAACAATTAACGTTGTATCTTTTCCAAAACGCTCTTTAAGTTCGGTAACAGAAATTGAAGTTTTAGGATCGTCTTGAGCCATTCCGAAGAAACTGAAAATTGACATAGATAGTAGCGTTGTTAGTAAATAAAATTTCACGGTTGATGCAATTCGCTTAATTTAATCCGCACATACCGGAAGCGCATCCGCCGCCACCGTTGTAATTTGTTCCGCATGTTCCGGTTGAACATCCGCCATCGTAGGAAGAGCCGGAGCTTACTGAAGCGGCAAACGATGAGAGAAGTTTTTTATTCTCTTTCGATTGGCATTTGGGACAGGTAACATCGTCTATTTTTGTTGAAGATTTATGAAGCACTTCAAATTTTTCATTGCAAGCTTGGCAGCGGTATTCAAAAACGGGCATAACTATTTTCCTCTTAATCTATTTTATTTTTCATCAGCTAATTCTAAAAACGCCATTAATTTTTTATGAACATCATCAGGGAGCGTTTCGGTGCATTTTTTATAAAGGTCAATCGTCATTTCAACTGAAGAGAAATAACTTTTGCACCCTTCACAAGTTTCTAAATGATTTTTAATTGCTACGCATTTTGGTGAGTCCATCTCTTCGCTGAGACTTTCACAAATGTGGCTCATCACCTCTTTACAAGATATTATCTCTTCATTCATTCCTGGAACGCCTTTGTTATTTCATTTCTTAAAAACGACCGCGCTCTATGCAGCCGCGATTTTACAGCCGGTACGGAGAGCTCGAGCATCTTTGCCGTCTCTTCGGTTGAATATTCTTCAACATCGCGCAGCGTAAAAACCACGCGGTATTCCGGCTGCAATTTGTTAATAGCTGTATCCAAAATGTTTCGCAGTTCTGTTGTCTCTAAATTTTTAATCGGCAGTGTTGACCAATCTGCGATATACTTTTCATCAAACAGACTTTCATCGGTTTCTTGTTCAACAAAAGTATAACGGCTGTTTTTCCTTGCTTCCATTAAACAGTGATTAACTACTATCCGGTAAAGCCAAGTGGAAAGTTTTGAGTTTCCGTCAAACTGGTGCAGAGATTTTATCATGCTGTAAAAAGTTTCCTGCATCATGTTCTCTGCTTTTTCACGGTCGCGGCAAACTTTAAAAGCGAAACTATAAACCGTCTGCTCGTAATTTTTTACGAGTTCGGCAAGCGCTTTTCTGTCACCGTTCTTTGCGGAAGCAATTAATTGTTCTTCATTCATGCTGTAAGATGTAAATTTTGGATTTTCGATTCTTAAAATAGCGAAAATTTTTAGAGTACTATAATTCGAGGCTCATCCATAAGTACCAGCTTGCAATTGACTGATACGGCTGCCACTTTTTCTTTTCGCAGAGCGC
>JAVHOS010000209.1:0-4594 GCA_036170205.1 Ignavibacteriaceae bacterium | reverse complement strand
ATAAATGCTTGCCGCAGCTTTTATCGAAAGCTGTTGACCGATAATTGATCTAACAACTGCCGGATAATAATTTTTGTGGCGTTTAATATCGCAGACCGGTGATTGTGATATAATCCTCTTTAAAACCGGGTCGCGGTCATTTAAATGATTTATTCCGTTTCTAATTTCTAAAGAATTCATTATAATTATTATAGAGAAAAAAAATGGTATTTAAAATGGCAGCCCAAATAAAACCGATTGTTCTGATAAAAGCAAATAAACTTTTCTCAAATGTTCTGGAAAGTTCTTATGAATTCCCCTTTATTACAAAGGATGTAATTGAATTCAAGGAAGGGGATATCATTTACAGAGCGGGAGATTCCGCGGAACACATTTGCTTAATCCTTGAAGGTGATGTAAAAATAAAATTCTCCGCACCGGTTGACGGGCAAAGAATTTTTCTAAAAACTGCAACTGATTTTTTTGGTGAAAAAGAATTGCTTGCCATGACCTCCCGAACTTCTTCCGCGGTTGCAGAAACCAATGTAACCCTTTATCAGCTTAAGCGAAAAGAATTAAACGATCTCATCACCATAAACCGATCCATCTCGAACAACCTCCAGGGAATAGAGAGTCTATCCACTCCCGAAGAACTTCCGCCAACAGAAAAAAAGGAAGAATTTGAAAATATTACTCGAGAATCTTTTAACTTCGATTCATTCTCATCTTCTTCGGATGAAGATCCTTTTAAATTAAAAGATGAAAAGCCTGACATACCTAAGGAAGCCGCGTTCGATACTATTTCCCCCGGGGATAAAGCAACCGCTTCGGAAGCTGAACCTGAAATATCTTTTGATACCGATAAATTCAAATCTTCCTTTAATGAAAGCAGCGTTGAAGAACCTGCTTCACACGATTATTCCAAAACGCAGGCTGTTGAACCGGAAAGCGCAAGCTGGGATTTTTCATTGCCATCCGAAGAAGATTTGGCTCATGTGGAGGAAACCCATAAACCTGAAGAACACGAAACTAATACGCCGCTAATTCACGAACCAATTGAAGACAGCTTTTGGGGTGTTTCGGAAGTACCCAAAAACCATACGTTTATTGATGAACCCGAAGAAGAACAGAAACCATCGCTTTCTCCGGAGAACAGCCAGCAGCTCTTTTTTCAAAATGAAAATAAAATTGCTGTCGGATTATCGGCAGATCAGCTTCAGTTAATTATTGATGCGGCGGAAAAAGTTAATTCTAACATAAAGATTGATGAAGTTCTCCGTGCTATTGTTGAAGCAGCTACTTCGCTTACTACGGCAGACCGCGGAACTCTTTACATTTTGGATTACGACAAGGGAGAACTTTGGTCTAAAGTTTTACGCGGTGAAGATATTGAAGATATAAGATTAAAAATTGGGCAGGGACTTGCCGGACACGTTGCCAAAACCGGAGAGATAATTAATCTCCCCGATGTTCATGAAGATGACCGGTTTGACAGCGACATCGATAAAATGTCCGGTTACACTACTAAATCGATGATCTGTTTTCCGATAAAAAACAAAGAAGGACTTATCATCGGAGTAATTCAATTATTAAATTCTGCTCATGGAGAGTTTACTCAGATCGATCTTGATTTTCTCGAAGCGCTTTCTGTGCACGCCGCTCTTGCCCTGTCAAACGCAGAGTTGATGCAGCAGCTTATTAAAACCGACAAACTTGTTTCACTAGGAAAATTAACGAACTTTATTCTTTCGGATATTAAGAAACCTGTTCTCACCATCAAACAATTTGCGGAACACGTTAAACGCAAAAATGTTCCCGAAGATGTAAAGCAGGTAATGGATCTGATGATCGAGCAAGTGGCGAACGTTAACGAGATTATTCAATCTACTCTTGCCTATGCCGAAGGAAAAACTTTTTACCGTTTGAAGAAGAGATCGATAAACACTGTGATGGATGAAGTTGTAATTAAACTCGCTGAGTATGTTGAATACCGCGGAGTAAAGTTGTTCAAAAAATTTGACCGCGATGTAAACGTTAATGTTGATAAGAAAGAGTTCTATCAAGCTTGTTATCAAATTACTAAAAACGCTTGCGATGCTATGCCTGACGGCGGTAAACTTTTCGTTTCAACTTCCGTTGAATTACACGATGTGAAAATTTCTTTTAAAGACAACGGAATCGGGATCCCCGAAAGCGTTTTAGAAAGGATTTTTGAGCCGTTCATGAGTCAGGGTAAAAAAGAAGGAATGGGCTTAGGTTTACCGATAGCCGAAAATATAATTAAAAAACACGGCGGAACTATCTCGGCGGTAAGCTCGTTGGGAGAAGGAGCAATTTTTTCCATTTTACTTCCGATTGAAAATTAGCTGTTGAATGGCTTGTAACCTTATTACCGTATTGGGTCCTACAGCATGCGGTAAAACAAAATTAGCTGCCGCCCTTGCATATTATTTTGAGGGCGAAATTATTTCCGCCGATTCCCGCCAGGTTTATAAACGAATGAACATCGGCACCGGAAAAGATCTGCAAGAGTTTACGCTCAACGGCAGACAAATTCCTTATCACTTAATTGATGTAGTTGAACCGGAAGAAGAATTTAATTTATATCTTTTTAAAGAACACTTTTCAAAAGCGTTCCAATCGATAACAGCAAAGCAAAAAATTCCTTTTCTAACCGGCGGAACAGGTTTATACCTTTCAGCCGTTCTGCAAAAGTATCACCTTACTAAAACTGATTTCACTTCCGGGCGTAAAGATGAATTAGAAAATTTTTCGGAAGAAAAATTGCTGGGACTACTCCGTTTTATTAATCCGATTCTGCACAACACAACCGATCTTCTTGACAAAGAAAGACTAATAAAAGCAATTCTCGTAGCCGAAGCTGATCCCGGGGAGGAAACAGATAAATCCGTTCCAGTCTCTTCGTTCACAATTGGGATTCATCTGGAAAGAAAAATTGTAAAAGAAAGAATTACCGGGCGCTTAAAATTCCGTTTGCAAAATGGAATGATTGAAGAAGTTGAACAGCTTGTTGCCGATGGAATTACGTTTGAGAAATTAAATTTTTTCGGGTTGGAATACCGTTACATCGCGCTGTATCTGCAAAAAGAATTGAATTACAACGATATGTTTCAGAAATTACGGAGCGCGATCCATCAATTCGCAAAACGGCAAATGACATGGTTTAGAAAAATGGAACGCGAAGGAGTTGTAATTAATTGGCTTCCCGAAGCTGATTTTGAGGAAGCAAAAAATCTGATCGAATCGAAATGCCCTCTCTTCCGGTAAAAGTAAAAAAGTATTTAGACAAATATGGAACCGAGATCCGCCCTTTAACCTGGCGCTCTTCCGCTCATATTGAAATGATCGTGGTTGTTCCGGCGATATGCGAATATGAAAATATTAAACGATTGCTCGCTTCTCTTTTGTCTGCGGATGATAAATATGCCGGTAAAATTTTAGTTCTTTTTGTGGTGAACAATTTGAAATCTTCCAACGATAAAGTTAAGATTGAAAACCAAAAAACGATTGAGTTTTTACGCTCGAAGTTGAGCGATGAAGCTTCGAGCAAGAGTTTTTCTTTGGGATTTATCGATGCCGCAACTACTGGCAATGAGCTTGATGAGAAAAACGGAGGAGTAGGTTTAGCGCGTAAAATTGGAATGGATACGGCTCTCTCACTTTTCAATTACCAATCGGCGAAGAAAAAAATTCTTGTTTGCCTTGATGCTGATTGCGCCGTTTCGCAAAATTATTTTACAGAAATTTATGATGAGTTCAACAATCGGAATGTAAGCGCGGCGGTTCTTTCGTTTCAGCATTCATTAGCTGATGAAACGAGCCGTGAAGCAATTCTTTGTTATGAAATTTTTCTCCGCTACTATGTTTTGAGTTCGCAATTTGCTAATTCACACTACGCATTCCACACCATCGGCTCAACTATGGTTTGCGATGTTGAAAGCTATATAAAAGTTGAAGGGGTGAACAAGCAAAAAGCGGCGGAGGATTTTTACTTCCTCGAAAAATTGGCGAAGAATGTTTCGATCGGAATAATTAAAAACGCTGTTGTCTATCCTTCATCGCGCGGATCGTGGCGGGTGCCGTTCGGTACGGGGCAGAGGGTAAATAGATTTCTTAGCCAAATTCAAAATGAATATCTTCTTTACAATTTTAATTCGTTTTTAGTTTTGAAAGATTGGCTGAAATTATTTTTATCACATAATTATTCGGCAGAAAAATTTTTAGCTGAAGCGGAAAAAGTTCACCCAAGTCTATCTGCTTTTTTAATTGAACAGAAGTTTGAAAAAGTGTGGAGTGAAATCTCGCGCTCGGCTAAAACGGATGAGCAACTGCAGCGGCAAAAAAATATCTGGTTTGACGGGTTCAAGACGTTAAAACTTATTCACTACTTCCGGGATAATGGTTTTCCGCCTCAGCCGATGTTCGCTTCGCTCAATCGTCTTTTTGATGAGATGAAAATTGAATTTGATTTTAGAAGCGACGATGAAATTCCGCCGTTTGATGTGCAAGTTAAATATTTGGAGATGTTGCGAAAGAGAGAATAAAGTGAACCGTTCATAGCGAGGCGATGCCGCCAACTATCCGAAAGCTTTAG
>JAVHOS010000208.1:0-2502 GCA_036170205.1 Ignavibacteriaceae bacterium | reverse complement strand
CATCTTTCTTGTTTGAATAAAATCACCTGCATGAAGCTGATAAAAATATACGCCGCTTGCTAAAGCGTTCGTTGTTGGTTGTTGTCCGCCTGAGGCGGAGTATGTCGCTTCAAATTTTACCGAATACTTGCCTGCTTTTTGTGTTTCATTTACAAGCGAAGCAACTTCTTTTCCAAGAATATTAAAAACTTTAAGTGAAACAAAACTATTTTCCGGTAACTGATATGTAATAACCGTACCCGGATTAAAAGGATTCGGATAATTTTGATTCAGCTCAAAACTTTCCGGTGTAACATTTTTATCATCTTCAACATCCGTTACCGTGCCGCCAAAATCATAATAAAGTTTGTAATTGTTTTTAAGCGTTTCACCAACCGGTTTAAGCACTGATCTGTCCATCGACATTAAGCCCATACTTTGATAACCAAGTCTTTGCCCGGCTGTGTACCAATCGAAAATACACCACCAGGTAATACCATTCAGCATTCCGTTCGGGTTATATTTTCCATATTCACTTACCGTTGGAAAAAGTTTAAACGCTTTGTATGTTTCGTTAAAAACCGTTACCTGTTTTGTTATTGAGGAACCGTTCTCGGATGACCAATAACCGAATTCGGAATCCATAATTGGTTTACCTGGATTATTAATTTTTGCTTGAGCAAGAAAACTACTGGTACCTGCATAATAATTATTTGAGCCGTAGAAAATTCCGAAATACATCGTCCAGCTTGCAATATCACATGGTTGTTGAGAAACATCTGTCACGCCCGGTCTATCTGCCGCAGCGGATTGTGTTAATAATCTTCCATCTTTTAAATTTAGATCACGGTCATCACGAATAGATTGAATGTAAGTTTTTCTTTCTTGTTCAACAAGACTCTCGTTCTGCAGGCTCCAAAAAAAGATTGACGGACGGTTAAAATCTTTTAACACCATTTCTCTAAACATCTGCTGATGAATGTGCCGGACGTTATTCTGAATATTCCACGACTCAACTTCATCAAACCAAAAAACCGGAATTTCTTCCCACACGGCAATTCCCAACCGATCGGAAATTAAATAAGTATATGGATGATTGGGATAATGTGCGGTGCGAAGATACAATGCTTTAATATCTTTAACTTTTTGGAGATCAGTAAAGATGGTGTCCTTTGGAATACTTCTGCCATAAAGAGGATGATCTTCATGCCGCGCAACTCCCGGAAGAAAAACGGGATTACCATTCAGTAAAAGTTTATCACCGCTGGTTTCAATTGTTCTTACACCAAACTGCGTGCAGAACTCATCAACTACTTTTCCACCTTCTTCTACAGTAACTTTTGCAATATAAAGATTAGGAGATTTCATCGACCAAAGTTGGAATTCACTCATCGCGAAATCACCGCTAAAAGCTGTAACAGAATCTTGCAGCGTTAAATTGTAAACAAGATTTGAACCCGGAGTACCGAGAAGTTCGAACGTTTTTTCATTTGAAATATTTCCGGCATTTATGTTTGCAGAATAAACTTGCACCGTAGCCTTTACCGTTTTTGCGCTTCCGGTTTTATTGAAGAGAACTCCGTTGAATGTAACTTTTTTATTTACACCGTCGGTAGCAAAATCAGTGCGTGATACAGAAATGTTTTCCGATGCTTCCAAATAAACATCGTGGATAATTCCGGTATAGTTGAACCAATCACATGGTTTATAAGGAACAATATCTTTACGCGCTCCCCAAACCGGGTTATCTACTCTAACTACAATGGAATTACTTGTTGCGCCAAAATTTAACTTTGAACTTACATCAAAAGCAAAGGGAGTGTAACCGCCTTCGTGGTAGCCGCAATATTGTCCATTGATCCAAACATCTGCGACATAATTAACGGAATAAAAAATCAGTTTAACAAATTTTCCTTGAAGAGAATCTGCGACATTAAAATTATATCTGTACCATACTCCGTTTTCATAAAACTCCGGAGTTCTGATTGTGTCGGGGTATAAGTAATTTTCAACCGAAGGAATTTGTTTTGCCGCCCAGTTATTGTCATCAAAACCGGGAAGTTCTTTTCCGCCGGCTTCAGCTAAAAGACTCGTCATACCGGCTTCATCTCTTTTTAGTAAAGAGAGACTATCGCTCGCATTGAATCTTAATTTTTTCCATGTCCCGGCTAAATTAACAGTAGTTCTATTCTGTTTCTCATACGAAGGAACCGGCATTCCATTTTGGAATGGAACGTGTATTCCGTTTATGGTTTTAAAACTTAATGTCGCGTCAAGTGAAGCGCCGGTTTGTGCGCTGCTATTAAGGGAAAGAATTCCGGCAAAGAGAATTACCGGTAAAAAGATTTTTTTGTATTGGCTTTTCATAATTACTTATCTAAATTTTTGTTATAATCTAACTGTTGAAAACAAGAATAGTACCACCAAATTTAACTTCTTTTGCTGAAAAAACAACAAAGTTAAGGTTACTTTGCGTAGCTGGTTATTATTCTAATAAAACGGAGTTTATTATAGTGATAAAGA
>JAVHOS010000207.1:0-12449 GCA_036170205.1 Ignavibacteriaceae bacterium | reverse complement strand
AAAGTAGAAAGTAAAAAGTAGAAAGTGAAAAGTGGAAAGTCGAAAGTTGAAAGTCGAAAGTGGAAAAGAAATGAATCAATAAAGAAATGAATCAATTATGTATGGAGTAAAAATGAAATCAATTGTTTTAATAGTGATGGGAATTCTCATAATTTTCATTGTTGGATGTTCTTCGCTAAAATTAACTCCGGCAAATTTTGCATGGTCGATTGAAACGGTACTTCCGGTTGACCAGAATGGGATGGTAACGGAGAAACGTTATGCGTTTTCTTTTAATACCAAAGCGTTGTTCTTCGCAGAAAAAGGAGACAGCGCTCTCTTTTATGATGAAGAACTTCATCTAATTAAAAATGAAAAAGGATTTTATTTTGTTACCGCAAAATCTTTTTCATCTGTTTATGTTTTTCAAGAAAGTGAAGGCGCTTTAACGCTTACCAACAAAATCTCATTTGAACAAAAACTTGCTAACCCGGCTTTTAACGCACGCGCTCCGTGGGTTGAACTTGTGAACGGAGATGCAAAATATTTACTTGGCAACAAAGGTATCAAAGGAAAATAAACGATGAAAACTTTTTCGATTCTTCTAATAATCAGCCTGATGGATGTTTTCAGTTTTGCTCAAACTGATTTTGAAATAAAACAAAATTTCTTGAGCAAGTACAAACAAATCGAAACCTCAATTGAATACGCAAACAACGAGGCGGATTGCGCAACGATTGCAGTACAAATTGAAAAATTAAAAGTAGATTTTTCGCCGCATAGTGCGCTCCTCGATAATGCTTTGTACCCTGATGATTTTAACACAGCGCTTGGAAAGCTAAAGAAAAAATTAGCTATCAGACAAACCGATGTTACACAAATTGGTGAATTAAAAGTTCAGGTTACCGAGCTTAACGACCAGCTATTAAAATTAAACCAGGAAAATTCCGAATTAATGTATCAAGTGCAATCGCTTAAACGGAGTGCATCAAAAAATGCGAAGACAATCGACTCGTTAAAATATCTTGTTAAAAGATTGAGCGCCAAACTTAAAGAACGCGATGAGCTTGTGATGAGCATGGTTGATAGCCTCTTCCAACAGATCACGGTTATTCCCGCTTCTGTAAATGATTATGAAAGTAACGGCGTATTTAAAAAAATCGCCTCAACAAATTTCTTTGAGAACATTAAGCGCTCTGTTTCCGATAACATGAAATTTATGCGCGTTACCATCTTAACCTCAGACGATCTTAACGAAATCCGCGGTCAACAAAAAGAGATGTCGGCGCGATGGCAGAAAGTTGGTCCTTCTCTTGCAAAAGTTTATTTGCAGAGTAAGCAACAAGCCACGGAAGTCAATCAGATTAATAATCTTTTCAACGAATGGAAGCAACAAATTGACGATCAAGTATGGGAGAGAGTTTATACTATTTTTGAAAAGAAAAATATTCACTTACTCCAATTTAAATCCGGTGACGAATTTACAAATAGTGTTTCTTCGTTCGTGCAAGATGAAATAAAGAATTACGGTGTAAAAGGGAAAGATGAATCGGACAAAACGTATGCATTGTTTGTCGATTCAGTTTGGTTTAAAGAAGTTGAACCAAAATGGCTTCCTTATCTTCTGAACGACAAAATGATCTCTGAAGCGAACAAAGATTCTCTCGACAGCAAAATTAAAGAGTGGAAAGAAAAAGTTTCACCATCGCAATTTCCATTATGGATTATTTATGTTGTTGTTGGTATTATAATGGTTACAGTTTTATCAATCGTTATTTTTAGAAAACCGGTTAAAGTGGAGAATGAAAAGTCTGAAACTCAATCTTAGAATTGTTTGAGAGATGAATACAAAAGCCCAACGTTATTTTTTATACGTTGGGCTTTTTATTTGCCAATTTGTTTCAAAACAAATTCTTAGCTCTTAACTTTATGCTGTACCTTTGACTGATAAGAAATACCTATTTGATGTTTTTCGAAGGAAGAATTAAAAAGAATACGAAACCGCCAGCGCTGTTGTTTCGCCAAGAAAGATTGGGCTGATCATCAGATATGAGGTTTGCTTTTCAGTTCCGTTTCCATCACTTCGGCGGGAGACTAAATTTCCAATTGAATAACCGATTGCAGCGCCTAACGGAAGATCGCTATACCAGTGCATGCTTTTAGCCACCAAACCGATTCCCACAATTCCCGCAATTGAATAACCAACGGGCGCAATCCATTTTTGTTCGGGATAATTATTGGTTAACACAGCAACCACAGTCATCGTGGTTGCCATATGTCCCGAAGGATAAGAATAATATTTTGGTTGATTTTTTTGATAGACCTTCAATCCGGGAAATGGTTCCCATTCACCACGGTATTCGCTTGATGCTGCCGGAGATTCTCTTCCGAAAACACGCTTTAATACCTGTACCACCAATCCGGTAGAGACGAGCGCTTCTATAAGATTGCTTGAAGTTTTTATTGCACGTTTATCGGAAAACATAAGACCATAAGAAGAAAATAATCCGGCAGTTAAAAGTTGATATTTCCCGTCCCCGATATTAACGGTAAAATCATGAAACAACTTTACTGATTTTTTAGACCGATAAAGATGATCCGTTCCATCAAACGCTTTTTGATCGATCACCATCAACGAAGCGGTTGCGAGTGAGATCGTTAAAAGATTTGGCACATTCTGCAGCGAAAAACTTTGCTTCGTTAATACAAAACAGTTTTGCGGGATTTGTATAAATGCATTCGGAATGATATAAAAAAAATCGGGGAAAGGATTATACGTTTCAACATTCGCTATTGTATTTTTGGGTTCTTTGTTAGTGATCAAACTATCCGCTAATTGATTGCGATTTTCTATTTCTTTTTCTTGTGAAAAGAGCATCACCGGGAGAAGAATTAATAATAAAAAGTACTTCATCAATTAACTCATAATTTGTAAGTTAAAGAAATACCTGTTCCCATCTCACTCAAATAGGGAAGGAAGGAGATTCTATTCGAAGCAGTATTCTGATCACCTTCCACTGCATATTTTTTTGTGATCATTTTTCCAAAAGTATAACCGATTGCAATTCCCAACGGATAATCGCTATACCAGTGGATTCCCTTATTCACCATTCCAACTCCAATTGCAGCGGTAGTTAAAGCGAAAACAGGTGTCAACCATTTTTGTTCGGGATAATTATCTGCAATAACAACAAATGCTGCAACAGAAGTACAAATATGTCCCGAAGGATAAGCGTCATATGCCGGAACATGTTTGTGATACTGAATTTGATTCGGGAACCATCGCCAAGTTCCCCGCTGACGGGTTGAAAGATACGGGCTTTCGCGTCCGGTAATGTGTTTGAAAACTTGTACAACAGATCCGCTTGATAAAACTGCTTCAACAATTTGGCTTGCGGTGTTTAGAGATTTGTTATCTGAAGCTATTGCGCCGTACAATCCAAAAGCTGCTGCAAGTCCAAACTGTGTTCTCCCATCGCCAACTTCTGTAAAAAAATTGCTTAACGAATAAACGGTCGAATTTTTTTCGTACCATTTGTGCGAAGCATCCCAGGTTTTATCATCCGTAACTAATAATGCAGTGGTTAACGTTGCAATTGTTAGATAAACCGGAAGGTCAGGCTTCTTCACTTCAGCTTTTGCGAATTGGTACATATCTCCCGGGAACTCGGTTATCATCGAATACCACTCAATTTTATTTGTAGTTTTTTCTGGAAAAGTTTCTCCAGATGCAGAAGATTCGAGAGATAAAGAATCACTCCCATGAAGGTTATTGTTCGGCAGGTATTCTTCATCAAGTTTGTGCGCAAAGTTTGAACTCGCCCAAAAGAAAACAATTAGAAACGCATTGAAATATTTAATTTTTAACATTATAATTTTATAATCTTTTTTTTATGAATATTACAACATGCTGGAGTATTTTCAAAACTGAATTTGGAGGAAAGCAATCCAACACATTTTTTTATTAAACGATGGGACGCTTCTAAACCGGGAATAGTTCCTAAAAGAGATTCTTAGCTCTCAGCTTTGTGCTGTAGCGTTGACTGATTATAAACGGCTGTTTGATGTTCTTTAAATGAACGATGAACGACCGTTTGAAAAACTTTTCTATTTTATCAACATATTCAAGATTGATGATCGTTGAGCGATGAATGCGGAGAAAAATATTCTTCGGCAGGAAGGCTTCCCATTCTTTTAAAAATTTTCTAACAATTAATTTCTTTCCCCCTTCAAGATAGACGTTTGTGTATTCACCGAAAGCGGTAACGCATTCTATCTGCGGAATTTTCAAAAACTCCATTTGGTTCCCGACCATTACAAAAATGTAATCGTTAAAAGGCTGCTCATTCGGCTGTTGTATCGGTATTTTTGTTTTGGCGGATAAGCGTTCTGAAATAATTTTTTGTTTGTTCAATCTTGTTTCGATTGATTTGAAGAGATCGTTCGCAAAAAATGGTTTTGAAATATAATCGTCGGCGCCAAGTTCCATTCCGTAACGCAACTCGGACATATCTGATTTTGATGTGAGAAAAATAAATGGCGTTAAGGTGGTTGCAGGATTACTGCGAATTTCTTTTAGCACAGCATAACCGTCTGTCTTAGGCATAATAATGTCGCATAGGATCAGATCGGGTTTATTTTTAATCGCCAGTTTTATTCCTTCATCACCGGACCTGGCGGTAAAGACGGTATAACCTTTCAATTCCAGCAAATCTTTTACGCCGGTTCTTATCGAAAGTTCGTCATCTATAACTAAAATTTTTGCCATACCGAATATTAATTTTCTTCACTTTCATCAAAGGGCAGAAAAACCGAAACAGTCGTCCCGATATTTTCTTCACTTATTAAACTGATATTTCCATTGAGAAGTTCAACAATTTTTTTAACGATGGTTAAGCCTAAACCTGTCCCGGGTTTTTCTTCTTTATTTTTGCCGCGTACGAACGGTTCAAAAATATTTTTCTGATCTTCTTCTGAAATCCCGATTCCTCTATCTTCAACGCTGAGAACGAACATTTCAGAGTTTGGAGAAATTTCAAGATAGATTGACTCGCCGGAAGATGAGTACTTGCAAGCGTTGGAAAGTAAATTAGATATTACGTGACGCAATAAGTTTTTGTCCTGGACAATTTCTTTTTGCTTCAAAAGGTAATTCAAAGTAATCGGATGATTTTCAGTATCAAGAGTTTTAATCTCTTCAATCACTTCGTTAAAAAGCTGTTCCAGGTTGAATTTAGAATTTGTAATTTGAGATTGTCCGATCTCAATTCTCGTTATCGTTAAAACATCTTCGAACAACTCGCGCAATTGGGAAACTGAGTTTTGGATCTTTCCGATGTGCTCATAGAATTTTTGCTCATTGCATTTTTGTCCAACCAGATTAAGGAATTCGGCAGAGTTCAAGATTGTGGTTAGCGGCGTTCGCAGTTCATGCGCGGCTGTTGCAATAAACTTGGACTTTAATTGATTTTGTTCTTTCTCGTACGAGACAACATTCTTCAAGATAGACTGCATTACCTGCAATTCTGAAATTTTATCTTTAAGCAGATTATTCTTTTTAAGTAAAACTTCTTTTGAACCTTTTATCATAAAAACTTTAGATCAATTTTTAATTTGAAAAAAACTGCCAACCCCTTTTGTTCATGTTCCAATAAATGAAAACACCGGATAAGATACCGATAGCGATTAAAACTACACCGAGCACCGGGTTACCCAAAATTACTTTCCCTACTCCAAAGAGAGTGGTGTAAATCAACGTTATTCCCGCAATCCAGTTAGAGAAATTAAATATTCCATCTTTCTGCGGTTCAACTTCCGGCACTAACTTTGCCACCGGCTTCCAGAATGTTGGGTTCGGTCTGACTCTTTTATAAAATGAAATAAGTTTATCCATCGGTTCCGGTTTAGTCAGCATTGTAACGGTTATCCATGTAGTTGTTGTTATCGCAACCGTTATCAGCAATATCCACGCGAACTCTTTTGGATTGCTTTCCGAAAGTCCAACAACAAACTGCAAGAAAAGGGAAGTGATGAATGCCGCAATCATTGCAGAGATTTCGCTCCATGCATTTATTCTCCACCAGAACCAGCGAAGAATAAACACCATTCCGGTTCCCGCACCTACAGCTATTAAGAACTGCCATGCGCCAGCGATTGAATCCATATAAAAAGTAACGATCGCTGAAAGAAGCATCAATCCCATTGTGATGAGTTGTGAAAATTTTATGTAATGTTTCTCCGATTTATCTTTCTTTAGAAATCTTTTGTAAACATCATTCACCAAATAACTGGCGCCCCAATTTAAGTGAGTACCGATAGTCGACATATAAGCTGCGGCAAATGCTGCAAGCATCAATCCGCGTAAATAAACGGGTAAGTCTTCAATCATAATTCTAATGTAACCGGTTTCCGGATCGCCTTGAAAAGAAGCATCGTTTTGAAATCTTACAACGGCAACTAATCCAACAATTATCCAGGGCCAGGGACGCAGCGCAAAATGCGCAACGTTAAACCACAATGTTGCAAGCAAAGAATTTTTTTCATCTTTTGCCGAATAAATTCTTTGCGCGATATATCCGCCGCCGCCCGGTTCTGCGCCCGGATACCAGCTTGCCCACCAGTTGACCGCAATAAAACAGAAAAAGGTTATCATCGGCATCCAGGCGGAATTTAAATCCGGAATGAAAGCGAGAATTGAGCCTTGATTATGCCGCGTTGCATCTACCTGATGGAGTTGTGTTACGAGTGAATCTAATCCGCCAACTTTTGCAACAGCGAAAACAGCGAGTGCAATCACCATTCCCATTTTCAAAAAGAATTGGAATAAGTCCGTCCATAAAACTCCCCATAAACCGGACAACGTTGATATTGCAGCGGTTAAAAACATAATTCCGATGGCGATAAAGAGCGCTTCTACTTTAGAGATTCCGAGAACCATCATCATAATTTTTACAATGGCAAGATTAACCCAGCCCATAATTATTAAGTTGATGGGGAGCCCGAGATAAAGAGCGCGGAATCCGCGAAGAAACGAAGCGGGTTTTCCGCTATAACGGATCTCTGCAAACTCAACATCGGTTAGCACGCCTGCACGCCGCCAAAGTTTTGCAAAGAAAAATACGGTAAGCATACCGCTAAAAACCATATTCCACCAGATCCAGTTTCCGGCAATTCCGTTCTTGGCTATCAATCCTGAAACAACTAACGGGGTATCGGCTGCAAAAGTTGTTGCAACCATTGAAGTTCCGGCAAGCCACCAGGTAGCTTTTCCTCCTGAAACAAAAAACTCGCTTACGTTTGCTGTAGCTTTCTTCCGCAGAAGTAAGCCGATGCCAAGATTGATGGTAAAATAGAGTGCGATTATAAAAAAATCAATATAGGTTAACTGCATGCTCTTCTCTGTGATGAAATGAAAAATATATTCTGTGTAAATGTAGAGAGAGCGGTACTAAAAGAAAAGCACCGCTCTCTACAAAGGAGTTATTTATTTGATCAATAACATTTTTTTTATGTTCATAAAATCACCGGCTTCTAATTTATAGAAATAAACTCCGGTGGAAAGCGCACTTGCGTTAAAGTTTACACTGTAGGTTCCGCTGTTTTGAGCTTGATTTACCAACGTGCTAACTTCTCTCCCTAAAACATCAAATATTTTTAAAGATACAAAACTTGATTTAGCAAGTGTATATTTTATTTGTGTTGAAGGATTGAAGGGATTCGGATAATTCTGTGAAAGAGAGAATGAAGTTGCAACTATGCCTTCGTTTTCAACGCCAACAGTAGTCTTATCGCCAATCCAGGTTGATGACCAGGCTGACACATCAGCATAAGAATCATCGTTATTTAACTTTGACCAAGAAAGCATTCCTTCGCGTGAACCTGTTGCATCTGCATCATTAAATGCTATGTCAATAGGGATTTTCATTCCTACTTGCGGTACGAAAAGTGAATCAGCTCCACCGCTGATGACAGGAAATATCGACCATGGAATTTTGGCTTCAACCGTGTAACCGTTTGTTAACACTTTTTCTGACCAGTAATAATCCGCGCCCGGAGTGAGAAGAGAATCATACCAAGGTTTTCCGGCGAGCAGTCTGTGTTTGTCAAACATCAAACGGTAATCCGGTTCTTTACCTCGGTTATAAAAAGTATGGGCGGCGCTTTTCTGGTTGTATAATCCGATAAATAGATCGGGACAATCATTTTCCCATTCACCAAGAGTCGGATCAACGGAAACGATATCATCGGTTACATCAAATGCTACATAGAGATATTTTGCATCAGACGCGATGTAAGAATTTACAGAAAGGTCAGCATCGCCGTCAACTCTATAATTGGAGGCAACATGTCCGCTTCCATCACTCGGGAAAGTTCTGAAAGGTTTAATGCCTGCCCAGTCAGCAAGATCACCATCAGCTTTAAAATTTACCGGAGCTGTTTCGTGAACCGTTGCAATTCCTTTTGCTAAATTAGTAACAGGACCTGAAACACCGGCAACACTTTGATTACCGGCATTATCAGTACATACAACAGCATAGTAATAAACTACTCCATCTTTGTCGATCAACGGAAATCTTACTTCGTGATCAGCCATTTGGAATCCTTCGGCAACTGCACGACCAACCACTTCAACGCCGTTTGCATTGATATCGGTAATAGGAGATTGACTTGCATAGACTTTGTACATTTCTTGTTTTTCACCGGGAACATCAGCCCAGGTAATTGTATTTAAATAATCGCCATTGCTGAATGCTTGAACTTGAGGCGCAGCCGGAGGAATAATATCGAGTGAATAATTACCTGTCCAGATGTTATCAAAATAAGCAACTTTTCCTTGAACACTTTGTCCATCGCCTTCAATTCTGAATTGGATCACTCTGTTTGAATCAACAGATCCGGTAAGATGGTCTGAATCCCAAGAACCACCCGGATAAAAATCTTTTAAAGGAATTTTTATTAACTGCCAACTGTTGGTATATCCGCCAAGTTTGGTTTCATCAAGATAATAAACGTTTTGGTACATTCTATCGGGACCATCGCCGTCCATATCATCGTCGGCAAAAGCGAGCCAGAAGTTGCCGAGACCTGCAGGAGCTTTCATTGCAAATTGCAAAGTGTCGGTCGCCATCAATTCGCCAATTTTATGTGGACTACTAAGATCAAACCAAATTCCGTCCCATCCACCGCCGTCAGCGTCTGATCCGCCGGTCCATTTAATTGAACCGGTTCCGGCGTTATCGTAATCTTCATCTTTTGTAACTTCTGCTGTCCCGGTCCATCCCGGAGCGAATTTTACATTGTTTGGAGCGGTTTTACCGTTGAATAAAACGAGAGGAGTAGCGCGGCTTCCGCTTAATACCATGTTATCAAGATAAATGCTTCCCGAATCAACATATAAAGCTGTGTCGGTATCAATTTCAAGATAAAATCCTCTTACATAATCCCAATCGAGTTTACTATTTTGATGATTACTTCCTTGCATATTAAATCCGGCAAGCCAATCTGCCGGAGAAGGATTTAAAGGATCGCCCACAGTTTTTAAAGGAATACTAACTTGATGCCAGCCCTTTGCAGTATCGTTAAATATTCCTGTTATTTGATGACGCCATAATTCAACGTTAGAAGGATCAGCGTCGTAAATTGATGAGATAGGATTCTCTCTTAAAATTAATGCTAAATAAGCATAATCTTTTTTAGAAGGTTTGTCTACATAATACCAAAAAGAAAGGGTATCATAAACCGACATATCGATCCAGGAGCCTGCATCGCTGAATCGTGCGAAGCTTATTCCGCCTCCCCAATCTTCAGCTTGCATCACCCAATCCATGCGGAGAGAAGCGGTTCCTTCCATTTTGAAATTTGTATCATACGTGCGGACTAAGGAATTCCCGGCGTTCATCCATTCGTCAGCCCAGTTTGTCCAACCTCCGTCAAAATTTTCTACAGACTGTGCAGACAAATTTTGGAGGAAGATGATAACAAATAAGTAAAGCAGTTTTTTCATAACGTTACCTCGTTTTGTTGTTAGTTGATTGATTTATTTTAGTAAAATACATTTCTTAGTTACTGATTCCGTTCCGGTTGATACCCGGTAAAAATAAACTCCAGCTGAAAGATTTGCCGCATCGATATTAAGCGAATGAGTTCCGGCGTCTAAAATTCCTCTGAAAACAGTTTTTGTTAAGCATCCAATTGTGTCATATAAATTTAGTGTTACATCACTTTTTTTTTCTAACGTTATTGCAACCGAAGTTGTAGGATTAAATGGATTTGGATAATTTTGGAACACTTTAAAAGAAGAAGGAATTTCTTCTTCCATTCCAATTTTCACCGGCGAACCAATAGGCGTGTAGCAAACTCCTAACTCATGCAAGGTGGAATTTAATCCGAAGAGAGAAAGTGTCCAGGAAGCGCCGGTTTTGCTGTTCCCGAGGAATAAATCCCAACCGCCTTTAACGCCGGTACGGTTACTTGAAAAAAAGACGTATTCGGAATCAACCGGATAAGGATCAGAATCATCAGCAGCGCTAATATTAAAGGGTAATGAAACAGATTTCCCGGTATTTAAATTTGCGAGAAAAAGATCGTCTGCTGCGTTTGATGAGGATGCACCGCGTGTGAAAATATAAGTTGAATCATCTCGAACAATAGGATAATAGCTGTGAACATTCGGAGTTCCATCAATTATTTTGTTTTCTGTTCCATCAAGATTTACAGAATAGATGAAAGTATTGTTTCCGGTTCCTGTTGAATAAATAATTTTTTTACCATCGGTTGTTGGATAAGGCATTGATTCTTCAACCGTCCAGCCATCATGAGTTACTTGTGTAATTTCTTTTGTCTCAATATTCATCACTTTAAGATCGCCGTTACTTTTGTAGCAGATGTGAATCCCGTCTCTAAAAAATTTTGGGTCTTGATCGAGATAAGCATTTGGAGTAAGATTCACCGGTTCATCTGTGCTGTTGACGGGGAACAAATAAACATTCCAACTGCTGCTTGTGTGCATACCTTTAGGGACTGCCATAAAAACTATCTTCGTTCCATCAGGAGAAAAGTGCGCGTTCGTCGGATGATCGACGCTCATCCAATTTTTGCTTATCTCTATTAATTTTCTATCTACAAAATCGAACATAAAAAGTTTTCCATCCCAGTTTGTCCAATCGGAATACGTATGGAAAACAATCTTTCCCGACTTGATCGGAAAATTTAATTGAGCCGACAGTGTTACCGAAAAGATAAAACACAACACAAATAGGGAAGTGTATCCGGTTCTATTTTGGAAGAATGGCAACACTTTATGCCATCTCGTTTTCTAAAGTTCGTAAATGCAATTTTACTTTATTGATCTGGAGTTCATGCCAGATTAATGCGCTTGCGCCTAAAATAGCGGCGTTGCCTTGCGGTAAACCGGAGAGTAAAATTTTTACTTTCCCTTTGAAAATGCTGAGCAGATTCTTTTCCATCGAAGCGATTGTTGCGTTTACAAGTAAGTCTCCGGCAGAGGCTAATCCTTCGGTTAAAATTATTGCTTCAGGACTGAAACATGCGACAGTATTGGCTATCGCTTCGCCGAAAATTTGTCCGGTTACTTCAAATGCTTCGTTTGCAATTGAGTCTCCCATTTTAGATGCTTTTAAAATTAGATCTGCAGTAAGATCATTTAACGGAACTTCTCTAAGAACACTATCTCCGTTATATTTTGAAAGTAATTCAATAGCCGTTCTCACCAATCCGGTAGTTGAAACGTAAGTTTCCAAACATCCTTTTCTTCCGCAGCCGCAATGTCTCCCGTTCTTTTCAATAATTGTATGTCCTATTTCACCGGCAAAACCTTCGTTGCCGTACAATAAATTTCCTTCAACTACTATACCGCTTCCTAAGCCTAAGCCAAGAGTTATTTGAATAAAATTTTTAAAGTTCTTTGCAACGCCGTATTTAAGTTCACCGACAGCCGATGCGTTTGCATCATTGGTAATTACGATGGGAACGTCCCAATATTTTTTTGCAATTTCTACAACAGGAACTTTTACCCAATTAAGATTAGAAGAATTTTCTACGGTTCCGGTATGGTAATTTGCGCAAGGTGCGGCAATGCCTATTCCCATAAGCCTATGGGTATCTTTAAAATTTTTATAAGAGGAAGTAACTTGTTTGTGTAAACGTTCAAAGAGGGTTTCTGCAGATTCGTGTACGCGCATTTTGATAGCTTCCTCCATGACGATTTCGCCCTGGCGGTCTACCAAACCATACTCAATACTGGTTCCGCTAATTTTTATTCCTAAGGTAACATCAATCGGTTTCATATTTACTAACTATCATTTAATGGAATAATTAAAAAAAGTTTTTTACACGAGATATTTCAAAAAGCCGGAAGTAAATTAATCTAAGAATATCTGAAGAGCACTACTTTTGTATATAAAAGCGCAAAAAATAATATGAACGCGACCGAATGAGGAGTAAGCGTGGCA
>JAVHOS010000206.1:0-2546 GCA_036170205.1 Ignavibacteriaceae bacterium | reverse complement strand
CCCATTACCGGAATGCCGGCTGAAACCAGATGTTTGATGCTTTCGATATTTTGTTCAGCGCCTTCAAGCTTAACGGCTTGCGCTCCGGCTTTCATCAGCGAGTCAACAGAATCCATTAGAAAGGTTAAACCTTTTTTGTGAGCGAGAAAAGGAAGGTCGGCGATGAGGAATTTATTTTTCAAACCTCTTTTAACCGCTGCAACATGGTAACGCATCATTTCAAGTTCAGCGTTAATTGTTGTCTCAAAGCCATGCATTACCATTGCGGCGCTATCGCCGACCAATACCGCATCAACATCGCTTTCATCAAGAATTAAAGCAGACCAGTGATCGTAACACGTTGCTATAGAGATTTTTTTATTTGCTAGTTTCATCGCCTGAAATTCTTGTATGGTTTTCATTTTTGCCTCAAGCTTGAAACGATTTGAAATTTCAAATGATTAATTTGATAGTAGGATGTTGAAGTAGTCTGAATTCCGGTTGAGGAATCAATCGGGAAAACGGAGAAGTGTTTTTTGTCTGCATAGATATCTGCTCCGATATGTCGGAGTCAAGTCCTAAATTTTTTTAAGTTGTGAAAAACGTAGTCGTCTTTTAAAGGATCGACTCGATAAATATTTTCAGTTCAAAAATACACTTCATTTTTGATTATGCAAAGAGAAAAAATCATCCTCCTTTTGCGGAGTAGATTCGTATAGGTGATCCTTTTTAAGTCGTAGAAGAATTACATCCTATTTAACCGCCACAAAAACTATCACTGGAGGACAATTTTTCAGAAAGAACTGGATCCTCAGAAAAAATATGATTATATCAAAGCACAGATATTTAACAATAATGTTATATATTTGATCCCGTGAATTTAGATAAGCTCCAAAATATCGAAACTTTGTACTTCAACAGCAATGATATTGCCCGTGTATTGTCTATAAGTTATAAATCAGCGCAAGTTACCGCTTCGCGCTATGTAAAAGAGAAACGGTTAGTACGACTCAAACGGGATTTCTATCTTCTTCCCCAAAAACTTAAAAGAATCTCAGAAGACGAGTGGTTTGCCATAGCCAACGTACTTCAAACTCCAAGTTATATTTCGCTCACTTCGGCATTAAGTTATTATAATTTATCAACTCAACAAACGCGAGGGAGTGTTGAGTCCATAGGTCTTCAGAGAACTATTTCTTTCAAAGCAGCTAATATAGAATTCAATTATAATAAGGTGAAAAAAATATTTTATTCGGGATTTACGAGAAAAGAAAATTTTTTCATAGCGTCTCCGGCTAAGGCTCTTGCTGATGCAGTCTATTTGACGGCAATTGGAAAGTACAACGCTGATTTTGATGCGATTGATTTGGAGAAATTCAATAAAGCGGAAATAGACGAAATACTAAAAACAACAAATAGAGCGGCGCAAAATTTATGGCAAAATTTAACGAAGAATTACGGACTTTAGAAATATTTGAAATTGAGATTCTTGAGCTACTTCATAAAAGGAAAGTCCTTGATCAGTTGTACTTTGGCGGCGGAACGATGCTTCGGCTTTGTCATAATTTAAATCGCTATTCCACCGATCTCGACTTTTGGATTAAACCCGATTCCGATCCGGACAAAATATTTAATGCGATGAAAGATATTTTTTCACAAGAATATATATTGATCGACAATCAGAACAAACATTTCACGATTGTTTTTCAACTGAAAAGTTCAAGAACAAAACGAAGTCTGAAAATAGAAATAAGAAAAGAACAAACGGATTTTGAATGGGAAAGAAAGATTGCCTTTTCAACATTTACTACAAGTCAAGTACAAGTACGCGGTCTTACGCTTTCTCAAATGATGAGAAACAAAATTACTGCGTTAGTATCACGGAAAGCTATTCGTGACGGTTTTGATATTGAGTTTTTGTTAAAGCGAGGGATTCAACTTCCAAAAGAAAAAGAGCAACTAAATAACGTGCTTGAAGTTCTAAAAGGGTTTAAAGAGAAAGATTTCAAAGTAATGCTTGGTTCGTTACTTGATGAAGAAGAAAGGGAATATTATAACGAACGGAAATTCACACTCCTTCAACAAGAAATTATTGCAAGACTTAATTCTATTTGAGAATAAAAGTAATTAATATAGTTACGATGAGTTGGTTAGGCGGGATTACTTTATAAAAATTTATTTCAAGTTTCTCACTTCAGTAAAACACTTACATGCAGTTTTAGTTTTTATTGAAATTACCACAAAAAAAATCAGAATTTGAACTTTCCCCCTTCATTTGGTGTTCTTATCTTTGAATACATCTGCTGTGAAAATGAATGATTCGAATTTGCGAGAAGTGTTCACACGAATTTCTTTTTTACTTTTATATTACAGACATTACAATTATTTTTACACCACGAGTTAATGATGAAAACAAAAAAGACAATCACAGAAGAAAAACCGGAGTTATCCCTCGAATTCTGTACGGAATGCGATCATGCGTTAGATAGTTTTATGTTTGCCCCGAAAAGTAAAAACAAGAAAAAAATACAAGACAATTTTGCTAACTGCAAAAAAACCGGCAAGTT